>JALZDN010000058.1 GCA_030862525.1 Actinomycetota bacterium | reverse complement strand
TACCTTGCCTCTAGTCACGCGCCGTAGGCAATCAGTAGTCCCCCTTAGCTCATTCGGGTAGCTACTTACACTGAACGTGAAAATCCCAGGTAACCAAGAGGGAGGGATGGCCGGCAGCCACCCCTCCCTCGCGCTCCGCACCGTAGGCGATCATGTGATCGCCCTGCGACACCAGCTACGACTCAACTGGCGTAGTACGCATCACCAGCGGGGACTTTGCCGCCGGCGCCACCGAAAGCGTCGCCAGCGCTGTTGGTCTGGTCGCCGAACAGGTTGGCGTTGATGAGGTTGAGGGCGAGGCCGCTCGCCCTGGCGGGACCGCCCTCGCCGCCCGGGGCCGCGTTGCCGCCCCGGGCACCGCCGCCGCCAGCGGTCATGAACAGCGACAGGACGGTACGGGCCGGCAGCAGCTCCACGTGCTGCGCGTCGATCTCAGCAAGGGTCAGTGCGTCAGACATTTAAATCCTCCTAGGAAAGGTGGGCCGTGTGACCCCGGGACTGCAAACACTTCATCGGTGGCAGTGCCGATTCGGTACGCCACATACTTTGCCCATCGGTTACCCAGTGTGGCAATCAGTAGTCACACGTAACTCCTCCGGCGCGCTACCTAGAAGTGGCCTACTTGCCGAATACGTAGTGGGCGGCGACATCTACTGAGAGTCCAGATACGGAGTACCTAGAATGACCCGCGGACCTGGGTTTGCGCGTCGATGCGATCTGTTGCGTGTCGCTCCGCTGAACTTCCGTCCTGATCTCGTAGGGCTGCAGGTGATCATCCCAACTCGTGTGAGGAGTCGCCTACCCCACCTCCGCTACTGCCCTGACGCCCACAGTCGAGCAGGGAGTGCTCGACACCCGCTCGTGCCGGCCGGAAGTTCGAGTCATTGCGGTGCAGACGGGCAAGAAGCTGCCGGGCCAGGCACTGGCCTCGGTGCTGAGGATGCCCAGGAGCGATTGATCGATTCGGTGTGCGGGCCGCGGTGGGCTCAAGCGGGGGGCTTGGCGGCGCCGTTTGCGTTCCGAGGTGCGGACGGTTGAGCACTTCGTGCGTAGGCAGACGCACCCAGAGACGGAAAGCCGCGCACCGTGGTGGGCACGGTGGAGCTGGTGTTGTGGCATGTCGGGTGCGGGATTGCGGGCCGTGAGTTCGGCATATCAGCCTGAAGGTGGTGATGCTCGAGGGCACCGGAGCCCGCGCCGGGGCGAACAAAACCGGAGTCGGGGTGGTGCATCTGCCCCCGGGCTGACCGGCCGCTTGGGCCGACCGGCGGCGCCAAGCGCATACCCTCGGTCGGGGCTGACCGTCGGCGGAGGACTGCCCGCTATGGCCACGCTGCCCGCCCGGTGCTCGTCGTGCCCGACGGCTAGACCGAGCGCACCACCCTGACTTCGACCCGTACCACGTGGTCAAGCTGGCCACGGACGCCCTGGACTCGGTGCGGCACAGGTGTGGCAGTCCGCTCGAAGCTATGCGACAAGAGCATCGTGAAGAAATTAATAAGGAGCCGCTGGGTGTGCTGAAAAACCCATCGATCTGAGCGAGATCAGAACGTACTTTACGAGAGATCACACGATCCAGAGGGTGCCGTGGAGGGCCTCCAAACCCATCGCCGCCTCAGCCACCGTTGTCGCCACGGCCACCCCCGCTACCGGTAGCCGTGAACACCGGCAGAACGGTACGTGCCGGCAGCAGCTCAACGTACTACCCCTCAGTCCCGGCAAAGCTCAGTGCGTCAAACATAAATCCCCTGAAAGGCTGTCCCGGGGACCACCGGGACAGCAACACTAATTGACGGCATTACCGATTCGGCACTACATATCCTGCCGCCAGTAAGGGGGCGTAGCAATCAGTAGTCGCACGTAACTCATCCTGGCCAACTACCTAGCAGTGAACTTGCCGTTCAAATACCTAGAGGCAGCGAACTTTAGCCTAGAGCGCAGGTATCCCCGTACGTACCGTGAACATCCCACCGCCTAGTTCGACACCATCCGGCACGGCATCAACCCCAGCAGGAGGGGTGGCCATGTCGGCCACCCCTCCTGCATTCACGGCACGCCGGGCGATCACCTGATCACAAAGATGTAGATCCAGTTGTGGAAGAAGTGCACCTTGCCTTCGCCGGCACCGCCGTAACCGTCCCCGCCACGGCTGGCGTCGCCACCCTGCGGGCCATCGCAACCGCCGCAGCCGCTAAATAATGACAGGACGGTACGGGCCGGCAACAGCTCCACATGCTGCCCGTCGATCTCCGCAAAGCTCAGTGCGTCGGTCATCAAGTCCTCCTAAGAAAAGGTGGCCCCCGAAGGGCCTCCGGGCACAGAAAACACCTCATCGGTGGCATTCCCGATTCAGTACCACATACCCTGCCGAGAAGTAAGGCCAGGCGGCAATCGGTAGTCGCACGTAAATCTTCCGGTCGGCTACCTACAGTAGGATTATTCTTTTAACACCTAGTGGTCAGCAATATCCTACGGAGATCCAAGACACTCATTACCAACACCGAGCGACGTTGTCTCCACGACGGAACCTCGCGGTGAGTCAACGGGGATAGCGCGAAGCAGATCCCTCAATCCGTCGGCATCGAGCAGATCGGCGGGCCCTATAGTGCGGCCGTCCCGGACATAATGGAAGGCCGCCCGGACACGGTTCAGCGGGGCACCGGACAGGGCTGACCAGGCCAGCCGGTAAGCGGCCAACTGTACGCTCACCGCGGGCAGCGCGGCCTCGTCGGGCACTGCCCCCGTCTTCCAGTCGACCACCGTCCACCCACCATCGGCGTCGGCGAATACGGCATCCATTCGGCCGCGTAAACCCACCCCGTCGAGCACGGTCTCAAAAGGCACCTCGACATCGTGTGGGCTACGGGCGGCCCACTCGCTGGCGAGGAAAGCGGTCTGCAGTGCCCCCAGTTCAGTATTCGGGGCGGCGCCGGCATCGGCGGCGCCGGGCAACTCGTCGTGGTCGATTAGCCGGGTGGCACCGAACCGGCGCTCCAACCATGCGTGGAATGCGGTACCGCGGCGCGCCATCGGGTTCGGGGCCAGCGGCAGCGGCCTGCGCAGCCGCGTAGCCAGCGCCGACGGGTCGTCGGTGAGCTCCACGAGCTGGCTTACCGACAGGTGCGCTGGCAGGACGACCCGTTGCTCAGCGCGGCGGGCATCTCGCTCGGCGAGCAGCACGTCAATCTCGCGCTGCCACCCAGCTCGTGAGTGCGAAACAGTCTGATCACGCTGTTTCACACTCACGAGCGCGCAGCGAACCAACTGCGCGCCTTCGGCCATGGGATCCCGGCGGGCACCGAGCGGATCAGCCGGCCAGGGTGCCTGCCGGGCAACTGTGTCCAGCGGGTTGGGCTCGCCCTCACCGGGCGGCGGGGCCCACTGATCGATCACACAATGTTCCACGTCTCGGACCTCCAGCAGGAAGTCCGAGGGTGACCTGGGTGCGCTGCCGGTCTGCCCCCAGTAGTGGCCACTGACCAGCAGGGATCGCTGGGCACGGGTCAGCGCTACATACAGCAGCCGGCGTTCCTCGGTGAGCCTGCGCGCGTCGAAAGCCGTCTCGTGTGCCGACAGCGCCTCACCGAGGTCCTTCTGATCGGTGGCGGCCGGCAACGTGAGAAGGGGTAAGTCAACGCGATCGCCGCGCAGCGCCACCGGCAGCTCAGTGACCGTCCGCAGCCACGACGAGCTCTTCTTGGCCGCGGGAAACACTCCCTCGACCAGGTGCGCAACGGCGACCACGTCCCATTCCAGTCCCTTGGCGGCATGCACGGTGAGCACCTGGACCCGGTCGGTAGCAACCTCGACCTCACCCGGCTCCAGACCGTCCTCGGCGTCCTCGGCGGTGGTCAGGTAATCCAGTAACGCGGGTAAGCCAACCAGCGGGCTGGTTGCAGCGAAGTCGGCGACAACGTCAGCAAAGGCGTCCAGATGTGCCCGGCCGGCGGGGCCGGGACGGGCCAGCGACTCGGTGTCCAGCAACAGCGTCCGCTCGGCATCGGCGACCAAGTCGGTCAGTGGCTGGGTGATCCGGCGCCGCAACGACCGCAGCTCCGAGGCGAGTTCCCGTAACCGCTGGTAACCCACGTCGGAGTAACGGGTGGGATCACCGGGCGAATCCAGCGCATCGACCAGTCCTGCTTGATCGGCGTGTTCCCCGGGTAGTTCCCCCGGCAGCGCGGCCAGCAGCTGATCAGGACCGGCACCCTGGCGCATCGGCGTCCGGTGATCCATCGCCAGCTCCCGGGCGCGTTGCCACAGCGCGGCCAGGTCGGCCGCGCCGATCTGCCACCGCGCCCCGGTCAGCAGCCGCACCGCGGCGGTGCCCGCCAACGGGTCGACGAGCAACCGCAGCACGCTCACCAGGTCGCGGACCTCCGGGGTGTCCAGCAGGCCGCCCAGTCCCACCACTTCGACGGGCACGTCGCGGGCTCGCAGTGCAGCGGCGAGCATCGCCATGTCCGCACGGCGGCGTACCAGCACCGCCGCAGTCGGTGGACGGCCTCGGTCGGCCACCGCCGAGTGCCAGCGGTCGGCGATGGCGGCGGCAACCCAGCTCACCTCAGCACGGATATCGGGCAGCAGCGCGCAGCGAACCTCGCCGGCCCCGGCCCCGTCCCGAGGGCGCAACTCACCGACTTGGACCGGTCCAGCGCGAAGCTCACCGGAGATCGCGTTGGCCACCGCAAGCACCTCTGGGGGGTTGCGGAAGCTGGTGAGCAGTCCTCGGGTGACGGCTGGCCTGCCGTCGGTGCGCGGAAAGTCGGTGGTGAACCGCGGCAGGTTGGCCGCTGACGCGCCGCGCCAGCCGTAAATCGACTGGCAAGGATCACCAACCGCGGTGACCGACATCGCGCGCTCGGCGGCGCTGCCGAACAACGACCGCAGCAGGATCCGCTGGGCATGGCCGGTGTCCTGGTATTCGTCCAGCAGCACGGCGCCGAAGCGGTCCCGCTGCGCGGCACCGACTTCGGGGTGGTCCCGCGCCAGCAGGGCAGCGATGCCCATCTGGTCACCGAAGTCCAACACGGCCTCACGCCGTTTCAGCTCGATGTAGCCCTCCACCAGCGGCAGCATCGCCAGCCGGGCCCGCTGGCTGGAGACCACCGGCTTGAGGTCGGCACGCAGCGAGCTCCGCTGGCGCGGGCCGGGGGACGCTGTCACCAGTGCGGTGATCAGCGCTTCGGTGGCTTCCCGCAGCTGCGCCGGCTCGCACAGATGCTCGGCAAGCTGCCCGGCCAGGCCGAGCACCCATCCGGTGACCGTGCGGGGCACCTTCCCTTCCAGGTCGAGGTCTGGTTCCCAGCTGGCGGTGACCCGGTGCGCCAGCTGCCACGCGCCTGTCTCGGTGAGCAGCCGGGCCCCTGGATCGGTGGGGAGCCGCAGCGCATGCTCGGCGACCAGGCGGCCGGCGTAGGCGTGGTAGGTGAGCACGGTGGCCTCACCCGCCAGCACTGCGGTCAGGCGCGCTCCGGTCGGATCCAACCGATTCAGTACTCCCGAACCGGCGAGGCGGCGCAACCGCGCCCGGACTCGGGCGGCGAGCTGCTGGGCGGCCTTGCGGGTGAAGGTCAGCCCGAGCACGCCTTCGGGGGTGACATACCCGTTGGCGACCAGCCACACTACCCGGGCTGCCATTGTCTCGGTCTTACCCGATCCAGCGCCGGCCACCACGAGCGTGGACGCGTGCGGGTCGGCGGCGATGACGTCGGCCTGCTCCGCGGTGGGTGCGGCGATGCCGAGTTCGGCCGCGAGCTCGAGGGGCCCGATGCAGGCGGCGCTCACCGATGTCATCCGGGCACCTGCCGGCCGGAGTCGTGCAGCGGGCACGCGATCTGCGAGGGGCACCGTTGGCAGTCACCATTGTCGATGGCGACGAACTCGGGCCCTGCGGTGCGGCGAGCGGCCTCGCGCACCACATCGTGCCAGTGGGCTAGGGCCGGTCCGTCCAGTGGCTGCTGCTCGCGTTCCACGGCCGCCGTGGTGCGCGCCGACACCTGAACGATACGGGCCCCACCGGGTTCGGCCGGCAAGCCGTGTTCAGTGAAAGCACCATGCGCAGCGGCAAGCTGGTAGGTGGCCAGCTGCGCGTGTTCCTGTGCAGCCTGCTTGCTGACCGGGGTTTTGCTGCTCTTCACGTCGATGATCACCGGACGGCCTTGGCAGTCACGCTCCAGCCGATCCACCCGCCCACGCAGCAACACGGCAGTGCCGTCAGCGCCACCATCCACGGCGCTATCCACCGGGGGAAGCCGCACCTCGACTTCCTGCTCGCAGCCGACCTCGGTGAGCTGGTCTCTGCTGTCACGCCACCACTGGCGGAACATCGCCACCATCTGCCGCACCCGCCGCTGCTCAGCGCGGGAGTACCACGGGGCGCCAGCGTCCACCGCGGTCCAGGCCTCGGCCAGTGCCTGCTCCAGCTGCTCATCGGTGGCGCCCGCCGCCGCGGCCGCAACCAGCCCGTGCACCAGCGACCCGGTGACCGCGGGCAAGGCCAGGGCGTCCTCACCGCCATGCCGGGTGAGCAGCCAGCGCAGCGGGCAGCTCGACACCAGCTCCACCAGCGACGGTGACACCCGGACCGGCTCGCCCTGCACCCGCAACGGGGCACGGCTTGACGGCAACGCCAGCCCGTACCACGAATCGGGATGCGCGCCGGCAACCCCGGCCGCAGCCAACCGCGCCAAACCGGCTGCCGCATCCTGCCGCCGTGAACCGTCCTCAGCCGGATCGCAACACACGCGGCGCAGCTCGGCAACGACCTCAGGCAGGCTCAGGCCGCGCTCCCGGGCAGCCACCGGCCGCTCGTCGACCGAGGCTTCGGTGCCCTCGAGCTCGTCGAGGAACCGGGAGGGTTGTTCATCCTCCCCGCACACCGCGCTGACCAGCAACTGTTGCCGGGCCCGGCTGGCCGCCACCAGCAGCAGCCGCCGCTCCTCGGCCAGCAATGGCGCGGTACGCGAGACCGTGGCGCAGTCGAGGCCCCCGGTAGTGTCGACCAGGTGTTCCACGCCGAGCAGCGAGCCGCGCAGCCGCAAATCCGGCCAACTGCCCTCCTGCACCCCAGGTATTGCGACCAGTGACCATTCCCGACCCACCGCGGCATGCGCGGTGAACACCGCGACCGCCTCGCCCTGCGGGGAGCGAGGGGCCAGCGAGTCACCGGCTATCTGCAGGTCGGCGATGTAGTCACAGAAGCCCAGCAGGCCGGTGCAGCCGCCGTCGGCGCCGGGCAGCCGATCGGCATAACGGGCTGCGGCATCGAACAGTGCCACTACGGCGTCGAGGTCTCGATCAGCCTGCGCACCGACCGGACCGCCGCGCATCGCGGTGGCCGCCCAGCGCTGCGCTAACCCGCTGGCCTGCCACACCTGCCAGAGCACCTCCTCGGCGCTGGATCCGCGCTGAGCCGCGTCAGCAGCGGTGGCCAGCAAACCGGCCAGCTTCCTGACGGGTCCGGCGGTCCGGTCGTCGAAGCCTTCCAGCTGATCCGCACGGTGCAGCACGCCGACCAGTAATGCGCCACTGCTGCGTGCGCCACCGGTGGCAAGCTCGCGGCGTCGTAGCTCCCGGCGCAGCCTGCGCAGTGCAAGAGGATCGGCCCCACCCAATGGCGAGGCGAGCAGCGCAGCCGCAGTTTCCTCGTTGAGGGCGCCACGCTGCACCGAGCAACGCAGCACCGTCAGCAGCGGTAGCACCGCACCGTGACGGGCCATCGGCAGCTCCTCGCGCGGCACCGCCACCGGCACTCCCGCGGCAAGCAGCGCCCGGCGCAGCACCGGCAAGGTGCGGGCCGTGGAGCGCACCAGCACAGCCATGTCCGCCCAGGCCATCCCGTCCAGCAGGTGGGCGCGGCGAAGCTGATCGGCCACCCATGATGCCTCGGCTGCGGCGGAGCCGAACACCCGCACCACGACCTCCCCGGCGGGTTCCTCCCCCTCCGGCCCGTGCAGGTCGGCACGCGGACCGGGCAACCGGGCAGCAAGCCGCGACACCGCCGACCGCACCGCCGGAGCCATCCGGTGGTCAGTACATAACCGGACAACCGCGGACTCGCCGGTGGTGAGCAGGCCGGCATCAGCGCCGCGGAATGAGAAGACTGTCTGATCTGGATCGCCCAGTATTAGGAACTCGCTGGCGCTCGCGCCGAGCCGGGTTACCAGCCTGGCTTGCAAGGGATCGAGGTGCTGGGCGTCATCGACGATCAGGTGGCGCACCCGGTCGGATTCCCTGCGCAGCACCTCGGCGTCGGTGTTGAGCACCAGCAGTGCCTCGGACACCAGCTCCGCGGCGTCCAGCGCGGGAGCGGTGGCTTGCGGGCCGACCGTGCCCACCGATCCGCGCAGCAACATCACCTGCTCGTAAGTGCGGAAGAATCGCCCGGCGGCAACCCATTCCTCACGCCTGCTCATGCGCCCTAGCGCGATGAGGTCCTCCGGGCCCATGCCGCGTTCCGCAGCGCGCAGCAGCAAATCCCGCAGTTCGGCGGCGAAGGCCGGGAGCCCCAGCGCCGCCCGCAGCCGTGGTGGCCAGCTTCGCCCGCCGGTCTCGAGCTCGCCCGCGAGCAGCTCACGGACCACCACGTCCTGCTCGGGCCCGGACAGCAACCGGGGAGGGGGCAAATCCTGCAGGGATGCCTGCAGCCGCAGCACGGCGAAGGCGTAGGAGTGGACGGTCCGCACCATCGGCTCCCGCACAGTGGGCGTGACACCGCGCGCTGCGAGCCGTTCGACGATGCGGTCCCGCAAGTCCGCGGCTGCACGACGGCTGGAGGTGAGCACCAGCACGCGCTCGGGGTCCACCCCACGATGCAGCACCCGGTCTGCGACGGTGTGTGCCACGAGCGTGGTCTTGCCGGTGCCCGGACCCCCCAGCACCCGCAGCGGCCCGCCACCGTGCTCCAGCACTCGGCGAGCGTCCGGCCCCCAAGCGGCAGCACGGGGCACCGCGGTTACGGAGCGAACCAGGATGGGCACGCTGCGCATGCAACCACGCCGCTCCGACAGCACGCGGCGCGGGAGGATGGCAGTGATGGAAGACGACGAACTGGAGCGGGTCCGCGGGATAGTGTCGGCGATCCCCGCGGGCTCGGTGCTGGCCTACGGCGACGTCGCAACCCGCGCCGGACTGCCGGGTCGGGCCAGGCTAGTAGGTCGGATCCTTGCCGAAGACGGCGCTGATCTGCCATGGCACCGGGTGCTGCGAGCCGACGGCACCCCCGCCGCACATCTCGCAGCCGAGCAACTGGCCCGATTACGTGCCGAGGGTGTGCTCGCCGAAGGCGGGCGAGTCCCGATGCGCCGGTACCGCGCTGGAGTCCTCCCCTCTTGCCGCGCTCAACAGCAGGGTCGTCCCGAGTCGCTCGGAGAACGTTCCTGTTCTCAGTGACACCGGAGCCGACCCAAGCGGCAATGGGAAAATTGGCAAATTTATTTCGGAATCATGCCGCCGTAGTGGCTGAATCCGCATCCATTCGTGTTCGCGATCAAGCAGGCGGCGAGGCTGGATTGGTCGCCGCAGTGTCTCACTGCAGGGCGGTAGCATGTTAACCGGCCGGAAACTGTGTGACACGGAACTGTTAACCACGCCGAGACCATGTCATGCGCTGATCATGGAAGGTCCAGCGAGTTCGCGGATAATTGCAGATCAGGGGTTGGATCGTTACTGTCCGGCAGACGTGGAATATGAACAATATGTTACGCATGCCGCACCGCCGCGTCGATGGCAATGTGAGCGCTGACTGTCCTTCTTGAAGGCTATCAAATCACCGTCTAGGCTGAGCGAAATAGCCGCCCGTAAACGTTATTATCACCCGAGAGGTGGCGTGCGTGCTCGATACCTCCGACAGCAGCGCGAGTGCCGGTATGGACACCGGCTTCGCTGATTCCCTGCTGCGCATCGGCAGGCATTTCCAGCGCGGGGACGCATCAGCCGACCTGCGCACAGTTCACCAGATCGGCGGCCGGTCGGCTGACGTTTTTTACCGTGACCGCTGGGCGTATGACAAGGTGGTGCGCTCGACCCACGGGGTGAATTGCACCGGCTCATGTTCCTGGAAAATCTACGTCAAGGACGGGATCATCACGTGGGAGGCGCAGCAGACCGACTACCCGTCGATCGGCCCGGACAAGCCGGAGTACGAGCCTCGCGGTTGCCCGCGCGGTGCGTCGTTCTCCTGGTACACCTACTCGCCAGCCAGGGTGCGCTACCCGTATGTGCGCGGCACGCTGCTGGAGCTGTACCGGGAGGCAAAGCAACGACTCAAGGACCCGGTGCTGGCTTGGGCCGATGTGGCTGACGATCCCGAGAAAGCCCGCCGGTACAAGTCTGCGCGCGGCATGGGCGGGTTCGTGCGCGCCGAGTGGTGGGAAGCCGTCGAGATCGTCGCGGCGGCGCATGTGCACACGATCAAGCGCTACGGTCCGGACCGGATCGCCGGATTCTCACCGATCCCGGCGATGTCGATGGTCAGCCACGCCGTCGGCGCCCGGTTCATCTCGCTGGTCGGCGGGGCCATGCTGTCGTTCTACGACTGGTATGCCGATTTGCCGGTAGCGTCTCCGCAGGTATTCGGTGACCAGACCGACGTGCCCGAGTCCGCCGACTGGTTCGATGCCGGCTATCTGATCATGTGGGGGTCCAACGTCCCGGTCACCCGCACCCCTGATGCGCATTACATGACCGAGGCCCGCTACCGGGCCAGAAGGTGATCGTCGTGTCGCCGGACTACGGTGATCACACAAAATTCGCCGACGAGTGGTTGCCCGCCCGGCCGGGCACCGACGCCGCGCTGGCCATGGCCATGGGTCACGTGATCCTCAAGGAATTCTTCGTCGACCGGCAGACGCCCCGCTTCACCGACTACGTCAAGCGCTACACCGATCTGCCGTTCCTGGTCACTCTCGAGCAGCGTGGCGGGGCGTATGTCCCCGGCAAGTTCCTCACCGCCGCCGATCTCGGTGACGCCAGCGAAGGAGCCGAATCCAAGACTGTGCTGCTGGACGGGGGCAGCGGTGAACCGGTGGTCCCGAACGGGTCCTTGGGCCACCGATTCACCGGCTCCGGGGAAGGTCACTGGAATCTCGACCTGCACGGTGTCGATCCGCTCCTGAGCATGCACGGTGACGGCGGGGTCGAGCTCCACCTCCCCCGGTTCGACACCGCCGAGCCCGGCGTACTGCGCCGTGGGGTGCCGACCCGGATGGTCGCCGGCAGGCTGGTCACCACGGTGTTCGACCTGCTGCTGGCGCAGTACGGGGTGCACCGCCCAGACCTTCCCGGCATTTGGCCCACCGGATACGACGACGCCGAGCAGCCGTGCACCCCGGCCTGGCAGGAGCCGATCACCGGGGTACCGGCGGCCGCGGCGGAGCGGATCGGCCGGGAGTTCGCCGACAACGCCGAGCGCTCGGGCGGCCGATCGATGATCCTGATGGGCGCGGGCACCAATCACTGGTTCCATTCCGACCAGACGTACCGGTCGTTCCTGGCGCTGGTGATACTCACCGGCTGCCAGGGCGTCAACGGCGGCGGCTGGGCGCATTACGTCGGCCAGGAGAAGTGCCGCCCGATCACCGGCTGGTCGACGCTGGCCTTCGGCCTGGACTGGCAACGGCCACCGCGACAGATGCAGGGCACCGTGTACTGGTACCTGGCCACCGACCAGTGGCGCTACGACCCGTTCACCGCCGAGGCGATGGCCTCGCCACTGGCGCAAGGGCGCTTCGCCGGCCGGACCGCTGCGGACAACATCGCGCTGGCCAGCCGGCTGGGTTGGATGCCCAGCTACCCGACGTTCAACCGTAACCCGCTGGATTTGGCCGATGAGGCGCAACGTCTGGGCAAGGACGCCGCGCAGCACGTCATCGACGGGTTGTCCACCGGGCACCTGAGGTTCGCCTGCGAGGACCCGGACGCGCCGGAGAACTTCCCGCGGTGCCTGACCGTGTGGCGGGCCAACCTGCTGGGCTCGTCGGCCAAGGGCAACGAGTACTTCCTGCGCCACCTGCTGGGCAGTGACTCCAACCTGCAGGCCACCGACCGCGATGGGGTCCGCCCGGTCGAGGTCACCTGGCGCGACGAGGCGCCGGTGGGCAAGCTCGACCTGCTGCTGTCGCTGGACTTCCGGATGACCAGCACCACCCTGTTCTCCGACGTGGTGTTGCCCGCCGCGACCTGGTATGAGAAGCACGACCTTTCCAGCACCGATATGCACCCCTACGTGCACGCCTTCTCTCCCGCGATCTCTCCGCAGTGGGAATCCAAGACCGACTTCGAGGCGTTTCACCGGATCGCCCGCGGCTTCTCCTGGCTGGCTGAGAAGCACCTCGGGGTGCGCGAGGACATCGTGGCGGTACCGCTGCTGCACGACACCTTCGATGCCACCGCCCAGCCCGGTGGCCGGGTGCTGGACTGGAAAGCCGGCGAGTGTGAGCCGATACCGGGAAAGACCATGCCGCGGCTGCTCGTGGTGGAGCGCGACTACCCGGCGATCGGCGAGAAGATGGCCGCGCTCGGCCCGATGGTGGAGCGCGTCGGCCTGACCACCAAGGGCGTCACCTTCCACCCGGATGCCGAGGTCGACTACCTCAAGGCGGCCAACGGCGCGATCATGTCCGGGCGCACCGCCGGGCGGCCGTCGCTGGCCAAGGACACCCATGCGGCCGAGGCCATCCTCGCGCTGTCCGGCACCACGAACGGACGGCTGGCCGTCGAGGGTTTCCGCGCCCTGGAGCGGCGCACCGGCACCAAGATCGCCGACCTCGCCGCGGAGAACGAGGGTAAGCGGATCACCTTCGCCGACACCCAGGCCCGCCCGGTACCGGTGATCACCTCGCCGGAGTGGTCGGGCAGCGAGGCCGGCGGCCGACGCTACGCTCCGTTCACCATCAACACCGAGCGGCTCAAGCCGTGGCACACGCTGACCGGCCGGCAGCATTTCTTCCTCGACCACGACTGGATGTCTGAGCTGGGGGAACAGCTACCGATCTTCCGGCCGCCGCTGGACATGACAGCGCTCTTCGGTGAGCCGAACGTCGGCGCGAACGACGGGCTCGGCGAGCCGAGCAATGGACACAGATCGATCACCGTCCGGTATCTCACCCCGCACTCGAAGTGGTCCATCCACTCCACCTACCAGGACAACCTGCACATGCTCACACTGTCCCGCGGCGGGCAGGCCATCTGGATCTCCGATGTGGACGCCGCCAAGATCGGCGTCGTAGATAACGAGTGGATCGAGGCGATCAACCGCAACGGCGTGGTAGTCGCCCGGGCGATCGTCAGCCATCGGATGCCCGAGGGCACTGTGTTCATGTACCACGCCCAGGAGCGCACCGTGGGCGTGCCACGTATCGAGAAGACCGGCAAGCGCGGTGGCATCCACAATGCGCTGACCCGGCTGATGATCAAGCCGACGCACCTGATCGGCGGCTACGCCCAGCAGTCGTTCGCGCTGAACTACCACGGCCCCACCGGCAACCAGCGCGACGAGGTCACCACCATCCGCCGGCGCAGCCAGGAAGTGACCTACTGATGACGCTGAGCGACGCTTGCGGAGCGAACCGATGAGACTGATGGCACAGCTGGCCATGGTGATGAACCTGGACAAGTGCATCGGCTGCCACACCTGCAGCGTCACCTGCAAGCAGGCGTGGACCAACCGGGGCGGCGTCGAGTACGCGTGGTTCAACAACGTGGAGACCAGACCCGGACAGGGGTATCCGCGGCAGTACCAGGACCAGCAGCGGTGGAAGGGCGGTTGGACGCTGACCAAGCGCGGCCGGCTCACGTTGCGCTCGGGCTCGCGGTTCAAGCGGCTGCTGAACATCTTCGCCCATCCCACCATGCCGACGGTTGCCGACTACTACGAACCGTGGACCTACGACTACGACAACCTGCTGTCCGCGCCACCGTCGGACACCACCCCCACCGCCCGACCCACCTCACTGATCACCGGCGAGGACACCAAGGTCACTTGGGGCGCCAACTGGGACGACGACCTAGGTGGCGGCCCTGAGCAGATCGGCCGCGACCCGTTGCTGGCCAAGGTGTCCGACAAGGTGAAGCTGGAGTTCCAGCAGACGTTCATGTTCTACCTGCCGCGGATCTGCGAGCACTGCCTCAACCCGTCATGCGCGGCGTCCTGCCCGTCCGGCGCGATTTACAAGCGCAGCGAGGACGGCATCGTGCTGGTCGACCAGGATCGTTGCCGCGGATGGCGCCAGTGTGTCACCGGGTGCCCGTACAAGAAGATCTACTTCAACCACAAGACCGGCAAAGCGGAGAAGTGCACGTTCTGCTACCCGCGGGTGGAGGTGGGCATGCCCACGATCTGCGCGGAGACCTGCGTCGGGCGGCTGCGCTACATCGGAGTGGTGTTCTACGACGCGGACGCGGTGCTGGCCGCAGCTTCCGTGCGGAACGACAAGGACCTCTACCCGGCGCAGCTGGGTGTGTTCCTCAATCCGCACGACCCGCGCGTGGTGGCCGAGGCCGAGCGAGCCGGCATCTCGCAGGAATGGATCGATGCGGCACAGGCATCCCCGATCTACAAGTTGATCGTGGACTACCAGGTGGCGCTGCCGCTGCACCCGGAGTACCGCACCATGCCGATGGTTTGGTACATCCCGCCGTTGTCGCCTGTGGTGGATGTGCTTTCGAGCACCGGACACGACGGCGAGGACGCCGGCAACCTGTTCGGGGCGATCGACGCACTACGCATCCCGGTGGAGTACCTGGCCGAGCTGTTCACTGCGGGCGACGTCGGACCGGTACGCGCATCCCTGCAGCGGCTGGCCGCGATGCGCGCACACATGCGCCGGGTCAACCTCGGGGAGCCGATCGACCCGGAGATCGCCGAGTCGGTGCGCCTGACGCCGGCCGAGATCGAGGCGATGTACCGGCTGCTGGCCATCGCCAAGTACGAGCATCGCTACGTCATCCCCAGCGCAGCCAGCCCCGATGCCCACCGGCTGGATGCCCTGGCCACCGGCTGCAGTCTGGACTCTGACGGCGGTCCAGGCATGACCGCCTTCGATGTCATGGCTGACAAGTTCCACCTCACGGACCAGCCGGCCGACGCCAACGGTGCTGCGGCACCAGCGGACAAGGGACGTCGGATCAACCTGCTCAACTGGGACGGCAAGACCACGAATGGCTTGTTCGCCGCTACTCCCGACGCCAACGGCGTACCGAATGGTGCGGCGGCGGACTCGAGGCGCACAGCGGAGCCCACCCGATGAGTCCGGCCTGGTTGAGCCGCCGCAAGGCCGAGGCGGCCACCGACGAACAGGCCGAGCTGAGTCAGCGTGTGGTGTGGCGGATCGCCGCGCTGGTGCTGGACTACCCGACGCAGCAAACCTTGGACATGTTGGACCAGCTGCATGCAGGAGCCGCAACGCTGCCCGCGCCGGCCGGGCCCGCGCTGGTGTCGTTCGTGGAGCACCTCGGCAGGACACCGCCGATCGAGCTGGCCGCGTACTACGTGGAGACCTTCGATCTGCGCCGTCGCAATTGCCTGCATCTGAGCTACTACGCCTTCGGTGACACCCGCAAACGCGGCATGGCGCTGCTGCGGTTCAAGCACGCCTATCGCGCGGCGGGTGTCACGCTGGGCGAGCACGAGTTGCCAGACCATCTGGCGGTGGTGCTGGAGTTCGCCGCGACCGTCGACCCGGTCGCCGGTCGGCGGCTGCTGGTCGAATACCGGCCGGTCGTGGAGCTGCTCAGGCTTTCCTTGCAGGAGAGCGGGTCACCCTATTCGGCGGTGCTCGACGCGGTATGCGCCACCCTGCCGGAGCTCAACGTCGCCGACCGGCGTCGGGTCGCCGAGCTGGCTGCGCAGGGTCCACCGGAGGAAGAAGTGGGCCTGGAGCCGTTCGCGATGGACCCGCTGCTGCAGGAACACATGGGAGGACGCCGGTGACCACCCTGCTCTGGCTGACCATCCCGTACCTGGCGTTGACGAGTTTCCTGGTCGGCCACATCTGGCGCTACCGGCACGACCAGTTCGGCTGGACCACCCGGTCCTCCCAGCTCTACGAGAGCAGGCTGCTGCGGCTGGGCAGCCCTCTGTTTCACTTCGGGCTGCTGGCTGTGCTCTTCGGTCACGTGCTCGGCATTGGCGTGCCAGCGGGCTGGACCGAGGGCCTCGGGGTGTCCGAGCACACTTACCACCTGTTGTCGGTATCCATGGGCACGGTGTCCGGCCTGGCCACGGTCGTTGGGCTGGCAATCTTGCTGTACCGGCGGATCACGGTGGCGGCGGTGCGCAAGGCCACCACCACCATGGATAAGGTCATGTACCTGCTGCTGACCGGCGCGATCGTCACCGGGATGCTGAACACCGTTGGGAGCAACCTGATCGGTGGCGGCTACAGCTACCGGGCAACGGTGTCGCCCTGGTTCCGCAGCCTGTTCACCCCTTCTCCGCAACCAGAGCTGATGGCCGGTGTCCCGCTCAACTTCCAGGTGCACAACCTCGTCGTGCTCGTCCTGCTGGCCATCTGGCCCTACACCCGGTTGGTACACGTGTTCAGCGCACCGCTGGGTTATCTAGTCCGGCCCTACGTCGTCTACCGCAGCCGCGACGACCACCCGGGGGCGCGCCGCTACGCCCGTGCCTGGGAACAATCCGCCCCGTCCCGCCCGCGCCGCTAGCCGCTGACGCCTTGCGGTGCCGTCCACTTGTAGCCTTGAGCTGCTAGGTCCGGGCGTGTGGTGAGGACGGGGGTCGGTGCGTGACCGGGTCGTCCGACGACTGGGACCGCTGGCGTCGGCAGCTGAACCCCGAGGACTACGACGAGCGTTGGCGGCGCATGGAGGCGACAGGCGCCAACCCTCATGGCGAAGCGGATTTCGTGTTCTCCTACGGCCCTCGCTCTGTGCTGGACGCCGGGTGTGGCACCGGCCGGGTGGCCATCGAGCTGGCTCGCCGCGGGCTCGACGTCGTCGGTACCGACCTTGATCAGGACATGATCGACGCGGCACGCGCCAAAGCGCCCAAGTTGACCTGGGTGCACGCTGACCTCAGCGAGCTCGATGTGGCACATCGGTTCGACGCGGTCGTGCTTGCCGGCAACGTGATTCCGTACGTCGCAAGCGACCGGCGCCAGGCAGCGGTCGTTGCGTGTGCGCAGCATCTGACGCCTGGAGGCCTGCTCATCGCCGGTTTTCAACTCCAGGACGGCTGGCCGGCAGTGGCGGACTACGACCAGTGGTGCGAAAGCGCCGGCCTTGCCCTCGAAGCCCGGTACGCCACATGGGATCGGCATCCATTCACCGATACGGACTCCTACGCGGTGTCAGTGCACCGCTAGCCGTGTTCGAGGGCGCTCAGGCGGAAAGCAGTCGGAGTAGCTGTTCCCGGTTCGGTCCCGGCATTCGCAGGTCCTCGGTGCGATTGTTCTGCAGTCCCCACAAGGCACAGTCCAACGGTGTCGGCCCGTCCGTGTGGAACGAGCAGTCGCGCAAATCCCAGCTTGTGCAGGTGCTCAAGCGATGGGTGCTCGGGGTGATCAGATACGGCGAACCTCAGTATGCCCGTGTTCGCGTTCGCTGGCTGAGGTCCGTCGGATGCCTTGCGACGCAATGCGTCGACGTCCAGCCTTGCGGTTGGCGAACGGGCGCTGGCCGTAGACTGTGACGAACTCGGCGATGAGCCGACTCTCGAGATCCTCAGGATCGTGATCCGGCGTCGGCTGCCAGGCGACGAGCCGCAGGTCCCTATCGGCTAATTGCCAGATGTAACGACCACCCCAGTGCCCAACTCGCTGCCCTGCACCATGGCGACGGTACTCGGTGAGGCGTCTACTTAAATCAGCGGCCTTCCCTATATAGACCACCTCGGCGCCGGGATACCCAGGCACGCGCCAAGTCGGCGAACGAAACCGACGGATCTTTGCCCTTGAACCATCCGGCGGGGCTGATTTCGACGAACGTGGGCTGACGCTTGCGGGTCGCAGAACGACGTATACCCCATGCCCCGTCGGAACATCGGCGGGTGAAAGCTCAGCAAATGGGACGAAGCCGGTGAAGCCCCGCTCTACCAGTGCGTCTCGGCTCCAGCTCATCAACTCGCGCCGACCGAGTCGGCGAACTCAAGGGCCAAAGTTGACCACCTCACGACTGGTCCACTCCGCCGCAGACGTACTGCAGAACCGCAATGCCGTCACGCGCTACGGAGCAGCGCGTGTGTCCCCGCGAGCTGGGCCAGCCGGTCGACCACCCCCGGATGCGCGCCCAGTGGCGCGGCCACCACGTCTGCCCCGGCCTCGGCGAGCCTGCGGTGAAACAGCCCCGGAGCCAGCAGCCACGCGGCCACCGCCACTCTGGGTTCACCGGCGGCCCGCAGCCCTGCAACCAGGGGCGCCACCCGCGGCGCTCCGGTGGCGATGAACCCGACCCGAACTCGGCGGCCAACCTCACCGGACAGCGCAGCCGCCGCGGCACGCACGTCGGCCACCGCACGCCGGTCGGACGAACCCGCGGCAGCCAACACCACCGCGTCGCCGCGGCGCCAGCCTGCCGCGCGCAGTCGATTTGCCATTGCATCCACCAGCAACGGGTGCGGTCCAAGGGCCGCAGTGACCGTCACGTCCCTGCGTCCGGTGGCGGCCACC
This sequence comes from Actinomycetota bacterium, assembly GCA_030862525.1. Lineage (GTDB taxonomy): Bacteria > Actinomycetota > Actinomycetes > Mycobacteriales > Pseudonocardiaceae. Next base: position 91,063 of record JALZDN010000058.1, on the reverse strand, counting down.
TCGCGCGGCACGTCGGTCCGCACGTGGTAGCCAGAGGCCAGAAAGGTCGGGACGACGGTGACCGGTCCCCGCGCGCCGGCGACCACGTCGCGCACCCCCGGATCGAGCACGTCGACGAAGGACAGCAGCACCGGCCTACCGGGCAGCCGAACGCGCAGCGCCGATACCAGCTGCCGCGCCACAACGACGCCAGCGGGATCCCGGGTGCCGTGCGCGGCCACGACGACAGTCACAGCGGCGCCCTCATCGGCAGTCCCCGGGATCCAGGGCCAACCGGTAGCCTCGCTTGACTACGGTCTGCACCAGCCGTGGAGCCCCCAGAGCAGCCCGCAGCCGGGCCACCGCGGTCTCCACAGCATGCTCGTCGTCACCGGCCGCAGGCATCACGGCAAGCAGGTCGGCGCGCGGCACCACCCGTCCAGGACGGGCCGCCAACAACCGCAATAGCGCCATGGGAGTCGGCGGCACGGCACGCAGCACCCCGTCGACGACCGCCGCGTGCCCACGCAATTCCAGCAGGTGACCGGCTACCGGCCAACGCGGCGCCCGAGCAGGCAGTGTCTCGGCCAGCGTGCGCACCAACGCGCCGATCCGGGAGCGCTCCGGTTGCACGGTGGGCACGTCTTGAGCCACCAGCGGTCCTGCGGTGACCGGCCCGACGCAGGCGGCGAGCACCTCCCGGCGCAGCCGGCGCAGCAGCTGCTCCAGCACACCTAGCTTGTCGGCCCGGCTGAGCATGCTGGCCGCGGCAGGAGCGCTGGTGAAACTGACCGCGTCGACAGCACCGTCCAAAGTGGCCGCGAGCAGCCGGTCCAACGGGGCCAAATCATCTGGTGCCACCCACCGGTAAACCGGCACCTGCACCACCTGCGCACCGGCGTAGACGAGCGCGTCGACGAAGTCCGGCAGCGGCTCGCCGTGCAGTTGCACCGCCACCCGCATTCCCTCCAGCTCCCCGGTCAACAGGTGCTCCAAGACCTCGGCTGAGGACTCCGAGGGGGGCGACCAGGCGTCGGTCAGGCCGGCGGCCCGAACTGCGCCGCGCGACTTGGGCCCTCGGGACAGCAAGGTGGCGCGGCGCAGCGCGGCGATCAGCGGCTCGCCCAGCCCCCACCCGTCAGCGGCCTCCATCCAACCGCGGAATCCGATGCCGGTGGTCACCACCACGATGTCAGGAGGATGGTTGATCAGCTGTTCGGTGGCGATGTGCAGTTCGGTGTCATCGACCAGCGGCACGATCCGGATCGCCGGGGCGTGCAACACCTCAGCGCCCTTGCGCTCCAGCGAAGCGCCCAGCTCCGCGGCTCTCCGGGCAGCAGTGACCCCGACGGTGAATCCCGCCAGCGGCAGGGGCTCGGGTCGCGGCCTCGGCGATGGTGCGGTCATGTCCGCACCCTCGTGCGCTGTGCCGATGGCGGGTCAGCGGTGACGAGTGCGTCGGCGGGTCGTGCACAGGCGCTGGACACACCGTGCACCAGCGGGCGACACACCGTGCATGAGGGACGGACACGCGGGGAGGGGGTCATGGTGGACCGATCTCCACGAGCCCGTCGACGACCCGCACTGGATACGTCGGCACCATGACATCCGGGTTGTCCAGGCATAGCCCGGTGGCCAGCTCGAACACCTGCTTGTAGACCGGGGAGGCCACCGTTGCCCGCCCCTCGCGGTCCCCGACGATACCCCGGGAGAGCACCGATGCCCGGCTGAATGGGTCTACGTTGGACAGTGCGAACAGCGCGCCGTCGTAGGTGCGGAATACCGCCACCACGGCCCCGTCGATCAGCGCCGCCACCCCTCGTTCCGGGATGATGTCGTCGTAACGACACACCGCGGTCCACCCCACCCGCACCTGCGCAGTCATCGCACCGCCTCCGCGGGACTAATTACGTCGGTGGTCATCGCACCACCGTCAGGTTCGGGCCGGCGATCAGGACCGGTTGGCCGGGCCGGCGATGGGCCGGCGTTGGCTGGCCGCGCTCCTGGACGAACTCGATCGTCGGATCGGGGGTGTCTGGCGCGTTGACGAACGAGGTGAAGCGAGCCAGCTTGTCGGGATCCTCTAGCACGCCGCGCCACTCGTCGGAGTAGTCCGCCACGTGCGCCTCCATCGCGGAGTCGAGCTCGGCGCAGATCCCGAGCGAGTCGTGCACGATCACGTCGCGCAGATGGTCCAGCCCGCCTTCCATGTCCTCCAGCCACGGCGCGGTGCGCTGCAACCGGTCGGCCGTGCGGACGTAGAACATCAGGAACCGATCGATGGTGCGCACCAGCGTCTCGGTGTCCACATCGGACACCAGTAGATCGGCGTGTCGCGGCCGGAAGCCGCCGTTGCCGCACACATAGAGGTTCCACCCCGTCTCGGTAGCGATCACCCCGAAGTCCTTGCTGCGGGCTTCGGCGCATTCCCGGGCGCAGCCGGAGACCGCGGACTTGATCTTGTGTGGCGCGCGCAACCCGCGGTAACGCAGCTCCAGCGAGATGGCCATGCCCACCGAGTCCTGCACCCCGTAGCGGCACCAGTCGGTGCCCACGCAGGACTTCACCGTGCGCAGTGCCTTGCCGTAGGCGTGCCCAGACTCGAACCCGGCGTCCACCAGCCGACGCCAGATCGCCGGCAGCTGCTCCACCCGGGCACCGAACATATCGATCCGCTGTCCACCGGTGATCTTGGTGTAGAGGCCGAAGTCGCGGGCCACCTCACCGATGACGATGAGCTTCTCCGGGGTGATCTCACCGCCGGCAATCCGCGGGATTACCGAGTAGGTGCCGTTTCGCTGCAGATTGGCCAGGAAGTGGTCATTAGTGTCCTGCAAAGTAGCCTGCTCCCCGTCCAGGATGTGGCTGCCGGGTGACAGCACCCCGCTCAGTGAGGCGAGGATCGACGCCACCGCGGGCTTGCAGATATCACAGCCGCGACCCGTGCCGTGCTTGTCGACCAGCTCGGAGAAGGTCCGGATCCTGGTCGCGGCGACGATTTCGAACAGCTCTGCGCGGCTGTGCGCGAAGTGCTCACACAACGCCTTGGACTGCTCGACACCGTGAGCGGCGAGCAGCTTCTTCAGCATCGGCACGCAGGACCCGCAGCCGGTGCCGGCCTTGGTGCACTCCTTGAGAGCAGGCACGGTCGTGCAGCCCTGCTGAGTTACCGCCTCGCCGATCGCCTCGACGGTGACGGCGTGGCAGGAGCACACCTGAGCGCCGGCCGGCAGGGCACCAGCGTCCAACTCGGCACCGGACGGGGAGATCAATGCGCCGGGATCGGCCGGCATCTCGGCGCCGACCAACGCACGCAGCGTGCCGTAGGCCTCGGCGTCACCCACCAACACCCCGCCGAGCAATGTCCGGGCGTCATCGGAGACGACCAGCTTGGCGTACCGGCCGGCGATGGGGTCGTTGTGCACCACCTCCAACGCGCCCTCGGTCTTGCCGTGGGCATCACCGAAGCTGGCCACATCGACCCCGAGCAGCTTGAGCTTGGTGGACATGTCGGCGCCCGGGAAGGTGGCGTTGCCACCGAGCAGCCGGTCGGCCACCACTTCGGCCATCGTGTAGCCAGGCGCGACCAGTCCGTAACAACGGCCCTCGACCGCCGCGCACTCGCCGATCGCCCAGATGTCCTCGTCGGAGGTGCGGCAGCGGTTGTCGACCAGCACACCACCGCGCTCACCGACCGGCAGCCCCGCGTCGCGGGCCAGCGCGTCGCGTGGTCGTACCCCGGCGGAGAACACCACGACATCGGTGTCGAGTTCGGTGCCTTCGGATAGCCGGACCAGCAGCCGACCCCGGTCGGCCTCGATGGCCTGGGTGGCGTTACCGCAGTACACCCGCACCCCGAGGTTTTCGACGAACCGGCGCAGCAACGCGCCGCCGCCCTCGTCCACCTGCATCGGCATCAGTCGGGGAGCGATTTCGATCACATGGGGGGACAGCCCGAGCTGACGCAACGCATGGGCGGCCTCCAGACCGAGCAGCCCGCCACCGACCACCACCCCGGAGCGGCGACCCGCGGCCGTCGTCTGCATCGCACGTTGCGCCGCCCCGCGGATGGCGTCGAGGTCCTCTGGAGTGCGATAGACGTAACAACCGGGTAGATCACGGCCGGGTACCGGGGGCACGAAAGGTGCCGAGCCGGTGGCCAGCACCAGCGCGTCGTAGCCGACCCGGTGCCCGGACGCGGTACGGACTCTGCGCTTACGCCGGTCGATCGCCACGCACGGGTCCCCGAGCCGCAGCTCGACTCGGTCGTCCTCCACGGCGGGCAGCGCGAGCGTCTGAGCGTCCCAGGAGTCCACATAGGATGACAGGGCGACCCGGTCGTAGGCCGGTCTGCTCTCCTCGGCAAGTACTACGACCCGCCACTGCCGTGCAACGTCGCGGCCGACCAAGGCCTCCACCATGCGGTGCCCGACCATGCCATGGCCTGCGACGACGAGAGTGCGCATCACGCGCTTCCTTCCTGCCAGACAGCAGCGGGCTGGTGAACTGTCCAATGACAGAGCAGCTCACCAGCCGTCTTAATATCTTCCGGTTATGGTTGACATCGTGAGCGCTTTGCATGAACGCAGTGTTTCCGCACTGTTTCATCACACCTGGGCATAGGCGAGCCGCGGGTGCTCCGGCGCCGTGGCGGGTGCTGGACGCAGATAGACCACGTAGGTGACGACAACGCACGCCCCGTAGAACGCCAGGAAGGACCAGAACGCGGGTACCCCGGATCCTGTGGTGAGGAAGGACTGCCGGAAGGCCAGGTTGATGAGCAGCCCGCCCATCGCGCCGATCGAACCGGCGATACCGATCACCGCGCCCGACAATCGACGCGCTCTCATCAGAGCAGACTGCTTCGGCTCACCGGACTCGATTTCGATCCGAGCCTTACCGGCGAAGATCGACGGAATCATCTTGTAGGTGGAGCCGTTGCCGATTCCAGAAAGCACGAACAAAGCGATGAAGCCGGCCATGAAAAGTGGCAGCGACTTCTGGTTGGAAGCCATGATGACCACACCGGTGGCCAGAGCCATCCCGATGAAGTTCCAGACGGTGACCTTGGCGCCACCGAACCGGTCAGCCATCCATCCACCGACTGGGCGAATCAGTGAGCCGATCAGCGGGCCGATGAAGACGACCGAGGCCGCCTGCAACGGGGTACGACCGAACTGGGTTTGCAGTACCAGGCCGAAGGCGAAGCTGTAACCGATGAACGAGCCGAACGTGCCGATGTAAAGAAACGACATCACCCAGGTTTGGGTGTCCCGGACCGCTTCACGGATCGCGCCGGTGTCGTTGCGTACCGAGGAGATGTTGTCCATGTACCGCGCCGCACACAGCGCGGCGATCAGGATCAGCGGGACGTAAATGGCCACCACCAGACGCGGGTAAGCGATTCCGACCGTCGCGATCACCACCAGGCCGAGCAACTGCACCGCAGGTACGCCGATGTTCCCGCCGCCGGCGTTGAGACCGAGTGCCCAGCCCTTCCGGCCCTCCGGAAAAAAGGTGTTGATGTTGACCATGGAGGAGGCGAAGTTGCCACCGCCCAAGCCACCGAGGGCCGCGACAATCACGAACGTTGTGTAGGACGTGCCCGGATGCATGACGATGAGCGCCACAATGGTCGGAACGAGCAGCAACAAGGCGCTGACGATGGTCCAGTTACGCCCGCCGAACCGGGCCGGCGCCATCGTGTACGGGATTCGGATCAGCCCGCCGATCAGCGCAGGCAGGGACACGAGTAAGAACTTGCCTGCCGGGTCTATGCCGTACGCCGGGCCCATGAACAGCACGAGCACCGACCAGACTGTCCACATCGAGAACCCGATGTGCTCGGCGAAGATCGAGAACCACAGGTTCCGGTTCGCCACCCGCTTGCCCGTCTTCTCCCAGAATTCGGAGTCTTCCGGCTCCCAGTGGTCGATCCATCGCCCCCCGCGGGCCGGTGCCGGTGCGGCCGGCCGCATCTCGGTGGTGCTCATCGTGCCTCCTGAGCTGGTGGGTACGATGAGTGACGCTAAGTGCCGGTTATGTTCATTGTGTTGCTGCTTGTTGCGGCGCCGAGAACTCCCGTTCACATGGTGGGGCGGCTGGGGCGTGAGGCCCTTCGTGAGCCCCGGGACAAATCCGGTATCGGCGATGCGGGCAAAATCTGGATGTGCTGCGTGGAGGATCGCGCTAGCGTCGTCGCATGATCTGCTGAGTCTCGTCGCGCCGTCGGGCGCGTGCGACTCGCCGCGGTCCAGCGGCGCGCCGAACTCCCACTGGCAACGCCCTCGGACGTGTCAGTCCGAGCCGGTTACGGCGCCCGTACACCGGGTGCTGCCCCACGCACGTCGAGTCGAGGAGACCTCATGGAACATCAATCCGAGCCCCGGGGCCAACACGAGGCAGACGATGCCGCTTCGCCCGTACCCAATCGCCGCGAGCGCCGCGGCCGCAAGTCCCAGGCATCGGCGCAACACGGCGGTAAGTCGGTGGTCGGGCACAGGCACGCACCGGTAGCTCAACCGCGACAGCAGTTCACCCGCCGCCGTAGCGGTGGGTGAACTGCTCGTGAGGGCATTCGGCGCCATGCCCGAATGCCCTCACGAGCTCAGTACGTGGGCTGGGAGGGATCCACCTGCTTGGCCCAGGCCAGCACCCCGCCACCGACATGCACGGCATCTCGAAAACCCGCCTTGTGTAGCGCAGCCAGTGCCTCGGCAGAGCGCTGCCCGGACTTGCAGTGCAGCACGAGCGGCTTGTCCTGGGGCAGCTCTGCCAACGCCTCACCGGACAGGATCCGGTCCTTGGGGATCAGCGTGGAGCCCGGGATCTTGACGATCTCGTACTCGTGCGGCTCCCGGACATCGATCAGGGTGAAGTCCTTACCGGAGTCGATCATTTCCTTGAGCTCGACCACGGTGATCGTCGAGCCCGCCGCGGCGTTGGTGGCCGCGTCGCTGACCGTGCCACAGAACAACTCGTAGTCGATCAGCTCAGTGATCGGCTCGGCCGCCGGATCCCTGCGGATCTTGATGGTGCGGTAACTCATTTCCAGCGCGTCATACACCATCAGCCGGCCCAGCAGCGGCTCGCCGATTCCGGTGATGAGCTTGATCGCTTCGGTCACCATGATCGAGCCGATCGAGGCGCAGAGCACACCCAGCACGCCGCCCTCGGCGCAGGACGGCACCATCCCCGGCGGTGGCGGCTCGGGGTACAGGTCGCGGTATTGCAGTCCCTGGCCGCCCGGAGCGTCTGCCCAGAACACCGACGCCTGACCCTCGAATCGGAAGATCGAGCCCCAGACGTAGGGCTTGCCAAGCAGCACGGCAGCGTCATTGACCAGGTATCGAGTGGCGAAGTTGTCGGTGCCGTCCAGGATGAGGTCGTAGTCGCGGAAGACGTCCAGTGCATTCGCCGACTCCAGCCGCAGCTGGTGCACATTCACCTGCACGAACGGGTTGATCTCCCGGATGGAGTCCCGGGCGGACTCGCCCTTGGGTCGGCCGATATCGGACTGGCCGTGGATCACCTGGCGTTGCAGATTGGATTCGTCGACCTCGTCGAACTCGACGATGCCCAGCGTGCCGACACCGGCCGCGGCCAAGTACAACAAGGCCGGACTGCCCAGACCGCCAGCGCCGATCACCAGTACCTTCGCGTTCTTCAGTCGCTTCTGACCGTCCATCCCGACCTCCGGGATGATCAGGTGGCGGCTGTAACGGGCCACCTCTTCCTTGGTCAGCTCCGCGGCGGGCTCCACCAGCGGTGGCAGGCTCATCGGCGCACTCCTCAGTGTCAGTGCCTCTCTCACCCAGATGCAACGCCCCAGCCCCGGTCGCTCTTCCCGCCCGCGCCTCGGGATAGGGGTTGGGTCAGTTGACCGTCGGGAACGGCCACGCGTTGGGTTGGCACACCATCCCGTCCGGGTCGACCCGGTCGGTGCCCAACACCGCGAGGTAGTCGTCGGCCACCCCCCAGGTCTGTTGCATCATCACCGGCGCCAGCCGCCCGGTCGCCTCACACGCGATGTGCGGGAAGCCCAGTCCGTGCCCCACCTCGTGGTTGACCACATACTGCTGGTACTGGACCACATTGCCCTGAAAGGCCACTGCCCCGCGGGCCCAGCGGGCGGTATTGATCACTACCCGCTGGTCCTCGGGCTTCCAGCAGGAAGCGTCGAAGGGAATCCGAAAGCCGCAGAGCCTGCGGGTGGTCATCTGTGAGGTAAGACTGATCCGCAGAGTCGCTGCCCGGCTGTCATCGATCCGTTGAAACTGGTAGCGCCCACTGCCGATCCAGCTCTTCGGATTGTTCAGCGTGCTGTCCACCGTGGTGGCAAAGCCTGCTGGACCACCTTCGAGCTCGACCCCATCTTCGATCTCGATGGTGTAGGTGAACAGCTCGCCCGTCCCGAACGGCGCACCCGCGCCAGGGATCACCCGCCAGGTGCCGGCGCCCTGGACAGTGAACGGCCCGCCTCCAGGCAGTTCGGCGGATGCCTTCACCGCCTCGAAACCTGGGCCAGCCAACGGGTTGGGTATCAGCGGCCACTGCGCGGGGTCAGATGTGCTGGGTTGCTCCGACGGCAGCGCTGACGATCTGGCCGCGTCAAGTACCGCCAACACGGTGAGCACCACCAGGACGGGCAGCGCATAGATCCGCCAGCCATAGATGGACACCGCACGGGCCAGGCGCCCAGAACCACGGCCTACCGAACCACGGCCTGCCGAACCACCGTGCCGCGTTACCGGCTGGGGCCGCGGGTCCCACGACGCGGCCAGCGGCTCGTCGTTGACAAGGTGCGCGCCGCTGTACCGCTCGAGGCGCCGCGCCGAAGTCCGCTCGTCGTCCCAGCGACGACCAGCAGGCCGGCTGGGGACCCCCGGTCGGGGCCGACCGCCGGCGGGCGCGCGGCCCGCAGGATCGGCTCGCGTCGGGCGGATCATCGCGCAAGGATGGCACAGCCGCCCTCGCGTGCTTCGCGCATATCACCACGCTGCAGCTGGCTGGATCTGACGTCCGGTCCAGCGGCGGCACCGGGATACCGACTAGTAGGGTCGACCAAGTCAGGTAAAGCGTAAGGAGGCCGATGACCGAGACGGCATCGACCCGCGCGGGCGCGATGCCCCGTGGGGTGCGGATGCCCCGGGACGAGCGGCGAGCTCAACTGCTCAGCGCGGCGACCGACGTCTTTGTCAACAACGGGTATCACGCCACCGTCATGGATGACATCGCCGAGCATGCCGGGGTCAGCAAGCCGGTGCTTTACCAGCACTTTCCCGGCAAATTGGAGCTCTACCTGGCCCTGCTGGAGCGCCACACCGACGAGCTGGTCCGCCGGGTGCGCGGGGCGATCGAGGAAACCCACGACAACCGGCAGCGGGTCCTCAACGCGGTCCGGGCTTACTTCGACTTCGTCGATGGACACGGTGGGGCGTTCCGGCTGGTCTTCGAGTCCGACCTGCGTAACCAGCCTCCCGTTCAGGCCGTCGTGGAGCGGGCGTACACCGGCTGCGTGGCGGCCATCGCGCAGGCAGTGGTCGCCGATGCGGGGCTGGACACCGATCGCGCCTGGCTGGTGGCGGTGGGCGTCGTCGGAGTCAGCGAGCACAGTGCCCGGTACTGGCTGTCGCACCAGCGCGAGGTACCGAAAGAGGAGGCCGTCGCGCTGACCGCGTCGCTGGCCTGGAAAGGCCTCGCCGGTTTCCCGCTCCAACACGGTTGAGCCACGAGGCGCGGGGTTCACCCCGCGGCGAAGGAGTGGCTCGCGCGCACGATCCCGGACACGGTCTCCAGCTCACCCTCGTCACGCGGCCCGAAAATCATGACCGTGCCCGCGGTCAGCCGGATGCCGGCCAGCGGGTGTGCCGCTGCCCAACCCTTGACCAGGGCATCATGGGCCAGCGGGACCGGTAGTACCAGGTGCATGCTGCCGTCGTAGCCGGGGTGCAGGTGGGCGAACTCCCCGACATCGGGCACCATGAACGCCTCAGCAGGTCCACGAGCCTCCCCAGGATCCAGGACCAAGGCCCTGGCCCCCGCCACCGAGATCACGCTGCTCAGGGTCGCGACACCAGCCAGCATCTCGACCCGACGCAACAACTCCTCCTGGAGCGCGGCGGGGGCGTTCTGCGACTCCTGCTGCTGCGGGGTCGTGACGCTGATCTGCGGCGGGGGACCTTGCCGTGTCGGCAACATCCCGCCCGGCAATGTCACCCAGCGCGCTGGCGCAGCGGCCACCGCGTCGTGTTGCTGCACATAACCCAGCCGCGCCTCGATCCAGCCCGCCAACTCCGACGCGGTCTTCGCGGTGACCTCGTGACCTGTCGGTTCCCGTTGGGCCCACAGCGGCGACCCGCTCTCCTGCACCAGGTAGTCCCAGGTTCGGCCTTGCAGCTCGGCCGAGATGACGGTGTCGTGCACGCCGCGAGCCAGAAAGATCGGTACTCCGGCCAGCCGCCCGCGGGTCACCGGCACCCCCGCGTCGAAGGGCAGAGCGCCACACAACAGTCCGGCCGCAGCAAAGCGCAGCGGATCGGCCAGCAGGAGGCCACCGGCGAAGACCGCGCCGTGACTGAAGCCGACGAGCGCGACGGGAACCTGTGGTCCCGCCCTCACGTCGAGCCATTCACGAAACCAAGCCATGGTGGCCACGATGCTGTCGGGCCGCGGGCGGCCGATCCCGCCGTTCGCGAACCACGCGAAGCCCCGCCCTTCGGTCAGCGGGGCACGGATCGAGGCGTATGCGGCTCCCCGGGGCAGGTATGGCGCGAGCCACGCCATGTCCTTCTCGGTAGCGTCCCGGCCGTGAAACAGCACGATCAGCGGGGCCTCCGGATCACGCGAGCCCCACCGGACGGCCACCGGGGTGCCGAGCCGGGTCACGACTATTTCTCCTTAGCTCCTTAAGCGCCCGTTCACCCCTGGGCGGGCACCAGCAACGTGAAGGTAGGAGGAGCGGGTCGGGTCAGCCGGAGCCTGCCGCCTTCCGCCTCGGCCAAGCTGCGAGCGAGCGCGAGTCCGATCCCGTGCCCGCCAGCGAGGCGCGATCGCCGGGTGAACAGCTCCGGCTCGGGCGCCGTGATGCCGATGCCCTCATCGGAGACATCGATGGCCAACGCGTCGGCGGCGTTACGCACCGCCACAGATACCGTGCCCGAACCGTGCGTGGCTGCGTTGTCCAGCAGCACCGTGAGCACCTGCCGCACAGCCGCGGTCGAGGCAAGTGACACCGGGGCCGCGGCGTCCACCGCCACCCGGAGTTCACGATCCTGAGCGGCCAGCCGGTCATGCCAGCCCCGCTCGATCTCGTCGAGAAGAATCGGCAGGTCCAGCGGCGCGGAACTGGAGCTGCGGGTATCCCTGGCCAGCGCAAGCAGCTCCTCGATGGTCTGCTCCAGCCGGTCCGCGGCGTCGATTCCGGCGGTGATGGCATGCCGTAGATCTTGCCCTGGGCGATCGAGCGCCGCTTCGAGTCGGAGCCGCAATCCGGTCAGCGGCGTGCGGAGCTGGTGCGAGGCGTCGGCCGAGAAGGCGCGTTCCCGCGCCAACATACCGTCCAGACGCCCAGCGGTGCTGTTCAGCGCCGTTCCCACGGCGTCGATTTCGGGAATGTCCACGGGTTCGGTTCGGACGCTGAAGTCACCGTCCCCGAGCCGGCGCGCCGCATCGGAGAGCTCCTCCAGCGGACCCGCCAGCCGTCGGGCCTGGCGTCGGGCGACCAACCACACCGTCCCGATTGCCAGGGCGGCGAGACCGAGCATGGCCAGCCACACCAGCGCGACCTGCCGGTAGACGGCACTGCGCGGGCTAGCAGCACGAACGGCACCGATCACATCGCTGTCATGTGTCACCGGCACTGCCACGACCAGATCACCGGCGAGGTTCCCGGTCCTGATCTCGCCGCGCAGGGCGCGATTGACAATGGCGTCCCCGCCCTGCGGCCCGGCACCCCCGATAAGCAGGCCGCGGTCCACATAGACCGCGAGCTGGGTCTCATCCTGCGGGTTGGGGAGATCGGTTGGCACGTTGCCGCGCAGCACGTCTGCCGTGACGGCCGACGCGGCAGCGTCGGCCATTCGCAGCAGCGTTGTCCGTTCTTCGGACACCGCATACTTCAGCGCCCCAGCAGCCAGCGGCACGCCGAACAGCCCGATGGCAAGCACCGCCGCGAGCACTGCGAGGGCGACGATCCGAGTCCGCACGACGACCCTCCCCTGTCATCCGACTGCTCGACTGCAGACAGTGTCTCTTACCCGGTCTCTTACCAGCACAACATGCTTTGGGCGAGCTCGGTCCCGTTCTCCTGTCGGATTTGCCGACAGCTGACCGATCTCGAGTGAGCGGATAACCAAGGCCAGGCTCGGGGTGGTCCTCGGACCGACCAGCTCACGCCACCGGATACAACGCTCCTCGAGTCCAATACCGTGCAGCGTGCCGACGGGACCGGGCGATTTACCTCGCCGGCACGCGGTCAGCCTTCGGCGCCTCCAGCCGGTACCCATGCCCACGCAGGGTCACGATCCGCGGCACCGAGCCGACCTCAGCCATCCCGGCCAGCTTGCGGCGCAGCGCGGCCACGTGCACATCGAGAGTCTTGGTCGGGCCGAACCAGTTCTCGTCCCACACCTCGGCCATCAGGGTCTCCCGGCTGAGCGCCACCTCCGGCGCTGCCGCCAGGCATGCCAGCAGGTCGAACTCCTTGACTCGCAGCGGCATCTCCCGTCCCGCGATGGTCACCCGTCGGCTGCCGGTGTCCACCACCAGATCTGCGACCGTAAGCATCGGTGGGGCGCCCGGCGTGGCCGGCGCCACCCGGCGCAGATGTGCCCGGACCCGGGCCAGCAACTCGGCCAGCCGCACCGGCTTGGTGAGGTAGTCGTCCGCCCCAGCCTCAAGGCCTACGACGACGTCCATCTCATCAGTTCGGGCCGTGAGGATCACCAGCACCGTCGTCGGATTGCTGGCCCGTAACTGCCGGCACACCTCGACGCCATCCAAATCGGGCAGCCCTAGGTCCAGAAGCACCAGGTCGAACTCCGTCTCAGAGGCCAGACGCAGCGCGCGACGACCAGTGCGCTGCCACGCCACCTGGTGCCCGTGTGCACGCAGGCTGGACTCGAGCACACTGCCGATCGTCTCGTCATCCTCCACTACGAGCAGCCGGGGCATCCTCTGAGCCTAATGGAGCACCCCACAGGCCACTCGTCAAGTACTACTTTCAGTAACCGTTACCCTCGGTAACATGTCGGACGACCCCCGGTTCTGCCAAGGCCGAGCGCGGCGCACCGAAGCGGGGACGAGACCGATCCCGGCACCGCGAGGAACGCCGAGCGGTGTTCGTACAAGCTGCCATCCGAGCAGTCCGCCAGCACGGACCGGATGTCCCGATGGACGACATCGCCACCGAGGCCGGAGTCAGCAAACCGATTCTCTACCGGCACTTCCAGGACAAGGGTGACCTGTACATGGCGGTCAGCGAGACCGCCACCCAGCACCTGCGTGTTGCAGTGCTGTCCGGCTTGGACACCGAGGGCGATCCTCACCAGCTGCTCGCGTTGGCGATCGAGACTTACCTGGGGTCCATCGAGGAAGAACCGGAGCTCTACCGCTTCGTGGTGCGCCGTTCGTTCGCCGACCGGCCAGTGCTGCGGGATCCGGTCACCACCAATGCAGAACTCATCTCCGCGAGGCTCGCTGCGATCTTCGGTGATCGGTTGCACAGCCTGGGTATGGACCCCCGAGGTGCGGAGACGTGGGCACACGCCGGCGTTGGCATGGTGCAGGCGGCCGGAGACTGGTGGCTGCAGCGGCGCACCCTATCCCGGGATGAGCTCCGCGACTAGCTGCTGATGATGGCCTGGGGGGCGTTGGACGGCATCCCGCAAGCCGGTGGATCACCTGTCTCGATGTGGTCGGGCCACTGCACCGCGACCGGCGGTCAGCCACCCACCGAGAAGCCGACGCGGCGGCTGTCCGGAGGTCCGATCTCCACGTAAGCGACCCGCGAGGCGGGCACCATGTAGCGACGGCCCTTGTCATCGATCAACGTCAGCAATCCCTGAGTGTTCCGCAGTGCCTCGGTAACCAGTGCCTCTATCTGATCCGGGGAGTCCGCAGTGGACACCGTCAGCTCGCGAGGGCTGTCCGCGACGCCGATCTTGATCTCCACGCAGAACCTCCAGGTGTGATCGAAGTTGTGGGCCAAGGTTAGTCGAGCACCGCGCCGTTGTTCACCCCAGCCCGAGGGCGGCCATCCGGCGGCAGTGCAGGATCTGCACCCGGCGAATCAGCGTCGCGAGTCCGGCCACGTCACCGGAGCCGCGGATGATCAGCTCGGCAAGGGCCTCCCGCTCCGCCACGACGTGCTGAGCGTTGGTCACCGCCTCGCCGAACAACCGGCGGCCCCACAGGGTGAGCCGGTCGCGGGTGGTCCGATCGCGCTCGCAGGCCGCCCGCACCTCCCGCTCGGCAAATGCCGAATGCCCGGTGTCGGCCAATACCTCCTTGACGAGCGCGGCGGTCGCGTCGTCCACCCACCCGGCCACTTCGCCGTAGAAGTCTGACGTCAGCCCGTCCCCGACGTAGGCCTTCACCAGCGACTCCAGCCAGGATCGGGGTGGTGTCGAGGCGTGGAACTGGTCCAAGCGCGCCCTGAACGGGCGCACTGCGTCGTCCACCGACACGCCCATGCCGCGCAGATGACGCTCGAGCAGCCGAAAGTGCCCGATCTCGGCGGCCGCCATGGTCGCCATCGCGACTCGCCCGGTCAGCGTGGGAGCGGCACGGGCGTCCTCGGCAAGCCGGTCGAACGCGGAAAGCTCTCCGTAAGCGAGGACCCCCAAAAGGTCCACGATGCCGTCCCGTACCACGTCCACGACGGGAGCCTAGGCCCTGCTGCCGGGCAATCGGGCAGGCGTGTGTGAGGCTGGTTGTGCAGTGTCACAAGCGCTCCTGCTGTGGGAAGGGTATGATATGTGCACAGGGCGTGACGCCACGCGCCCGGCTCGGTGGCCGATGCCATCGAGTGCATGCATGTGAGCGCGCACCTCGTATCTTCGTTCCCCGCTTCGTTGCGTCACCTAGCGACCGGAGCTGGTTGAGCGAGACAGCGGCGGGCGCGCCGTACGAGAGAGGCGATCACACTGACCGTCAGTCCGACCTACCTATCCGATATCCAATTCCCGGAGCACCCCCACCCTCTGACCTTGGACCATTCCGAGATCGCCATCGACGCCCCAGCCCCGCTGCAGGCCGGTGCTCCGGTCCGGGATGACTCCCCTACTTTCGCCGAGCTCGGCGTCCGCGACGAGATCGTCCGCACATTGCACGCCGTCGGTATCGAGCGCACCTTCGCGATCCAGGAACTCACCCTGCCGCTGGCCCTGGCGGGTGACGACCTCATCGGCCAGGCCCGCACCGGCACCGGCAAGACGCTGGGCTTCGGTGTCCCGCTGATCCAGCGGATCACCGCAGGGGACATCTCGCTCGACGGCACCCCGCGCGCCCTGGTGGTCGTGCCCACCCGTGAGCTGTGCCTGCAGGTCACCGCTGACCTCACCGAGACCGGTCGTGATCTGGGCGTCCGGGTCCTGCCGGTATATGGCGGTCGGCCTTACGAACCACAGATCAAGGCGCTGACCAGAGGGGTCGACCTGGTGGTCGGCACCCCGGGTCGGCTGCTGGACCTCGCCGAGCAGCGCCACCTGGTCTTGGGCAAGGTGCGGGTGCTCGTACTCGATGAAGCCGACGAGATGCTCGATCTGGGTTTCCTGCCCGACATCGAGCGGATCCTGCGGATGGTTCCCGAGCAACGCCAGACCATGCTGTTCTCGGCCACCATGCCCGGCCCGATCATCACGCTGGCCCGGACCTTCCTCACCCGGCCGACGCATATCCGGGCCGAGGAGCCCGATGCCACCGCCATCCATGAGCGGACCCGGCAGTTCGTCTACCGGGCGCACGCGATGGACAAGGTGGAGCTGCTCTCCCGCACCCTGCAGGCCCGCGAACGGGGCCTGACGATGATTTTCACGAGGACCAAACGCACTGCTCAAAAGGTGTCCGACGAACTTACCGAGCGCGGTTTCGCTGCCGCAGCGGTGCATGGCGACCTCGGTCAGGGCGCCCGCGAGCAGGCCCTGCGGGCGTTTCGCTCAGCGAAGGTCGACGTGCTCGTCGCCACCGACGTGGCCGCCCGGGGCATCGACGTTCCCGAGGTCACTCACGTCATCAATTACCAGTGTCCGGAAGACGAGAAGACGTACGTGCACCGGATTGGCCGGACCGGCCGAGCTGGCCGGGAGGGCGTGGCAATCACCCTGGTCGACTGGGACGACGAGCCGCGCTGGAAGCTGATCAGTGACGTTCTGGTCCTTGACATGGCGGAACCGGCGGAGACCTACTCCACCTCCAAGCATCTGTTCAGCGACCTGGACATCCCGGCCGACTCCACCGGGCGGCTGCCGCTGACTCGACGTACTCGGGCCGGGCTGGCTGCCGAACCCAGCGACGAGGACGGCGTGCCCCGCGGTCGGCGTACCACCGTCGCCCGGCGCAGTGCCCGCGGTGGGTCGCCCGACGCTCAGGTCGCTGCAGTTGGCCGCCGGAGGGGCCGCACGCGGGGTGGAAACGCTATCGGCGCCGGCGAGGCCGCGCCGGCAGTCGAGCACCCGAGTGACGACGCTGATGCCCGGCCGCGCCGCAAGCGTCGGCGCAGCAGAGGTCGCGGCGCTGGCGTAGGGAGCGACGGCCCGGCACAGGAGCAGCACAGCGGCCAACCCCGCGCCGCGGACTGACCGTGGCCGGATGCCTGCTCCTGAACGCCGCAGCCGGCTGGATGTGATCGTTACGGCGGTATTGGCCGTTGCCGTGCTCGCGGTGTCGAGCGCACTGTGGTGGATCAGTGACGCACGACGCACCACCTTGATCACGGCCTCTGGCCCGGCTCCAGAATATAAGGCCTCGGCGGACACGCAGGTACCGAGGTCTCCGGCCGAGGCGTGGCGGGTGTCGAGCCCGGCGACCCCGGTTCCGTTGGTGCAGGGCGGCACCGTGGTCACCGGTGACGGCGGTGTGGTCGCCGGCCGCGACCTCATCTCCGGCGCAGTCCGCTGGAGCTACCGACGCGACCGGCCGCTGTGCACGGTGGCTGCCGCATTCCAGCAGGCCGTCGCCGTGCATCAGCGGGGCGATACCTGCAGCGAGGTCACCACCCTGGACTGGGCCGACGGCCGGCGTGAAGCGCAACGCACCGGGCCGGTGGAGGCGCCCACCAGGCTGATCGCCGACGGCAACCGAGTCGCCGCCAGCGGGCAACGCTATCTGGAGGTATGGCGTTCGGATCTGGTGCGCACGCTGGCCTACGGGCGGTTGCCGACCCCCGTGCAACCTGGTTCCCAGCCGCGACCGGACTGCATGCACGGATCGATGGGGCTGGGCTTTGCTACCGGGTCCGGCGCCCGGCTGGCCGTGGTCGAGCAGTGCCCGGGCGAGCGCGTGCGGCTCACCGTGCAGCGGTCCGATCCCAAGCAACCAGACCAGCCCGAGGTCGACTTCAGCACCGTACTGGGCGGCACTCAAGCTCAAGTCGTCGCGGTGAGCCGGGACCGGGTCGCCGTGGCCATGCCTGATCCGGCCCGGCTGGTGGTGCTCGACAAGCAGGGCAAGGCGGTGGCCGAGCATCCGCTTGCGGTGCCCAACCCCGATCTTCGGGGCGATCCACCCGATGGCGTGGTCGAGGTCACCGTGACCCCGACTGCGATGTACTGGTTCACCGGCTCAGCCACTGTCGCGTTGGACATCGTCGACCTGCGACCACGGTGGACCCGGGCCGGATCGCTGGGGCCAGGCTCGGAGGTCGCCGGACGACTGCTACTGCCCGTACCGGGAGCCCTCGCCGTTCTCGACACGACCACCGGCCAGCAGATCGAGGCGCTGTCGGTGGACCGCGGCGACTACCGCGGCCCAGTAGGTACCGCCAGCTCTGGGGGCGTTGTGCTCGAGCGCCGTGGCAGCACCTTGGTCGCACTGCGTTAGTGGACTTGTGAACCCTGCACAGATCACCCCGCACGGTGCCACCCGAGTCGAGGTAAGGGTTGGCGGCACAACGCTGGCCGCGCTGCGGGCTGAGCCCGCGAATCCCGTCGGTGCCGTCGCGGTGCTGGTGCCCGGGTACACCGGATCCAAAGAGGACTTCGCGGCGCTGCTTGACCCGTTGCGCAGCGCCGGGCTGTCGGTACTGGCCGTGGATCTACCTGGGCAATACGAGTCCTGCGGACCCGACCGCGAGCAGGAGTATCTCTCCGACCCGCTGGGCCGTACGCTGGCGGCACTGGTGACCGACCTGGCCTCCGGCGGCGGGGATCGGGTGCTGCTGCTGGGACATTCCTACGGCGGGTTGGTGTGCCGATCCGCGGTGCTCGCCGGAGCACCGGTGACCGGGCTGACCTTGCTGGGCTCCGGCCCGGGTGCGCTGCCCTCGGGGCAGCGCCGCGCGTTGATCGACGCCACCGAGCCTGTTCTGCGCGCCGAGGGTATCGAGGTCGTGCAGCGGCTGCTTGAGGCACGGAACGGAATCGCCGAACCACCCGAACTGGCTGCGCTGTTGCGGGCTCGTTTCCTCGGTTCGGTGACCGCTGGCCTGCTCGGCATGGCGACCGGCCTGCGCACCGAGCCCGACCGGGTCACCGAGCTGGCCACCGCCCTGCGCACTGGTGGCATCCCGTGCCTGGTGGCTTTCGGTGAGTTCGACGACGCATGGCCGGTATCGGTGCAGCGCACAATGGCGGTCCAACTGGGTGCCGAGGTCGCGGTGGTGCCCGGTGCCGCTCATTCGCCGAATATCGAGAACCCCCGGGCGCTGCTCGACGCGCTGCTGCCGATCTGGCGGCGTTGGCTGGCGACTACCCCTGATCCTATGAGCAGCGTGCGATGAGGGGGCTGGCAGGGCAGAGTAGGGCCATGGCTGGCGATCTCGGGTACTTCGGGCCGGAAAGCGTGACGTGGCGAGTGCTGACCGACCCGGCCGCCGGCGTTGGCGGGGTCCGCGCGCTGTTCCTTCAGGCACTGCACCCGCTGGCGATGGCCGGCGTACACGAACACGCGGGCTTTGAGACCGACTTCTGGCTGAGGTTGCAGCGTACAGCGCAGTATGTGACCACGGTGGGTTTCGGCACCGCGCTCAGGCCGACGCCGCGGCCGCTCGGGTCCGCGCGGTGCACCGAGGGGTGCGTGGAGTCGACCCGGTGACCGGGGGACGGTACGCGGCGACCGATCCTGACCTGTTGCGGTGGGTACACGTCACAGAGGTGGCCTCATTGCTCGATGCGGTCCGCCGCGGCGGACTGCCGTTGATCGGTGCTGAGGCCGACCGGTTCCTCACCGAGCAGGTCCGGGCCGCCGCGTTGGTGGGGTCTTGAAGACGTGCCAACCAGCCGGACCGCGCTGGTCAAGTACTTCGAGCAGGTACGCCCCGAGCTAGTAGCCTCCGCGGTTGCGCGCCGGGCCGCGCTGCGCCTAGCGGTGCCGCCACTGTCGCTGCGCACCGAACTCACCACCCCAGCCCGTCCGCTGTGGACCACGGTGGCGGGATTGGCGTTCGCGTTGCTGCCTCGATGGGCGCGCCGCCTCTACGGCCTGCCCGGCTTGCCCACCACCGACCTGACCGCCACCGTGGTACTGCGCGGACTGCGTACCGCCGCCCTGCGGTTACCTGAACGCTGGCGACATGGGCCGATCGTGCAGGAGGCGCTGGTTAGGCATACCAACCGAACCAGAGCACTCCGGCTGCGATCACCAGGACGGACCCGGAAGCCAGCACCGCGATACCACCCCGGCGGCGGTCTGCTGCCAGCTGAAGCGCCACTGTGGCCAGCGCTGCGACCACATGCCCGACAACGGTGGCCATGCCCGGGCCGGGACCGCCCGACATACCGACTAACCACTGCACTGCGCAGACCGCGATAGCAAGCGCAACCAAGCCACCTGCCAAGACACCGGACAGCCCGCGCAGGGTGCGCACACTGCCGGAGGTCACGGTGCGAGCAGCGCCCACGGCTGAAGATCCGGTGCACTGGTACGGCCCTCGGGGCAATGCCGTCGGAAGTCACACCACGAGCAGGCCTGGCCGGGCGCGGGCGGGAACAGGATTTCGGGGTCGCCTCCCGCCGTCAAGGTGTCGGTGGCCAGCGCGATCTCGTCGGCCGCCTCCTCGGCACGCTGCAGGTGCCTGCTCAACGACTGCTCGGTGTGATCCCATCCGGTGACGGTGCCAGTAGGCAAGTGATGCAGTTCGACTCGGCGGCACTCGCGGCGTAGCGTGCGCCGCGCCGCGAATGCGTACAGCGCCAGCGCCTGGGATCCGCGTGCGTCATCGACAGTGAGCCCGTGCCGACCGGTCTTGTAATCCACCACGACCAGCTCGCCGTCTCGCTCATCGATGCGGTCCACCCGCCCCTCTGCAACGATCCGCTGCGTTGGCGCGGAGACCCAGCGCTCCACCCCCACCGGATCAAGGTCGGGATCCAGCTCGTCGACGTATCGAGCCACCCAGTCCTGCGCGCGGTTGAGATAGTCGGCGGCCTGCACGTCGCCGGCGAAACCCTCGCCGGACCAGCGGGCAGCGACCAAAGCAGCCGCAGTGTGCGGTCGGCGCCGCTCGGGCGCCAGATCGAACAACGCCCGCAGCGCCGCGTGCACCACCGCTCCGAGCGTGTTGTGCGCCCAGGCCCCGCCCCGCGGCGGCGCGGGCCGGTCCAGATAGGCCATCCGGTAGCGTCGGCGGCAGCCGGTCCAGGCGGTGAGCTTGGCGGGTGTCACCCGCACCAGGGGTCGGGGCACACCACCGAGGTCCAGCTCTCCCTGCGCTCGCGGTGCCATCGCGCCTACCGTACTCACCCCACTACTGCCGCGATGCTGCTGCCAGCAGCCAGTTCCTCGATCCGCTCCAGCATCTCCGGATCGGTTGTCTCCTGGCCCAGATACACCGTTTTGTTCGTGCCGTGGTAGTCGCTGGAGCCGGTGATCAGCAGGCCCATTGTGGACGCGAGGTCGCGTAGTGCTGTGCGATCGTCGCTGGTGTGATCGGGATGGCCGACTTCTACCCCGAGGAGGCCTTCGGTTGCCAACTCGGCGATCACGTCGAGACCGACCACCGGCCCACGGCGGCGAGCTACCGCGTGCGCCAGCACCGGTACCCCTCCAGCTGCCCGAATCATCCGGACCGCGGCGCTGACGTCGGTGTCAGCCCGGCCTGTGTAGTACGGGCCTCCAGTGACCAGATACCGGCGGAAGGCCTCGTCCACGCTGCCCACCACACCGGCCGACACCAGTGCTCTGGCCAGGTGCGGTCGACCGGCTGACGCAAGCTGCGGTAGGTCACCGAGCAGTGCATCGGGGTCTACCGGGAAGCCGTCGACGGCCATCCGCTGCGCCATGGTGTGCAGCCGTACCCGCCGCTGCGCCCGCAGCCGGACCTGCTCAGCGACGATCGCCTCCGAGGCAGGGTCGAACAGGTAACCCAGCAGGTGCACCGAGATGTGCCCACCCCGGCCGTCGGGTGCGGTACAGGAGAACTCCGCGCCGCGGATCAGTCGCAGGCCCGCGGGCAAAGCATCTACGGCCTCGGCCCATCCGGCGGTGGTGTCGTGGTCGGTCAGCCCAATCACGTCAAGGCCAGCTGCAACCGCGGTCGCGACCAGCTCAGCGGGGGTATCGGTGCCGTCGGATGCGGTGGAATGGGCGTGCAGGTCGATACGCACGAGTGCCAGTCTCCGGTAATGCCGCACGGCCTGCCTTGCCAGTCACCTCGCGAACGACCAGCGCTTGCGCGGAGGCGGCGGACCTAGCCTGGGACGGGCCTGCTTCTTCTCGCCGAAGATCAGCTCGGAGATCGCGTCAAAGGTCGCCTCGGGTTTAGGCAGGTAGTCGACCCTCTCGAGGTCCTGCTTCTGCCCGGCCGATTCCACCCTGAGCGTGCCGTAGCCGAGCACCCGTCCACCGAAACTGCGCAGGTAGCTCAGGTCGGTCACCTTGGTGATCGGCATCATGGAGATCTTCGTCACGAAAATACCGCTACTGATGAGGAAGCGCTTGTCGGTGATGACGATCATCTCGATCCACCACTCCAACACCTTCCAGGCCAAGCGCAGCACCGCGGCGACCGCGAGATACCAGAGGATCGACTGCAGCACCCAAAGATCGTCACCAGAGATCAGTCGAGACAGCCCGAACGCCACGAACACAACGGCGACAGTCTCCGCCAACACCCGCAGCAGGCTGGCCCAGTGCCGCCGCACCCGGATCACCCGCCGCTCGGTGGGGATCAGGTACTCATTGGGATGTCGACCGAGCATGTCAGGGCTGCCTGAACTCCGGAAGCATGAAGCAAGGATACTACCGTCCCTAGTGATGACAGGACCTCGCGCGCAGCACATCCGGTGTGTCGGAGCAGTGGTGTTCGACAGCGCGGGCAGGGTATTGCTGGTCCGCAGGGTTAATGAGCCGGGACGGGGACGCTGGTCGGTGCCCGGTGGCCGAGTGCAGGCCGGCGAGACCGACCATCATGCAGTGATCCGCGAGGTGGCCGAAGAAACCGGGCTGGAGATCCAGGTCACCCGTCGGGCGGGAGGCGTACAGCGCTGTGCGCCGGGTGGAGCAGTCTTCGACATTCATGACTACATCTGCCTGGCAACAGGCGGGTCGCTGCAAGCTGGCGACGATGCTGACGAGGCTCGCTGGTGCGACGCGGAAACCCTGGCACGCCTGCCGATTGTGGACGGGCTCGTCGAAGCCCTCACCGTGTGGGATTGTCTGCCATCCGGTCCCGCTCAGTAAGTGATCAGGTGGTCACGGTCCCGGGGCCCATGGCCAGCTTGGCCAGCATGTCGCGGGCCTGTTCGGCATGGCGGGGTTGACACAGCACGTCGTAGCGCCCGGCGACCAGTTGGCTTGCCGACGCGAAGTCTCGCCGGCCGCGGGTCGAGGCGTAACCAGCGGCCGCGAACACCGTCCCGAACACCGCACCGGTGGCCACGCCCACCAGGATCGGGATGACCCCAGCGCCGGCTTGGGTAGCGAACAGACTGAGCAGCACTCCGACGAACAGACCGAACCAGGCGCCCGACGCGGCCCCTTGAGCCAGCACCCGCCCCCAGGTCAACCGTCGCAGTACCCGCTCGACCAGCATCAGGTCCACTCCGACAATGGTGACCTCGGCGACCGGAAAGTGGTTGTCAGCGAGGTGGTCCACAGCGCGCTGCGCCTCGGCGTAGGTGGCGTAGGAACCGATTGGCCAACCGGTGGGTGGGGTGGGCAGGCCACGCATCTGACCCTGGCTGCTGAATGGGCTCGTCATAGTGCATCACCTCTGGCTGCGGGGTACCCATCGTGCCAAGGTTGATGCGCACGGCCCCGATTAGCGGATCAACTTCGCGCAGCGTACTCCTGCAGCAATCCCCTACTAATGATCGTCTTCTGGATCTCGCTGGTTCCCTCACCGATGAGCAGGAACGGCGCCTCACGCATCAACCGCTCGATCTCGAACTCCTTGGAGTAGCCGTACCCTCCGTGGATGCGGAAGGCGTCCTCCGTGACCTCCTTGCAGTATTCGCTGGCCAGCAGCTTCGCCATCCCGGTCTGGACATCGTTGCGCGCACCGGAGTCCTTGAGCCGGGCGGCGTTGACCATCATCAGGTGCGCAGCCTCGACCTTGGTGGCCATCT
Source organism: Actinomycetota bacterium (assembly GCA_030862525.1). Taxonomy (GTDB): domain Bacteria; phylum Actinomycetota; class Actinomycetes; order Mycobacteriales; family Pseudonocardiaceae. The sequence continues at coordinate 67,361 of JALZDN010000058.1, read as the reverse complement.
CGGCGAGCTTGAACGCGATGGCCTGGTGCTGTGCGATCGGCTTGCCGAAGGTCCGCCGCTGCTGGGCATAGCCGACCGCGAGCTCGAAGGCGCGAATGGCGATGCCACAGGCACGGGCCGCGACGTTGACCCGTCCCACCTCGACGCCGTCCATCATCTGCGCAAAGCCCTTGCCGGGCGCGTCCCCGAGCACCTTGTCGGCACCGACGCGATGGCCGTCGAAGACCAGCTCGGTGGTGTCGACTCCCTTGTAGCCCATCTTGTCGATCTTGCCGGGCACGCTGAGTCCGGGAGCCACCTCGCCAAAGCCCACCGGCTTGTCCACCAGCAGTGTGGTGAGGTTGCGGTGCGCCTTCACAGCGCCCTCGTCGGTCCTGACCAGGGTCGCCACCAGATTCGACGTCGCGCCATTGGTCAGCCACATCTTCGCACCGTCGACGACATAGTGATCCCCGTCGCGTCTGGCCCGGGTCTTGATCGCCGCAACGTCGGAGCCCAGCTCCGGCTCGGACATGGAAAAAGCACCACGGACGCTGCCCTCAGCCATCTTGGGTAGGTAATGCTGCTTCTGCTCGTCGGTGCCGTGCTGGCAGATCATGTACGACACGATGAAGTGGGTGTTGATCACACCGGACACGCTCATCCAACCCCGAGCGATCTGCTCTACGACTAGTGCGTAGGTCAGCAGCGACTCCCCCAGACCGCCGTACTCCTCGGGGATGGTGAGCCCGAACAGGCCCATCTCTTTCATCCCGTCCACGATGTCCTGGGGGTAGCTGTCGGCGTGCTCAAGCTCTTGGGCGACCGGGATGATCTCCTTATCCACGAAGGACTTGACGGTGGACAGGATCTCCTGCTGGATCTCGGTGAGGCCATCGGTCTGAGCGAGCCGCGCCATGGGGCCACCTTTCGTCGCTTATGGCCAGGCAAATCGGTCTCTGGCTAGGTTACCCGGCAGTATTGCCTTGTCCGTGGTGTTGAGAGAGATAGGCGCCACTACCGCAACCAGCGCGCCGCCTCCTGATCACGGACGAGCAAGGAGAACCACCATGACCCAGCCGGCCGATCCGACCTTCTACCGCAGCCCCGCCGAGGCCGCCGCAGCACCGGCCGAGAAGCTGGCCTACATTGCCGCCTTCGATCGCACGGCGCAGCGCCCCGACGCGCTTACCGTCGTTGACGTCGATCCCGGCTCGGTTCACTACGGGCAGGTGGTGGGCTGGGCGGACCTGCCCACCGTGGGAGACGAGCTGCACCACTTCGGCTGGAACGCCTGCAGCAGCGCGCTGGCCCACGAGGGGCATGACGTGACCGGGCTGGAGCGGCGCTACCTGCTACTGCCCGGGCTGCGCAGCTCGAACGTGCATGTCTATGACACCCGCCCGGATCCCGCCAATCCCATCCTGGTCAAGACGATCGACGCCAAGGAACTGGCGGACAAAGCCGGCTACTCCCGGCCACACACCCTGCACTGCGGCCCCGAAGGAATCTTCCTGTCCTGCTTGGGGGGCGCCAACGGCGCCGACGGTCCGGGCGGGATCGCGCTGCTCGACCACTCCACCTTCGATGTGCTGGGCCCCTGGGAAAGCGATCGCGGGCCGCAGTATCTGGCGTATGACGCCTGGTGGCACCTGAATCACAACACGGTGATCACCAGCGAGTGGGGAACGCCGTCGATGATCGAGGACGGCGTCAACCCGGAGCTGCTGTTGGGTAGCAAGTACGGCCACGCGCTGCACTTCTGGGACCTGGCCGCCGGCAAGCATCTCCAGCGAGTCGATCTGGGCGCTGAGCATCAGATGGTGCTCGAGTTGCGGCCGGCGCACGATCCCGAGGCCACCTGGGGGTTCGTCGGCGTCGTCGTGTCGACCCAGGATCTGTCCGCCTCGGTGTGGCGCTGGCATCGTGAAGGGGGCAGCTGGGCTGCCGAGAAGGTGATCACCATCCCGGCTGAGCCCGCCGCCGCCGACGCCCTTCCACCAGCGCTGAAGCCGTTCGGGGCGGTGCCCCCACTGATCACTGACATCAACCTCTCGATAGATGACCAGCAGCTGTATGTGTCGTGCTGGGGCATCGGTGAGCTCAAGCAGTACGACGTGAGCGACCCTGCGCATCCGCGCGAAACCGGTTCGGTGCGGCTGGGTGGCATCGCCGGGCGCACGGCGCATCCGGCGGCACCTGATCAGCGCCTTGCCGGTGGCCCGCAAATGGTCGAGGTCAGCCGGGACGGGCGGCGGGTGTATCTCACCAATTCGCTCTACGGCGCATGGGACGACCAGTTCTATCCCGCTGGCGTCGGCGCCTGGCTGGCGAAGATCGACGCCGACCCCGCCGGTGGATTAACCGTGGACGAGGGGCTTTTCCTGCAAGGTGATGACTTCCGTGGCCTACGGGTGCATCAGGTCCGGCTGCAAGGTGGCGACGCCTCCTCCGACTCATACTGCTACCGCTGAGCCGCCCGGCGACGGCGATTCGGCTCCGAATGGCGACTCACGCCGCCGGTGATCGCGATTCGGCTCCGAATGGCGGCTTGAGGTGCGGGTCTCACGCGATGTGAACGAGCGCTAGCCTCGTGCGGTGGCCACTTCGACCAGGGTTTATGCCGCCCGGGTCGCGGGCCTGCCGGTGTTCGGGCCCGATGGCGAACAGATCGGCAAGGTCCGCGACCTGGTCACCACGCTGCGGATCGGGCCGCGGCCGCCTCGAGTGCTGGGGCTAGTGATCGAACTCGCGATCCGGCAACGGATCTTCGTGCCGATGCTGCGGGTCACCTCGATCGAACCGGGAGCGGTGGCGCTGGCCACCGGCACGGTGAGCCTGCGCCGGTTCTCGCTGCGCCCCAACGAGACCCTGGTGATCGCGGAGATCCTGGACGCCCGGGTGCACGTGGCCGCCACCGGGGCGGTCGCGGTCGTGGTGGACGCCGGGATGGAGCAGGATCGAACCCGCGACTGGGTGATCACGACGCTGGCGGTACGCGAGCGCACCGGCCGGCTCGGAAGGCGCGGCCCAGTCCAGGTGCTGGGGTGGGATGAGGTCGCTGGGTTGACCTTGGCAGAGGTGTCTTCCCGCGGACAGGGTGCCGAGCAGTTGCTCGCCCTCTACGAGGAACTGCGCGCGGTCGAGGTGGCCAACGCGTTACGCGAGCTACCCACCAAGCGTCGCTACGAGGTGGTCGACGCGCTCGACGACGAGCGACTGGCAGACGTGCTGCAAGAGTTGTCCGAAGACGAGCAAGCCGAAGTACTCGCCCATCTGGGCGACGAGCGAGCCGCCGACGTGCTGGAGGCGATGAATCCCGACGATGCCGCTGACCTGCTCGGTGAGCTCGCCCAAACCGAACGGGAGCGCCTGCTGCGGTTGATGGCACCCGAGGAGTCCGCACCGGTGCGCAGACTGCTGGCCTACTCCTCGGACACCGCAGGCGGCCTGATGACTCCGGAGCCGGTAGTGCTCACCCCGGACGCCACCGTCGCCGAGGCGCTGGCCCGGGTCCGCAACCCGGAGCTGACCCCCGCGCTCGCCAGCATGGTGTTCGTCTGCCGTCCCCCTTCGGCCACCCCGACCGGGCGCTACCTGGGCTGTGCGCACCTGCAGCGGCTGCTGCGCGAGCCGCCGTCAGACCTAGTGGCCGGCGTGCTGGACACTGAGCTGGCCAGGCTCGGACCGCAAGCGTCACTGGCCGAGGTCACTCGCTACTTCGCCGCCTACGACCTGGTCTGCGGCCCGGTGGTGGATGCCGAGGGCCACCTGCTCGGAGCGGTGAGCGTGGATGATCTGCTGGACGCTGCGCTGCCCGACGACTGGCGGCAACAGGAGGCGTGGCCCGCTTCCGACTGGACTGGCGAGGTGACACATGGCTGAGTCACATTCGCAGTATTCGGCACGCCGGCTGGACCTACCGCGCGGGCCGCGGCGCCTGACACCCAGAATGGACCCGGACGCCTTCGCCCGCTTCTCCGAGCGGATCGCCCGGTTTCTGGGCACCGGGCGGTTCCTGGCCGCGCAAACAGTCTTGGTGATGGTATGGATCACCATCAATCTGACGGCCGTGTCGCTGCGCTGGGACCCTTACCCGTTCATCCTGCTTAACCTCGCGTTCTCCACGCAGGCGGCCTACGCAGCGCCGCTGATCCTGCTGGCGCAGAACCGCCAGGACGACCGTGACCGGGTCGCGCTGCAGGAGGACCGGGCCCGGGCCGAGCGCACCAAGGCCGATACCGAGTACCTGGCCAGGGAGCTCGCATCGCTGCGATTGGCCGTTGGCGAGGTGGTCACCCGGGACTTCCTGCGGTCGGAGCTCGTGCGGCTGACCGAGCACAGAGAGCTGGGATCGGCGGACTCCACTGCATCGGATCGGACCGGGTCGGAACGGTCCGGCTCTCGGCGTGGTGGACGGGGCTGACGCAGCATCAGTGAGCCGGCCCGCGAGCTGACCCAGCGAGCGCAAACCCCCGGACGCCGGATCCGATGCGCGCCTACCATGGGAGAAGCTCACACCCAACCAGAAGGTCGGTGCTACCCGTGGCCTCCACCCAGACCGCCCCGTCAGTCGAGGCGGTTCGCACCGCGCTGAACGGGGTGCACGACCCCGAGATCAACCGGCCGATCACTGAGCTTGGCATGGTCAAGGACGTGACCGTGACCGATGACGGCACGGTCGGAGTAGCGGTGTGGCTCACCGTCGCCGGTTGCCCGATGCGTGACACCATCACCTCTCGGATCACCAATACGGTTTCCGCCCTATCGGGTGTGCGTGACGTACGGGTGGAGCTCGACGTGATGAGCGACACCCAGCGCACCTCGTTACGCCGACAACTGCGCGGCACCGCCGAGGAGCCGCGGATTCCCTTCGCCGAACCGGGATCACTGACCCGGGTGTATTGCGTCGCCTCCGGCAAGGGTGGGGTCGGCAAGTCCTCGATGACGGTGAACCTGGCAGCTGCGATGGCCGATCGGGGCCTGTCCGTGGGAGTAGTGGACGCCGACATCTACGGGCACTCGGTACCGGGCATGCTCGGCACCACCGCCCGGCCCACCCAGGTGGAGAAGATGATCATGCCGCCGACCGCGCACGGCGTGAAGGTGATCTCCATCGGCATGTTCACCAAGGACAACACCCCGGTGGTGTGGCGGGGACCGATGCTGCATCGCGCGCTGCAGCAATTCCTCGCCGACGTGTTCTGGGGCGATCTCGACGTGCTATTGCTTGACCTACCGCCGGGCACCGGCGACATCGCCATCTCGGTAGCACAGCTCGTGCCCAATGCCGAGATTCTGGTTGTCACCACCCCGCAACGGGCCGCCGCGGAAGTGGCGCAGCGGGCCGGAGCGATCGCGTTGCAGACTCGCCAGCGGCTGATCGGTGTGGTGGAGAACATGTCGTGGCTGCAGATGCCGGACGGCTCGCGCAACTACCTCTTCGGTTCCGGTGGAGGCCAGGTGGTCGCCGACTCGCTGACCCGCGCACTCGGCAGCGAGGTTCCGCTGCTGGGTCAGGTGCCGCTGGACCCGCGGCTACGCGAGACCGGTGATGCTGGCACCCCCTTGGTGCTGGTAGATCCGGGGTCGCCGGCTTCGGTCGTGCTGCGCGGGATCGCCGACCGGCTCGCAACCCGATCGCGCGGCCTAGCCGGGCGACTGCTCTCGGTGAGCCCCCAGTCCCGGTGACTGCGTGTCCGGGTGTGTGCGATCAGGTCGCGTCGGGGTCGAACGGTGCCCGCTCACCTGGCTGTAGCAGCCGGGGAATCGGGATGCCGCGCCCAGTGGGGGACGCGTAGCCGTTAGGTTTGATCACGCCACCGAAGGGCTCACTGTCCGAATCGTCAAGCAGGTGGCGAGTGATCGCGCTGCGCGGGTTGAAGCCGCGCAGTCCACGGAGATCCTCCAGGGGTTGGCGGAGCTCGTCGAACTCCGGGCCCAGCTCGGAGCGAAGCTGCTCACGGGCCCCGGTGGCGTACCCACGCACCTGGCGCACGGTGCGGCCCAACCACGCCGCGGCCGAGGGCAGGCGTTCCGGGCCCAGGATGAACAACGCGCCGACGACGAGTACCAGGAACTCCCCCCAGCCGATGTTGAACATCCCGCGCACCTCCGATAGCCAGCTCTAGCGAGCCGGGATCAATCCGACTTCAGGGTGACGGTGACCACCAGCGGCCGTCCATCACGAACCAATGAAATCGCCACCCGTTCACCAATAGCATGCTCACGTACCGCGACAATAAGCCCGTCTGCACTGCCCACGGCCCGGTTGCCGACCTTGATGATCACGTCGTTTTCCAGGATGCCGCCTTCGGCGGCGGCACTGCCCTGCTGCACGTTCTGCACCCGGGCTCCGTCGGACTTGCCGTCGGTCACCGACGCAGCGTTGACGCCCAGATCGGCATGCTGGTAATGCCCGGTGCGGATCAGTTCCTGCGCGATCTTCCTGGCCGTGTCGATGGGGATGGCGAAGCCCAGCCCGATAGAGCCGCCACCTTCGCGGGCGCCCAGGGTACGGATGGCGGTGTTGATGCCCACCACCGCTCCTGCGTTATTCACCAGTGCCCCGCCGGAGTTGCCGGGATTGATCGCGGCGTCGGTCTGGATCGCGTCGATCACCGCATTACCGTTGCCACCATCGCCCTCCAGCCGCACCGGTCGATCCACCGCGCTGACGATGCCGCTGGTCACCGTACCGGCGAGGCCCAGCGGGGATCCGATAGCGATGACGGAGTCCCCCGGTTGCAACGTCGAAGACCGGCCCATCTGCGCCACCGTCGGGTTGGCGACCTCCACTTTGACCACGGCGAGATCGGTCTTCGGGTCCCGGCCCACGATCCGCGCCGGGACCCGGGTGCCGTCGTTGAACACTGCTTCCAAGGTTGCCTGCGAGGTGGTCGCGGCGGGGGCCACGACGTGGTTGTTGGTTAGCAGGTAGCCCTGACCGTCGATCATCACTCCGGAACCGAACCCACCCTGGTCGCCGACCCGGAACTCCAGGGACACCACCGCGGGCAACACTCGGCTGGCCACTGCCGCCACCGAGCCCGCCGGGCGGTCGGTCGCCGGCTCAACCTGCGCCAGCGTGGCGTCCGGATCGGTCAGCGGATTGCCGTCGGCGGTAAGCCGGCCCACGAATCCACCCGCTGCCCCGATCAACAGCACCATCGCCCCTAAGACGGCGATGGCACGGTGACTCAGTTGACGGCCGAACAGCGCTTCCTGCAGGCTCAACCGAGCTCCCTGCTGCGGCGGGTCGCCAGGATCCCGGTGCTGTTCGGCAACCGCGGGAGCTCCCAGCACCGCCGCGGCCCACGGGTCACGCCACGGGTTGCGGCCAGCACCATGCGGCCAGAAGTCGTCCTCTCCTGCCGCCCCATGCTGAGGATGCGCGCCGTTGCGGCCGGGCGGGCGCTGCAACCGTTCAACCGATCCCGACGGTCTACCAAACGCTGTCGCCAGCGCATCCGGGGACGGGACCGCGGAGGTCGATAGGCCTCCAGGCGTGCCCGTAGCAGGCGTGCCGGTAACAGACGTGCCGGTAGGAGCAGGGTCGCTGGCAGACATGTCATGGGGGCCATGGCCGGGCCCGCGCCGGGAATCACTGGCCTCACCGGCGAAACCTTCGACAATGCCAAATGGCCGGCCGAATACCCGCGCCGCCGCGGGGTCCACCTCGGGATGCTGCAGTGGTCTTGGGACGAACCGCGGCGGCCCCGAACGCCCTTGCGTGGCGAAGGGTGTGTCGGAGTTGTGATCCTGCGGCGGGCTCATGGTCTCCGGGGGGTTAACTCGGCGCTCTACCGACCACCGAGCCTGCCCGCACCCCGGTGAAGTATGCGTAGCGCTGTTATCGGCCCATCCAACGGTCCCGTACTGAACGTCCCAGTACTGAACGTCCCAGTACCGATGGTCCGGTACCCCAGCGCTGTCCCGCGCCCAGCGGGGCGCCGCTACCCAGCGGCGCGGTCGGGGCCGGGCTCGGGTCGGCAATCTCAACGACGGTGCCATCGGCAGCGACCGAGAGCCCATCCGGAGTCCCGGGCAGTTCAGCTGTGTGCGGAATGTCACGCAACGCGGCGAGCAACTCGGCGGGGACCTGCGGGCACTGCGCCGAACGCATCACACTGCGGGCCAGGCGCTGCACAGCCACCTCCGCGGTGCAGGACTGACAAGCGCTGAGGTGCTGAGCAGCCCGGTCACGAGCGGCCGCACCGAGCTCTCCGTCGACGAAGGCCACCACCGCATCCACGGTGAGGTGTTGTCCTGCGTTGAGGCCGGCTACCAGACCAGAGAAAGATCGGCCGCGCAGGTCGGTCATCCAGCCTCCTCGTCAGCGAGTCCACGACGCCGTTCGAGCGCCGTCCGCAGCGCCAGCCTACCGCGGTGGATACGACTGCGGACGGTCCCGAGCTTCACTCCGAGCGTAGCGCCGATCTCTTCATAGGACAGACCCTCGACATCACAGAGTACGACGGCTGCCCGGAACTCCGGGGGAAGATCATCCAGCGCCTGCTGCAGATCCGGATCGAGGTGCGTCTCGGCATAGACCTGCTCCGGGCTGAGGCCGTCGCCGACCAGCCGGTCGGTGTCCTCGGGCAGGCCTTCCATCCGCAGCCGAGAACGCCGCCGCACCATGTCCAGGAACAGGTTGGTCGTGATCCGGTGCAGCCAACCCTCGAACGTGCCGGGCTTGTAGGAGCCCAGGCTGCGAAACACCCGGATGAACGTCTCCTGGGTGAGGTCCTCGGCGTCATGCGGGTTGCCGGACAGTCGGTAAGCCAGCCGGTAGACCCGGTCGGCATGCTCCCGAACCACCTGATCCCAGGACGGTGGCGCCCAGCCCTCGGTGCCGTGAGTCTCGTCCTCAGTCGCGGCGAGGGAGATCGTCTGCCCGGGGGCAGCAGGCTCGCAGAAGCGGGTCTCGGTGGCCATCGGGTGTGTCTTGCACCTCCGGGTCGGTGACAGTCCACGGTCAGATAATGCAACACCGGGGTGGCTGTCAATGTTTCGTCTTGAGGCTTCGTGTGAGTGCCCACATTGATGATGGCGGATCAGCGTGTGCCCCAAGTAAGCATCAGGTAAGAGGATCCTGAGAGTGGCCCTGATGCAGAAATGCACCAATCCGGCGCGGCACCTCTCCGTGGAGCCCCACCACGGCGCTACGCTGCGCAACGTGATGTCGACCGGCACCACAGGCGGGCCGCCTGCCCCGGCCGACAGCGCCGTGCGCCAGTACGTGGAGAGGTTCGTTACCGAAGATGCGGTGCTCAGCGCGGCACGGGAGCGCGGGCACGAGCTGGGCTGCACCCCGATCAAGCCCAGTGGGGGTGCCGCGTTGCGATTTCTGGCCAGCGCACTGGCGGCCCGCGCCGTGGTCGAGGTCGGTACCGGCGCGGGTGCCAGCGGGTTGTGGCTGCTGCGTGGGATGGCTCCGGATGGGGTTCTCACCTCTATCGATGTCGAACCAGAGCACCAGCGCGCGGCCCGCCAGGCGTTCGCCGAGGCCGGGTTTCCGCCATCGCGCTACCGGCTGATCATGGGCCAGGCTTTGGAGGTGCTGCCCCGGCTCACCGACCGTGGCTACGACCTCGTGTTCGTTGATGCTGCCAAATCGGAGTACCCGCGCTACCTGGAGATCGGCGCGCGGTTGCTACGCACCGGTGGAGTGATCGCATTCGACAACGCCTTGTGGGGTGGCAAGGTAGCCGATCCGACGTTTCGGGACCCGTCCTCCTTGGCCCTGCGCGAGGTCGGCGTCATGGTCCGCGACGACGAGACCCTGGTGCCCTTAATGCTCCCCCTGGGCGACGGCCTCCTGCTGGCCCTCCGCGCCTCATAACATCCCACCTCCTCGCCCAACATGGAGACATAACGGGTCTATTCGGCGGTCTGCTGCCCCGATATGTCTCCATGTCGCGAGCGGGATCAGGCCGCGTTGCGCAGGAGCGCGAGCGCTCCTTGGAAGTTGTGGATGAAGTCGGACAGGGCGCGCTCCAGCATGGGGTCCCGCAGCCGGCCCGTTGGATCGAATGCCGGGTGGGCCCGACCGACCGGGCCGGGTGGTTACTGGGGGCAGCCGACGCCGCCCGACGCTCGGTCGATCGGCCGTTGCCATCCGCCGAGCGCATCGACGTCGATCGGATCAGTTCCGCAGTGCAGGCCGCCTCGGGCGAGGCGGCTTTCGACACGGTGCGGCGCCGCGGTGCGGCGGCCGGACTCGACGCAGTGCTGGCCACTCTCGGCCTGTTGTCGCGGCCGACCACTATTCGGAGCGAGTAACGGGTCCGTCCATCCACTGATCGCCATGCGGAGCCACCTCCGTAGGCGCTCGCGCCGCCCTGAGGGTGAAATGCGGGCTGCCGCGCGTCACAGCCCTACGTGCGCCGAGTTCGACAGCTGGGCTGCGGGGCGGTTTCGGACAGCCCTGGTGTCGAGCTCTGCGACAGTGAGCGATTACGCGGACGCTTTGCTGGCGTGCACGAATTCGTTGACGAGCTTGGCGAGCCGGTCGGGAGCGCGTGACGCGGGGCGCGCTGTACCACCACTTCCGGGACAAGCGGGACCTGTTCCGCGCGGTGCACGAACAGCTCGAGGAGGAGATCGTCGGGCGCATCGGCGAGATAATGGGGCGAGTCGAGGACCCTGTTGACCTGTTCCGGATTGAACTGCGGGCGTTCCTCGACGTGTGCACCGACCGAGAGTTCAGCCAGATCGCCCCCTGATGGACTCGCGACTGTGCTCGGTTGGGCGGCCTGGCGGGAGATCGACGAGCGTTACGGCCTTGGGCTGATCAGCTTCGCGCTACCTCAGGCCATGGACGCCGGTGCCTTCCACGTCCAGGAGGTGCGCCCGCTCGCCCACGTCCTGCTCGGCGCGCTGGACGAGGCTGCGCTGTTCATCGCCAACGCCGCCGACTCGGCGATGGCACGAGATCAGATCGAAACAGCCCTGATGTCCCTGCTGGACGGGTTGCGGACCCGACCGTGATCAGCGGCCGACTGCTGGTTTGGTGGCCGACAGGATGCTGTAGAACCACGCGTCATGGCGTAGCGCCTGGTACTGGCGTATCGAAGCGATCACATTGCCGTGCTGGACGGTGGAGCGAACGCCCGTGATGCGGCCGAACACCGCCAGGGGGTAGGTCCAGTACGCCATGCGATACAGCCGGCGCAGCGACGGCCGGGTGTGCGCGGTCACGTCATCGAGCTGCGCAGCGACGAATTCAGCTTCGGCCAGATGCGCTAGGTGTTCCTCGGGGGTATCGATGTCCGGTACGGCCCAGCCATCCAGCCATTCGTGCAGTAGCCGCTCGCCGGTCGGATCAAGTGGGCGGCCAGCCCTGACGAAGTCAGCAACGACCACCCGTCCGCCGGGACGCAGCAGCCGAGCAGCCTCCCGGTAAAAAGCTGCCTTATGAGGCGCATGGCACAGACTCTCCACCGCCCACACGACGTCGAAACTCGCGTCCGGAAAGGGAGTCGCGGTGAAGTCGGCCTGTTCGAAGCGGACACGGTCGGTCAGCCCGCGCCGAGCAGCGTGGTCCCGCGCCATCGCAACCTGCCTGGCGGCCAACGTGATCCCGACGACCTCGGCACCACAGTCCTTGGCCAACCACAGGCTGCTGCCGCCGACCCCGCAGCCCGCATCCAGGACACGCTCGCCTGGTCGGATCTTGACCCGCGCCGCTAGTACCCGATTCATGTTCTTCAGCGCATCGGCGTGACTGCGGGTGTTGGGATCGGTGTAACCGAAGTGGACTGAAAGATTGTCGGGGTTGAGCCACAGCACCCGGTAGTCGAGCCAGGTTTCGTTGTAGTAGCCGACGATCGCCGCAGTGAGCGGGTCGGCCGCTGATCGGTCGACCGGCGTTGGGTCGGACGCCTCGTCTTGGGCAGTCATGGACGGTCTCCCAGCGTTGATCGAGTGCAGCCTACCGGGGCATGGGATGACTGCGTCATCAATGGATCGGGCGGCGGCGCGTCAGCAGCACCGCAGCCAGCGGCCATATTGCCTGGGCTGCCGCGAGTACCCGCTCAGACAACCCGATCCGAGGACCACCACCGAAGTGCTCAAACCCGAACCAACCGAGCAGCCCAAGTAGGCACGAGGCGGCAACAAGCCAGACCACCGGGCCGGGGCGAACGCCGCGCCGCCACGCCAGGGCGGGCCACAACGACAGCGCGGGGAAGATGATCGCTGCGGTGGCGACATGCGCAGTCGAGTCGCCAGTGAACGGTTGCGGGAAAGCGGCCAGCAGGACAGTGGCAGCCCCGCCGGTGGCGAACAGCAGGCGACCCGTAACGGCTGCCGGCCGCAGCCCCGCAGCCGTGATCATGTAGCACACTCCGACGCCGGCCAGCGCCGTCGTCATGATCCAGCGGTCGGTGGCGCCGCGGGCAGCCAGCGCGCTGATCGTTTGGCTCATCGCGTCGAAACCACCCGGCTGGCGAGCAGCTGCGAGTTGCCAGCCGCCGATCAGCAGCACTGGCGCGCAGGTCGCGGACAGCACAGCCCATCGAGGTACGGTTTGCACCCCGCCAGGCTAGTGTCAGCTGCTACTCGGCGTGAGCGCCCTTGCCGAGCACCACCACACCGCCACCGCTGACTGTGTAGCGCTCCCGGTCCAGCTCGGGATCCACCCCAACCTGGGCACCATCGGGTATCACCACGTTCTTATCCAGGATCGCTCGGCGCACCACAGCGCCCTTCCCGACCCGGACGCCAGGCAGCAGCACGCTGCCCTCGACATGGGCACCGGCCTCGACCACGACGTCGCCGGAGAGCACCGAATGGCTCACCAGCGCGGCCGACACGATGGAGCCCGCTCCCACGATCGACTCCTGGGCGCTGCCGCCCTGGACAAACTTCGCTGGCGGCAGCGGAGGCATCGAGGTGCGAATCGGCCATGTCTGGTTGTAGAGATTGAACACCGGATGCACCGACACCAGGTCCATGTGCGACTCGTAGTAGGTGTCCAGCGTGCCGACGTCGCGCCAGTATCCACAGTCTCGATCGGTGGCACCGGGCACCACGTTGTCAGCGAAGTCATAGACCGCCGCTTCTCCGACATCGGCGAGCATCGGAATCACGTCACCGCCCATGTCGTGATCGGAATCGTGGTTGGCGCTGTCGGCGCGCAGCGCTGAGAGCAACATGTCGGTGGTGAACACGTAGTTGCCCATCGACGCGAAGGCCACGTCAGGGTCGTCCGGCGTTCCCGGTGGCGTCGCCGGCTTCTCCAGGAACTCGGTAATCCGCCCCGAGGCGTCAGTGCCGATACATCCGAACGCGCCGGCCTGCCCGCGGGGCACCCGGATGCCGGCGACGGTCACGCCCGCGCCGGTGGCGATGTGCTGAGCCACCATCTGCGACGGATCCATCCGATACACGTGGTCGGCACCGAACACGACGATATATTCGGGCCGCTCGTCATAAACCAGATTGAGCGACTGGTAGATCGCGTCCGCACTGCCGGTGTACCAGCGCGGGCCGAGCCGCTGCTGTGCGGGCACCGGGGTGATGTACTGCCCCAGCATCGACGACAGCCGCCAGGTCGTAGTGATGTGCCGGTCCAGCGAGTGCGACTTGTACTGCGTGAGCACACAGATTCGGATGTACCCGGCGTTGACCAGATTGGACAGCACAAAGTCGATCAAACGGTAGTTGCCGCCGAACGGCACGGCTGGTTTCGCCCGGTCCGCCGTGAGCGGCCACAACCGCTTCCCTTCACCGCCGGCAAGAACGATGCCTAGCACGTGCGGCTGCCCCTTCACAATATGTCACCCTAGTCGCGGTTCGGCAGACGAGCCACGTGACGCCCGCTGCCCGCTGCCTGCTGCCAACCATGGAGTGTTCATCCGGTGTTCATTACTTGAGATCCAGGACCGGGCTCATCACCGGGTTGATCGCTGCGGTTCGCCGCCAGGACGCTAGCGTGACGCGGCGTGCGTATCGCAGTCCTGACCCGGGAATATCCGCTCGAGGTGTATGGCGGTGCCGGGGTACACGTTGGCCACCTGGTCTCGGAGCTGCGCCAGCGGTGTCAAGTCGATGTGCACTGCTTCGGAGCCCCCCGTCCGGAGACCCCACATCTCAAGGTGCACAGCCACACTGTTGCGCCAGGACTCGCTGCTGCCAACCCTGCCTTGCAGGCCCTGTCGGTCAACCTGGCCATGGCCGATGCGCTCGGTGGCGTAGACCTGGTGCATTCCCATACCTGGTATGCCAACCTGGCGGGCCACCTGGCTCGGACGCTGCACGGCGTACCGCACGTGGTCACCGCGCACTCGCTGGAGCCCCGCAGACCATGGAAGGCCGAGCAACTCGGCGGTGGCTACCGAGTGTCCTCCTGGGTGGAACGCACGACCTACGAGCACGCCGACGCGGTCATCGCGGTCAGCGACGGCATGCGCGCCGACGTACTGGACTGCTACCCGGCCGTGCACCCCGATCGGGTGCACGTAGTGCGCAACGGCATCGACACCGACACCTACCGCCCGGTTGAGGAGACCGACGCGCTTCGCCGGCTCGGCGCCGACCCAACGCGGCCGATCGTCGCATTCGTGGGGCGGATCACCCGGCAGAAGGGAGTCAGGCACCTGCTGGCGGCGGCATACCACATCGATCCGGCAGCGCAGCTGCTGCTGTGCGCGGGCGCGCCGGACACCTCGGAGATTGAAGCCGAGACCCGCGTCGCCGTGGCGGCGTTATCCGCAGCCCGCCCCGGAGTGATCTGGGTGCCGAACGTGCTGCCGATCGCCGACGTCCGGCAGGTCCTTTCCGCGGCCACTGTATTCGCCTGCCCCTCGGTCTACGAGCCATTGGGCATCGTCAATCTCGAGGCGATGGCCTGCGGTACGGCGGTGGTCGCCTCCGCCGTCGGCGGGATCCCGGAGGTCGTCGACGACGGCGTCACCGGTCTGCTCGTGCCTTATGACGAGCCGGACCCAGAGGGGTTTCAGCGGGACCTCGCACACCGCGTCAATGAGCTACTGGCCGATCCGGACCGGGTCACGGCAATGGGCCAGGCCGGGCGTAAGCGAGCCGTCACCGAGTTCTCCTGGTCAGCAGTCGCCGACCGCACCGTTCAGCTCTATCACCAACTCCTCTCCTAATCCCGTCTCCTTCTTCCCTGTCTTCCCCTTCTTCCCGACATGGAGACATATCGGGCTGTAACCGCCCCGATAACCCCAATATGTCTCCATGTCGGGGAAGGGGCGAATGTCAAGCGCGAGCGGGCGTAGCCGTGGGCCGGAGTCTGGATGTGGACAGGGTGGGGGGTTCGGGAGTCTGGCGTTGGACAGGGTCACCGGTGTCGGACAGATTCGCGACGTGAGCAGGAATATCAGGGCCGCAGACATCTGCGGTGTCTTCCGCGGAGCCGAGGCCGTTGCGGCCGGCGTGCTGACTCCTGACCAACTGCGGGGGCCCAGTTTTCGCCGCCTGTATCGCGACGTCTATCTACCGGCGGCGATGCCGGTGACGCATCCGGTGTGCTGCGAGGGCATCGCACTCGTCCTACCAACAGCTGCGGTGATCACGGGCCGCTCGGCAGCAACGCTGCTGGGCATTCATCTTGCCCGCGCCACCGATCCAGTCGAGATCGTCGTACCGCTGGAGAGCCGGATCGCGCGACGCAGCGGCGTGGATGTGCGCCGCAGCGACGTCGCTGCCGGCGAGAGCGCGCCGTGGTCGCGAATTGGGTGCGCCACGCCGTTGCGGATGTCCCTGGACTTGCTACTCGACCGCGCATTGCCGGACGCAGTAGCTGATCTTGACACCGTGCTGCGAGCCGGGCTGATCGATCTCAACGCACTTCGGCGGATAGTCACGCAGCGAAGCGATCGAGGCATCGTCGCGGCACGCCGCGCGGTGGAGTTGGCCGATCCGCGAGCGGAGTCACGGCCGGAGTCCCGGCTTCGGGTCTATCTGGTGCTCGATGGCCTCGAGCCGCAGCCGCAGTACCTGATTTGCGATTGGCAGGGTGTGGTCGCGAGGGTAGACCTCGGATTTCCCCATCAGCGGCTCGCCGTGGAATACGACGGCGAATGGCACGGCGAATGGCGGCAGATCAGTGCCGACCGGGAGCGGCTCAACCGCCTACAGGCTGCCGGCTGGGACGTCCTATTCGTCACCGCCCGCCAACTACGCGACCCACGCAGCGTAGTCGCGGCGGTCCGTACCGCCCTCGCGGCACGCGCCCGGTAACAGCGCCCGACATGGAGACATATCGGGCTTATGATGGCCTCGATAGGCCCGATATGTCTCCATGTCGGGGCAGGGCGCGAAGGGCAAGGGGCAAAGGGGCGGGGGTTAGGGCGGTGGGTTGGTCGTGGAGCGCCAATTGACTGTGGGGGCGCATGGCGGATAGGTCGGCTCGGTCGATGTGATGCTCGACGATGCCAAACAGTGAATCGATCAGCGTGTCGGAGAGCAGGTGCGGCGCCAAGCCCAGACCCACCAGGCCGGTGTGAATCACGTTGTAGTAGTGCTCATCGAGCTCTACCCGGGGATTGTCCAGGTATTCGATCTCCGCGATCCCCCGGAAGCTGGCGGAGACGGTCTTGGCGATATCGGCAACCGACATCGCCTCGGTGATCTGGTTGAAGACCTGGAATTCGCCGGCGCCGGCGGGTGCTCGCAGGCCACCCGGATGCACTCGACAGTGTCCGGATGTCGATGATGCCCCTGGTCTGTCCGCCCGCCCCGTAGACGGTCAACGGATGCCCGAGCACCGCCTGAATGACGAATGGAAGACGGCGTCGTATCCAGCCGGGGTCCCGCGCGGATCCGCACCGTGTTGCCTCCTGCCGGGCTAAGCGGATGCATTTGGCTATCAGATGACCGCAACGAGTACCAACAGTGGCTACCTCGGGGGCGCCGATGTCATCTGCCAAGATGCGTAGGTGCTCCGACGGCTCACCAGCTCCCGACTAGCGCGGTTGTTCACTCGGTTCGCCGCGGGCACGGCAGTTTCCACGGCATGCAGCCAGCTGGTGTTCGTGCTGCTGTTCGGGGTTCTCGCAGCGTCGGCCACGGTCGCCGGAACGGTGGCTTTCATCGCTGGTGCAGTGCCGAACTTTCTTATCCACCGGTTCTGGACATGGCGTCGCAGTGGTCCGGTGGGAATACGCCGTGAGCTGGTGCCTTACTTAACGGTGATCATCGTCAGTGGCCTGGTGGCGATCGGCATTACCGCCGGCGTCGATCGCTTGATCGGCCAGACCATCGACGACCGTGCGTTGCGCACTATCGTCGTCGCGGTGGCCTTCAACGCCAGCTACCTACCGCTCTTCATACTCAAGTTCGCGCTGCTGGACCGGCTGGTCTTCGGCCGTGACGAAGCCGAGCAGCGCCGGATCGAACGCTCCCGCCACCAGGTGCCCATCACCCGGGCGTAGCGCATCCCATACACCAGGTTGTTGCCCTTCTTCGTCTTACCCGCGGTGCGGGCGCGCATCGTCATGGGTTGCTCCAACACCCGGTAGCCGTGTGAGATCACCCCCAGCAGCAGCTCGGAGGCCTGGTATTGGGCCTGCGCCAGGGTGACGGCATCGGTGCCCAGCACCCGGGAGCCGGTGACGAGGTCACGCCGCTGCAGGCCGTAGCCGTAGATCTGGACACCTCGACCGGCCAGTGCAGCGCGCATCGTCCGTACCACCAAGCTGTCCTTGTGCCCCATCCCGGGGCCGTAGATGTTGGTACAGCGCAGCGCGCAGTGGCCATACCGTAGGCGCCCGCGTAGCCGCACAGCAGCATCTTGCAGGCTGCCTTGGTGGCGCCGTAGGGAGTCAGCGGGCGCAGCGGTGCGGTCTCGTCCATCATGGCGTGGCCGACGTTGCCGCCCACCGCGTTGGTGGACGCCATGATGAACCGCCGCACGCCGACCTGCCGGCAACATTCGAGCAGGTCTTGCGTCACCGCCACGTTCGCCTGATACGTGGCGGCCGGGTGCTGCACCGAGCGCAACACCGAGGTGACAGCGGCCAGGTGCACCACACCCGCCGCATCCCCGCCGTCCAACGCGTCGCGATCAGCCCTGGATCGGTGAGATCGCCCACGACGCTGCGCACCGCCGGGCCGGGATGCGCGCTACGGTCCGCCACGGTGACCGGGTTGCCCCGGCCGATGAACGCGGCGACGACGGCACGACCGACGAAACCGGCTCCCCCGGTAATTCACGTCCGACCGGTACAGGCTGGCGGAGTTGTCATCGGCGCGCAGCCTAGCCGTTGAAGGAGCAGGCCAGCTCGATGAGTGTTCGGGTGGCGAACCCGGTGCCGCCCGCGTTGACCTCGTCATAGTCGCACTCGGCGCGGGCCGGACCGGCGATGTCCAGGTGCGCCCAGGGCAGCCCGGTGGTGAACTCCCGCAGGAACAGCGCGGCGGTGATGCCCGCGGGGCCGGGAGGACACTGCCGGAGGTCAGCGATATCGGAGCGGACCTCGTCGGCGTGTTCGGCAACCAACGGCATCGGCCACCAGTCCTCGCCGGCCGCCTCACCGGCAGCACGAATGCGGTCGGCGAGTTCGGCTTCGGTGGCGAATAGCCCACCGGTACGCAGGCCCAGGGATACCTTCATCGCTCCGGTCAGCGTCGCTACGTCGACCAGCGCGGTAGGCCGCAGCGTGCGCACCGCATGGGCCAGCGCATCGGCGAGCACCAGCCGGCCCTCGGCGTCGGTGTTGGCCACCTCGGTGGTTGTGCCGCCCACATGCCGCACCACGTCTCCCGGGCGCAAGGCCGACCCGGACACGTGGTTCTCCGCACAGGGCACCAGTCCGGTGACCCGCAACGGCAGCTTCAACTGGCCAACGGCCAGCAGCGCGGCGATCACCGCGGCGCCTCCGGACATATCGGTGCGCATCAGGTGCATGTTGTCGGCCGGCTTGATCGAGATTCCCCCGGTATCGAAGGTGATGCCCTTGCCGACCAGCACCAGATGACCTTCGGTGTTCATGCTCGGGTTGATCGCCGGGCTCACTTGTGGGATCACCTCAGCAGGGCGCCAGGCCAACTCCAGCAGCCGCGGCGGACGTGCCGAGCCGCCGCCGACCGCGAGCACCCCCCCGAAACCGTGCTCGGCCAGCCAGTGCTCGTCGCGCACCGTGGCGTGCAGACCGGGCACAGTGGCCGCTAGGCGAGCGGCAGTGCCGGCGAGCCAAGCCGGATCCTTGTGCCCGCTTGGGGTGTTGGCGAGGTCCCGGGCCAGGCCGGTGGCCCGCGCCAACAGCTGCGCCCTGGCCACCGCAGCTGCCAGCGGTGGGGCCGCCTCCCCGGGGGGCGCAACCAGCCGCACGGTGGTCGTCCCCGGTGGCCGGCCTTGGCTGGTGATCCGATAGCGGTGCGAGCCCACCACGCACCCCAGCGTCAGTGCCGCCGCCTGGTGGGCTGTCGTGCCGGGCGGCAGGTGCACCTGCAGGGTGCGCGGTGCCCGCCGCCCGGCCGCGGCGTCGTCCGACACTCGCGCCGCGCTGGCCCGGATCAGCGCAGCACCGGCCGCCCGCCAATGCTGTGCGCTGCCCTGCCCGGTACTCAGCAGCCACCCGTGATCGGGCCGCGCCGCGGACAGTGGCACCACCTGCACGGAGCCTGCGGTGGTGGGCACCCGGTACCGGGCCAGCCACTGCTCGTCCACCCCGAGCGTCCCCGCGCCGGGGCCCAGGACCGGCGCGTCGTCCGCTGTGGACTTTCCTGATGAAGATCGCCCATTCGGCGTCGGTTCGTCGGGCAGCTGTGTATTGGAGACCTGGCCGACCAGGACGACATCTGGTACCCCCGGCCCGCGCCGCGCCTGGACCCGTACCTCGGCCAGGGCGGTGGGGACCTTCGGTGTCGCGGGCACTGATTGTCTCCGGGTCAGTTCGTGGCGGGGCCCCGGTACGCCTTCAGGCGTCGGTCGAGGCCGCGGGACGATGGACACTGGGTGCAGATCTTCACTCCACGACGTCTCGCAATGCCTCGCCAAGTTCATCCGCCTCGTCCGCCGACATCTCGACGACGAGGCGTCCTCCGCCCTCGAGGGGAACGCGCATCACAATGCCCCGTCCCTCCTTCGTCACCTCGAGGGGACCGTCGCCGGTCCGTGGCTTCATGGCCGCCATAGCGTGCTCCCTCCATGCATTCGTCACCGCGGGGTGGCCACGCGACACCGGTGACCCCCTGCATTCTCCCTTATCGACCCAGACCCGCGAAAAGCAACCGATGATCTCGGGTCAGCGCTGCACACCGTCCACCTGGGACCGTGCACTCACCAGCGCCGGAGCTCACCTTGCGGTGCGGCGGAAGCAGCCGGCGAGATGGTCGTCGACCATCCCGATGGCCTGCATGAGCGCATAGCAGGTGATGGGACCCACGAAGGTGAAACCACGACGTCGCAAAGCCCGCGACATCGCCTCGGACTCGGGCGTGTCAGCCGGTACTTCGGCGGTGGTGCGCGGGGCGGACCGCCCGGGGAGGTCGGGCGCGTAGGACCACAACAGCGCGTCCAGGTCCTCGCCGAGCGCGGTGACTGTCCTGGCGTTACGGATCGTCGCTTCGATCTTGGCCCGGTTGCGAACGATGTTTGCGTCGGTGAGCAGGCGCGCCACGTCGTCGTCGGTGAAAGCGGCGACCGCAGCCGGGTCGAAGCCCACGAATGCGCGTCGGAAGGCGGTCCGCTTGCGCAGGATCGTCAACCAGGACAGGCCGGACTGGAAAGCCTCCAAGCTGAGCCGCTCGAACAACGCGGCCTCGCCATGTACCGGCATCCCCCACTCGGTGTCGTGGTAATCGCAGTAGTCGGCGGCGACGATCGCCCACGGGCAGCGCGGCCGGCCGTCGGTACCCGGCGCTGGGCCCTCCACCGACCCCATCTGCGGGCCCATCTCCGGGTCTGAGGCGGCGCTCATCGCGCCCTCGGGGCTCACTGTGGGTAGTTCTGGCAGAAGACGGCGAAACGGTTCAACGAGCGCTGCAGACCCCAACCGAAGACCGGCCGGACCAGCGGCCAGCCCAGCCTGCCCAGTGCTCCCAGCGGCAGCTCCAGCTGCTCGGTCCACTCGAAGGTGGCGCCGCCGCGTCCACGCGGCTGCACCGTGAAGATGCCGGTGCCGCGGACCACTCGCCCGAGGTGGCGCACCTCGCATCGGGCCGGGGCCTCCCACACGGTGATCTGCATGCGGTCGGTGACGCCGATCCCCCGTATCCCGGTGACTGCCTCCACCTCAGAGCCGACCGAACGGCCGTCGCCATGAAGGATCCGCACGGTGGTACCAAGAATCCACTCGCCCTGGCGCTCCCAATCGGTGGCGGCCGCGAACACCGTTTCCGGCGGCGCGTTCACGTCGACCCGTACGGTCAGGTTCACTGCTGCGTCTCCAGCTCGGCCACCCGAGAGCGCAGCGCGTCGAGCTCGGCCGCCACTCGATGCAGAACCCAATCCACTTCGGACATGCGGTAGCCGCGCACTACCTGAGCGAACCGCACGGCGCGCACGTCGTCGCCGATGATCGGTCCTTCTGGCAGCCAGGTCGGGGTAGCGTCCGGCGGCAGCGCGGCCAGCTCCTCACCCCGGCCGAAAACCAGCGAGGCGATCAGGAATACCACGGCCGCCACCACCACGGCGACGACAAGATAGATCAGCACCGTAACCACGTGCCGATCGTGACACGTTGGTGCCTCTCCAAGGACGGCCGACCCCCCTCGCCGCTGTCACAAACCGCCACCGACCACCGCCGACCCGCAGCCAGCCTCCAAGCCTCGAACCGCACGGTCAGTGCGTGTCCTGCCAGGCTTGGTAGGAGATGCCGACCAGCCGCGCCGCCTCGTCGATGTCGTCGGTGACGTGCAACAAGGCGAACTCGGACTCGCTGAGCTTGCCCTGAGCCACCACGGTGTCAGCGAGCCATGAATGCAGCCCGCCCCAGTAGTCCCGCCCGAGCAAGACGACGGGGAACTTGGTGACCTTTTTGGTCTGTACCAGGGTGAGGGCCTCGAACAGCTCGTCCAGGGTGCCGAAGCCACCGGGCAGGCAGACGAAGGCCTGGGCGTACTTGATGAACATGGTCTTGCGAGTGAAGAAATAGCGGAAGTTGATTCCGAGGTCCACCCAGGGGTTGAGCCCTTGTTCGAAGGGCAGCTCGATACCCAGCCCCACCGACAAACCACCCGCCTCGGACGCCCCACGGTTGACTGCCTCCATGGTGCCGGGGCCACCACCAGTGATCACCGCGAAGCCGGCAGCAGCGAGCGCGGCACCCAACTGGCGCCCAGTGGCGTACTCGGGATGATCCCGTTGGGTGCGCGCCGAACCGAACACCGTGACCGCACGGGGCAGCTCGGCGAGCGCTCCGAAGCCCTCGACGAACTCAGCCTGAATGCGCAGCACTCGCCATGGGTCGGTGTGCACCCAGTCACTGGGGCCACGCGAGTCGAGCAGCCGTTGGTCGGTCGTGGTGGCCTCATGGCGGCGATCCCGCCGCAGCACCACCGGTCCACGCTGCTTCTCCTGAGGGTGCTCCTCGGGCTCGCCGTTGCTGTGGGACCCTCCCAACCCGTCCACCGACATGGCGCCCACCCTACTGAGCCACCTCATCCGCCCTCCGTGCGCTGCCCTCGCCTGACGGTGAGGTAGCGGCGCAGTGCTTCGGTGCAGGCGGTGATTTGTTCGATGCGGACGTGCTCCTCGCGGGTGTGCGCGAGGTTGGGGTCACCCGGTCCGAAATTCAGCGCCGGAATTCCCAGCGCGGCGAAGCGGGACACATCCGTCCAGCCGAACTTCGCGACCGGCGCGACTCCGATGGCTGCCAGGAACCCCCTGGCAGCAGGCGCATCCAGACCCGGTAGCGCACCGGGAGCGCCGTCGGTGAACTCGAGGTCGAACCCGTCGAGCACCTCGCGGACGTGCGCCTGCGCGTCGGACAACGAGCGGTCCGGGGCGAAGCGGAAGTTGACCTCCAGCTCACAGGCGTCGGGCACGACGTTGCCGGCGACTCCGCCGGAGATGCCCACCGCCTGCAATCCCTCCCGGTAGGTGCACTCGTCGATCTCGACGGTTCGGGGCCGGTAGCGTCCGAGCCGGGCCAGCACCTCGCCTGCGGCGTGGATCGCATTGTCTCCCAGCCACGACCGTGCACTGTGCGCCCGCCGACCGGCGGTGCGCACCGTGACCCGCAGGGTGCCCTGACAGCCCGCTTCGACGGCACCATTGGTCGGCTCGGCCAGGATCGCCAGCTGGGCGACCAGCCACTCGGGATGCTCGACCTCGATTCGTCCCAACCCGTTGCGGTCGGCTTCGACCTCCTCGCAGTCGTAGAGCACCACGGTCAGGTCGTGCACCGGTTCGGGCACCGTGGCCGCGAGATGCAGGATCATCGCGTCGCCCGACTTCATGTCCGAGGTGCCGCAGCCATACAGCAGGCCGCCGGAGCACCGGCTGGGTACGTTGTCGGCGATCGGCACGGTGTCTAGGTGCCCGGCGAGCAGCATTCGCTGCGGCCGACCCAGCTCAGTCCGAGCCAGCACCGTGTTTCCGGAGCGCAGCAACTGCAGGTGCGGTGCCTGATCGGCCAGCGCCTGCTGCACCGCATCGGCCAGTGCCGCCTCCTGCCCCGACACGCTGGGCACGTCCACCAGCGCTGCGGTCAGCTGCACCGGATCAGCAGTCAGTTCCAGGTTCACGGTGTGACGGTAGCGTGGCCCGTCGTGAACAATCCGCAGATCGGTTCCGCACACGGCTTGGGGCTGGCCACTGTCGCCCCCGGCGGGACCGTGCTCGACACCTGGTTTCCGAACCCACTGCCGGGCCTGCCGCGGGACGCCCCGGCAGATGTCACGGCCGGCACCGTGCGAGTAGCGCCGGATGAGGTGCCTGAGGAGTTCGCCGCACTGCTCGGATCGGATCCGGCACGCGGAGTTGAGCTGGTGGCCGTGCATACCACGGTGCCGGACCTGCAAGCTGCGCCAGCCGACGCCCACGACGTCTACCTGCGCTTGCACCTGCTGTCTCACCGCCTGGTGACTCCGCGCAGCGTCAACCTCGACGGGATCTTCGGGCTGCTGTCCAACGTGGTGTGGACCAGCTTCGGGCCGTGCCCGGTGCAGGGCTTCGAGACCACCCGGATGCGGATGCGCCGGCTCGGTCCGGTCACCGTGTACGGGGTCGACAAGTTTCCCCGCATGGTCGACTACGTCGTGCCCTCAGGTGTGCGGATCGGCGATGCGGACCGGGTGCGGCTGGGAGCCCACCTGGCCGCCGGCACCACGGTGATGCATGAGGGATTCGTCAACTACAACGCCGGCACGCTCGGCACCTCGATGGTGGAGGGCCGCATCTCGGCCGGGGTCGTCCTCGGTGCCGACTCCGATCTGGGTGGCGGCGCGTCGATCATGGGGACGTTGTCAGGCGGCGGCAAGGCACAGATCTCGATCGGCCGGCGCTGCCTGGTCGGCGCGAACGCCGGGATCGGGATCTCACTGGGCGACGACTGCGTGGTGGAAGCCGGCCTCTACGTCACCGCAGGCACGAAGGTGACGCTGCCTGATGGCTCGGTGCTCAAGGCCCGCGAACTGTCCGGCACCGACGGGGTGCTGTTCCGCCGGGACTCCATCACCGGCACCGTGCAGGCGGTGCATCGGGCAGGCAAGGCCGGTATCGAGCTCAACGCCGCGCTGCACGCCAACGACTGATCTGAGGCCCGTGCGGGCCTTCACTAAGATCCATGGCTGTGAGCGTCGCCACTCGAGTTCCGCGCCGGACCTCGCCCGGCAAGCTGATCAATCTGGGTGCCCCGGTCCGATCCCGGCCGTCGGACCCTGCCCGACACCAGATGCCTGCCGCACTGGATACCCGACTACGCACCCTGCTGGCCCGCGAGCCCGGCGCCCGGGCTGGCGAGGACCCCGAAGAGCCGCATCAGATGCGGGTAGCAGTACGGCGGATGCGAGCTGCCCTCAAGGCGGCCCGACCACTGCTGGACCGAGCCTGGGCCGACGAATTGCGTGCCGAGCTGGATTGGCTTGGTCGGGCGCTGGGGCCGGTACGGGACGCCGACGTGCTCATCGAACGGCTCCGCGACTGGGCAGCCGGCTTCGACACCGCTGGCCGCGCGGCGGTGGAGATTCTGATCGCTGCGCTGGTAACCGACCGTGAGACCGCTCGCGCTGAGATGCTCGCGACACTGGGTAGTGACCGATACACCGCGTTGCTGCGTCGGCTGGCTGCCGCGGTCTCCAAGCCGCTCCTGATCGCCATCGGCTCGGCGGCCGGCCCCGCATTGGTAGAACTGGCTTGCACCGAGTACCGCAGGATGTGCAAGGCGGTGCAGCGGGCCGGCGAAGACCCGTCCGACGAGGTCCTGCACGCACTGCGGATCCACGGCAGGCGGCTGCGCTATATCAGCGAGCGGGCCGCCACCGCGGGTCGCAAGCCGGTGCGCAGGCCGTTGGCGTCAACAGTGGCGTTGCAAGACCTGCTGGGTGAACACCAGGACGCCTGCGTGGCCCAGCACCGGATCAGGCAGCTATTGGGCGTTCTTGGCTCGGCGTACGAGCCGGGAGACTTCCGGGCTCACCATGTCGGGCAGCGTATCTCGCGGTGCCGATGTAGCGGACCCGCATGTTGCACGTTGTGTGCCGTCGGTCACGGCAGCTCGGCCAGGCGCTGCACGGCAACCCCGAGCCGCTCGTCTGTCGCAGTCAGCCCGACGCGGACGTGCCGCGCACCGGAGGGACCGTAGAACTCGCCGGGGGCGACGAGCACGCCGACTTCCGCCAGCCGCGCCACGGTGTCCCAGCACGGCTGGTCCGCAGTGCACCACAGGTACAGGCCACCGTCGGACCGCGCCACTCGCAACCCGGCTCGATCCAGCGCCGGCCGTAACAGCTCCCGGCGCCAGGCGTATCGGTCACGTTGCTGGGTGACGTGCGCGTCGTCGGACAGTGCCGCCACCATCGCCTGCTGCACCGGGCGGGGGACGATCATCCCGGCGTGCTTGCGGACTTCGAGCAGCTCGGCAATCAATCTGGGATCGCCGGCTACGAAACCAGCTCGATAGCCGGCCAGATTGGATGACTTCGACAGCGAGTGCACCGCCAGCACTCCGCTGTGATCTTCCCCACACACTTGGCTGTGCAGCGCCGAGACCGGCTGTACCTCCCAGCCCATTTCGAGATAGCACTCGTCGGAGGCCACCACGGCGCCGATCTCTCTCGCCTGGCGCACCGCGGTAGCGAGCACCCTGGCGGGCACGACATCGCCGGTGGGATTGCCTGGCGAGTTCAGCCAGCGCAGTCGGGTGCCCGGCGCAGCAGGTTCGCCATCAGCGAGCCGTACCGCGGTCGCGCCGGCCAGCCGCGCGCCGACCTCGTAGGTCGGATAGGCCAACTTGGGCAGCGCGACGACATCACCAGGGCCGAGCCCGAGCAGCGTGGGCAACCACGCCACCAGCTCCTTGGAACCCACCGTGGGCAGCACCGCTTCAGCCGGCACACCGGTGACGCCGTAACGGCGCTCCAGTGCGGCCACGGCGGCCTCGCGAAGCTGGGGCGTGCCGTGCGTGCTGGGGTAGCCGGGCAACGCCGATACCGATCGCAACGCGGCCTGCA
Organism: Actinomycetota bacterium; assembly: GCA_030862525.1. Taxonomy (GTDB): domain Bacteria; phylum Actinomycetota; class Actinomycetes; order Mycobacteriales; family Pseudonocardiaceae. Next base: position 40,793 of record JALZDN010000058.1, on the reverse strand, counting down.
CCACATCGGGCACCGGGTCCACCGGAGTGCCGACGGACAGGTCGACGGCACCGCCCGGATGCTGCGCGGCCCGTCTGATCGCACCGTTGAGGCTGTCCCAGGGGAAGTCGGGGAGATTCAGGCGCGCCGCGCCCGGGTGCATCCCCGGGTCACTCCTGATTCTGCGGCGGCAGGCCGACGACCATCGGCGGGTCGTCATTGACCTGGCCGACCTTCGACGCTCCACCAGGAGAACCCAGTTCCGCGAAGAAGTCGACGTTGGCCTTGGTGTAGTCCTTCCACTGCTCGGGGACGTCATCTTCGTAGTAGATGGCCTCTACCGGGCAGACGGGCTCGCAGGCACCGCAGTCGACACATTCATCCGGCTGGATGTAGAGCATCCGGCCGCCCTCGTAGATGCAATCCACGGGGCATTCTTCGATGCACGATTTGTCCATGACGTCCACGCAGGGCTCTGCGATCACATAAGTCACGGGGTTCTCCCTGCTCCTCACTCGCGGTACCCGGACGGGCCGTCTACCTGCACAGTATCTCCGGTGGCCACCGGCCGACCACCGACCCCGCCACTCGGTAAACGCGCCAGCTCACGACCCAGCACCGCGGCGGCGGGGAACAGCCCACCGGCCATCAGCAACGCCGACCGCCAATCCGCGGGGAGTAGCACGTCACCCCCTGGCCCGGCGACACCCAGCACACCGACTGCCAGTAGCCAGACCACCAGCGGCACCGCGGCCACCGATCGGGGCCCGCCCAGCTCCACCGCCCTGCGCACCAGCCACGGCGTGCTGACTGCAGCAAGTGCGATCGTGATCGGAAACGGTATCGCGCCCAATCGCAGCGGGAGATACGCCAGTTCCACCGCGGCCAGCGCCACGGCATCGAACGCCAGCACCACCAGGGTGATGCGCGCGGCCGTGCTCATCGCAGCACCGGCTTCATCGCGCCAGCACCGAGTCCGGTAACCCGCCGAACAAGTCGTCATGCGCACCCTCGGCCGGGCCACGCACCAGGGTGAGGTGCTCGGTATCGAGCACCGGTCGGGCCACCCCGTCGGAAAGTGCGAACGCCTGGTGCGGACCTTGTGCCCACACCTCGACCTGGGTGCGGTGGGCGCGCATCGCGGCGAGCACGGCGCTGCGGTAGGCGGTGACGTCCAGCCGGGTGGTCACCTCGGTATCGGCCACTCCGGGCAGCCCGTCACGCTCGGGCAGCGGGAAGGGCAACCCGGGCATCGCATGCAGCACAGCGATCCCGTCGGCCACCGCTGAGATCGGCTGCACCGCCCAGAACACCCGAATCACCTCGGGCGTCCGCGCCGCCGCGGCCATCGTCACTTGGTGTGCCCGGACGTGGTCGGGGTGGCCGTAGCCACCGTCGGGGCCATAGCTCACCACGACCTGAGGATGTACCTGTCCGAGCACCTCCACCAGTGCATCGACCTGGTCGCCGAGCGCTCCGGCGGCGAATGCCCGCGGGTGCAGGTCTGGTGGCACGCTCGCCCTGGCGCCGGGCTCGATGACCATGCCCGAGTCACGCCAGCGGCCGATTCCACCGAGGAACCGCTGCTCGGTCACTCCGAGCGCGGCACAGGCCGCTTGCAGCTCGGCCACCCGGTAACCGCCGAGCTGGTCGGCACGGTCAGCGGCCAGGTCGCGCAGCTCCGGGGTGAGTATCTCGCCCTGTTCGCCGAGAGTGCAGGTCACCAACGTCACGGCCACGTCCGCAGCGGCATAGCGGGCGATCGTGCCGCCGGTCCACAGTGTCTCGTCGTCTGGATGCGCGTGCACCAGCAAGAGCCGCCGTGGGGGTGTCAACACTCCCCCAAGCCTACGGTGAGCTCACTCCCGGCTCCCGCACTGAGCCGGTGGAGGCGGAGGAGAGATCCGCATAGTGGCAGGCAGCGGGGTGGCCGTGGCCGCGGTCGACGAGAGAAGGTATCTCGGTGATGCAGCGCTGGCGTTGAGCGTCGGTGAGCTGACCGGAGAAGAGGGCACAACGCGTCCGGAACCGGCAACCCGAGGGTGGGTTCGCCGGGCTCGGCACGTCACCGTTGAGGATGATCCGCTGGCGGGCTCGCTCCTTGCGCGGGTCGGGCAGGGGGATCGCCGAGATCAGGGCCTGAGTGTACGGATGCGCCGGCGCGTTGAACAGCTCGTCGGCCGTTGCGGTTTCCACGATTCGGCCCAGGTACATCACCGCGATCCGGTCCGCCACGTGCCGCACCACCGAAAGGTCGTGGGACACGAACAGATAGGACAGGCCCAGTTGCGCCTGCAGGTCTTCCAACAAGTTGAGCACCCCGGCCTGGATGGAGACGTCCAGCGCGGACACCGGCTCGTCCAGGATGAGCACCTTCGGCCGCAGCGCCAGCGCCCGGGCGATGCCGATCCGCTGGCGCTGCCCTCCGGAGAACTCGTGCGGGTACCGGTTGCCGTGCTCGGGCTTGAGCCCGACCAGCGCAAGCAATTCGCGCACGTCCTCGCGTCCGGAGCGGCTGTAGAGGCCGTGGATGCGCAGCGGCTCAGCAATGATCTCGTTCACCGGCAGCCGCGGGTCGAGCGCGGCGTAGGGATCCTGGAAGACGATCTGCAGCTCGCGGCGCAGGCGTTGCATGGCCTTGCGGGGCAGCCGGACCAGGTCGGTGTCTTGGTAATGAACGTAACCAGCCGTGGCAGGTTGCAGGTTGAGCAGTACCCGTGCCGTGGTGGTCTTGCCGCACCCCGACTCGCCGACCAGCCCGAGCGTTTCATGCGGGTACAGGTCGAACGATACGTCGCACACGGCGTGCACGTCACCGAGCTGACGGCGGACCAGGCCACGGCCGCCTACCGGGAAATGCTTGACCAGGTTGCGCACCGACAGTACCGGCTGCGCGGTCACAATGCCGCCTCCGCGGGAAGAATTACGTCGGCGGTCACAATGCCGCCTCCGCGGAATGAATTACGTCGGCGGTCATGACTCGGTGTCCCGTGCGAGCGGGCGGAATAGGTCGCCGGGTGTCAGACCGTCCAGCTTGTCGCTGAAGTGGCAGGCCGATAAGTGCCCGGCCGTGCCGGTCCCCGCCAGCGGGGGTTCATCGGTCTCACACACCGCTGCTGCTAGCGGGCACCGTGGAACGAACGGGCACCCTGGTGGCATATTGATCACCGAAGGCGGGGTGCCGCTGATCGGGTATAGCCGCTCCGTCCGTACGTCCAGCCGAGGAAGGCTGCCCAGCAGACCCAACGTGTAGGGCATCCGTGGGGCGTAGAAGATCTCCTCAACGGTGCCGACTTCGACGACCTTGCCGGCATACATCACCAGGACGTGGTCGGCTTGCCCGGCGATCACACCGAGGTCATGGGTGATGAGCAGCATAGCCGCTCCGGTCTCCACCTTTGCGGTGCGCAGCGCCTCCAAGATCTGCGCCTGTACCGTCACGTCCAGCGCGGTGGTGGGCTCATCAGCGATGATCACTTCTGGGTCGTTGGCCATCGCGATCGCGATCACCACCCGCTGCCGCATTCCGCCGGACAGCTCATGCGGGTAACTGCGAGCCCGCTCCGCGGGGTTGGGGATGCTGACCAGGTCGAGCAGCTCCACCGCCTGTTTGCCGGCCGCGTCGCGGGTGACGTCCTGATGCGCCCGGATCGCCTCGGCGATCTGGTACCCGACGGTGTAGACCGGGTTGAGCGAGGTCATCGGATCCTGGAAGATCATCGAGATCCCTCGGCCCCGAATCCGGCTGAGCTCGGAGTCCGACGCCCCTAGCAGCTCGGTGCCCGCCGAATGGTCCCTAGAACGGCTTCCAGAGCCATGCTGGCCACGGAAACGCACCGACCCGGACACCCGAGCCGAGCCGGGCAGCAAACCCATGGTGGCCAGCGAGGTCACCGACTTGCCGGAACCCGACTCGCCGACGATGCCGAGCACCTCGCCGCGATGGAGCTGGAAGCTCACCCCGCGCACCGCCTGCACCCGCCCCTCGTCGGTGCGGAACTCCACCTGCAGGTCCGTGACGTCGAGCACGGCATCGTCACTGGATGTCCCGGACGTCACGATGGACACCGGATGCCGACACACCGCGCACTGAGAGACGACACGCGGGACAGCAGGGACGGACACGCCGGGGAGGGGGTCATCTGCGCACCTTGGTCTGCTGAGGGTCGAAGGCGTCGCGCAGGCCGTCACCGATGAAATTGATCGTCAGCGCGATCAGGATGATGAACAGGCCCGGAAAGAAGAACAGCCAGGGCCGGGTCTGTACCGCCGTCTGCGCCTGGCTCACCAGCAGCCCCAATGAGGTGTCCGGGGCCCGCACCCCGAAGCCGAGGTAGGACAGCGCCGTCTCGAGCAGGATGGCGACGGCGACCAGGACGGTGGCGTTCACGATGATCGAGCCCAATGCGTTGGGCACCAGATGCCGGAAGATGATCCTGGCGTCGCTCGCGCCAAGGGCCCGGGCGGCCTCCACGAATTCCTTTTCCCGCAGGGAGAGCACCACACCGCGGGACACCCGGGCAACGTAGGCCCAGTACAGCCCGGCGATCACCACGGCGATCAGCCACCAGCTCCCCCCGACGTTGTGCCCCAGCACTGCGGCCACCGCCAGCAGCGGCAGAGCGAGGATGAGGTCGGCGACCCGCATCATCACGGTGTCGACAGTGCCCCGGTAGTAGCCAGCGGTAGCTCCCCAGATGGTTCCGACGACGGTGGAGAAGACCGCGACCAGCACCGAGATCCCGATCGAGATCTGGGTGCCGCGCAACACCAGGGCGAACGTGTCAAGCCCGGCTGCGTCGGTGCCGAAGGGATGGTCCCAGGACGGGGGTTGCGACTCATCCGGGGTGAAGTCGGTCACGGAGTACTTCCACAACCAGCCACCGATGAACGCCAACAGCACCAGCGCCAGCAGTACGACCAGGCTGGCCACGGCCAGCCGGTGTTGCCGGAAGCGGCGCAGGACCAGTTGCGCCTGGCTGCGCGGCGCAACGGTGAACTCCCGCTCACGCATAACGGATCCTCGGATCAAGGACGGCGTAGAGCAGATCAGCGACCAGATTGAACAAGATGACGAACGTCGTGGCAATCAGCATCCACCCCGCAACGGCATAGACGTCGTCCTGTGCCACCGACTCGAGCAAAAAGCTGCCCGCCCCGCGCCACTGATACACCGTCTCGGTGACGATGGCCCCGGAGATGATCACACCGAGATCCAACGCGGTGACGGTCACCAGCGGGATCAGCGCGGTACGCAGGGCATGCCGGGTCATCACCGTGCCGCGCCGCAGGCCCTTGGCCCGGGCTAGGCGGACATAGTCGCTATTGAGCACTTCGAGCATCGAGGCCCGCTGGAAGCGGCTCCAGGCGGCGAATGACAGCAGCGCCAGCGACATCGTCGGCAGAATCATATGGCCGACGATGTCGGTGACCGTCGCCCAGGTACCGCCTTCGATGTAGACAGAACTGTCGCCGATGGTGAACAGCACCTGTTTGCCGACCGCGTTATTGAAGCTGATGCCGGCTTCCTTAAGCAGTATGGCGAACCAGAACGACGGCATGGCCAGGAATAGGAACCCGAAGAAAGTGAACGTGTAATCGGTCCCGGAGTACTGCTTGACGGCGCTGATCACTCCGACGATCACGGCGAGCACCACCGCCAGCAGCATCGCCACCGCGATGAGCCGGAAGGTGACCAGGAACCGCTCGGCCAGCTCGGGACCGATCATCTGGGTGGACTGCACCGATGGACCGAAGTCACCTTGGACGACCCCGGTCAGCCAGTGCCAGTACCGCGCCAGCAGCGGCTCATCGAGACGCAGCCGCTGGGCCTCGAGTTCGAGAGTGCGCGGCGGCGGCGGCGGATTACGGGTCTTGAGCGCCGAGAGCGGGTCACCGGACAGCGACACCATCACAAAGACGACGAACGTCGCCATGATCAGAATCGGCACCGAGACCAGTATCCGGCGCACTGCGTAGGCGAGCATCGGCCCCTTCCTGCTTCACCGAACCCCTCCACCGGTTGCGCTCGTGGCGCCACCAGCGGCCGTAGCCTACGTCGGTCCGACGTGGTGGACCTGTGAGACCACGGCTAGCGAGCGCCACGCAGCGCGTCGCGAAGCGCGGTGGCGGCCAAGTTGGCGTCCTGATAGACGTATGAGCTGATCGGCCGCGCGTACAGGCGGTCATTGCTCATCAGCGTGGTACCGCTCGCGACGGCTGCGAGCATGGTGGTGGCGCCCTCAGCGGGTCACGGAAGTGATCAGCCGGCCGCCCGGAAGCCCCACTCTGCGACGTTGTAGGGCGGCCCGTCCAGCGACGAATTGTTGCGGACGTTGGCGATGGTGTCGTACAGCGCGATGAAGGTCGGTTTCTGGTACAGCGGCAGCACGTAGGCGTCCTGGGTCATCCGCCGGTCCGCCTGGTTGAGCATCTCCCTGGCCTGCGCCTCGTCCGTCTGGCTCGCTGCCGCGGCGATCAGGCGGTCGACGTTCGGGTTGCTGTAGTTGCCGAAGTTGTTTCCCTGCCCGGTGGTCCAGAGCTGCACCGCGCCGCCGTAGGGAAAGGGACTGGCGACCCAGGCGAACACCACGATGTCGTAGTCCCCCTTGGATGTGGTGGCACCAAGGTCGTCGGTCGGGACCACCTGCACGGTGATGCCCAAGGGCTTGACCTGCTGAGCGAATAGCTCGCACTCGGTCTGGCGGATCTGATTACCGACGGTGTAGCGAATCCGCATCGGTGGCACCAGCCGCCCGGTCGCAGTGCGGAGCTGACCACCTTCGATCTTGTAACCGGCAGCGGCGAGGATTTGCTTGGCCCGTTCTACGTCACCGGAACCCTGACCGGTCTCGCTGATTACGTCCTCATAGCCGCTTTGCTGCGGAACGAAATTATGACTGTTCAGCGGTGCGATCTTGTCGGTGAACTGACCGACAGTCTTGTCGATGATGGCCTGCCGGTCGATCGCGGTGAACATGGCAGTGCGAAGTGCCGGCTCGGCCAGGAACCTGTTGTTCAGGTTGAAATCGAAGTGCTCCCAGGTCAGTCCGAGCCCGACGAAGGATGAGACGCCCGGGATGTTGCGCACCTGCTGCACCAGGTCGATCTGAGGCTGCGGGTAGAGGACCTGGACTTCCCTGTTCTGTAGCGCCGTCGGTCCTTGCGCCGCATCCGTGATGATCCGGTAGATCAGCCGGTCGAGTCTCGTCGCTTGCCCGTACCACTTGGGGTTGGGCACCAGGGTGACGGACTCCTTGTTCTGGAAGTTATCGATCTGGAAGGGTCCACCGGAGTACTTCGGCACGTTGGCGCCGAACCAGGTGAACGCCGCGGCCAACCCCTCTGGAGTCTTGATGTTCCCATGCTGTCCGGCGATATGCGCCGGGTATATCGGTGAGCCACCACTCCACAGCTGCTTCCAGTCGGTGAACGGCTTGGACATCGTCACCGTCACCGTCTTGCCGTTGTCGGTACCGACGATCGACTGCACCTGGTCATAACCTGACGTGGTGGACACAGTGCAGTCCGGACAGTCACGTCCGTTCAAAACCTTCCAGTTGTAGATGAAGTCCTCAGCGGTGATCGGTGTCCCGTCCGACCACATCGCGTTGGCCTTGATCTTGTAGACGATGGTCTGCGGATTGGGTTTGGTGACCTTGGCCGACTCGAGTAGTTCGTTGTTCATCGCCGCTGTCAGATCCGGTTGGGTGACGAACGTGTAGGGCAGCACGCCCTTGAGAACCTGGCCGTTCTCGAACACGTTTCCCTCGTTGGACTGCAGGTTCCAGTTCGCAATGTTCTTCTCGATGACGTAGGCGAGCTGGCCACCTTGCTTCAGCTTGTCGATCTCGACGAAGTTGCAGGTGTTCGGGTTCGAATTGCAAGCGGCGAACGCTGAACCAGTCTGGCGCTGATCGCCGCCACCACCGCCGCCACCGCCGCCACACGCCGCCAGCACCACGGTGGCGCACGCGATGAGCGCACCCGCGCGCAACATCCCTGATCGCCTCATGGACCCCATGGACCGGTGACCCTACGCCCACCGCTTCTTCCGCTATGTCCTCGGATGACGCTCCCTACACGGACAGCCGTAGTAGCGTGCGCGGACCTGAAGGAGTAAACGATGGGGTCGCGATGACCGGATTTTTGGTACGTCGTCTGGCCAACTACGTGCTGCTGTGCCTGGCGGCGACGTTCCTGGCGTTCGCCCTGGCGTCGCTGACCTTCTCCCCGCTCGGCCAGCTGCAAGGCCGTAACCCGCCACCCCCCGCGTCGGTGATCGAGGCAAAACGGGCCGAGCTGCGGCTCGACGAGCCCATTCCGGCCCGGTTCGCGGCCTGGATGGGTGGTGTGGTGCAGGGTGACTTCGGTTCGACGGTCACTGGCCAACCCATCACCGACGAGCTCGGGAGACGTATCGGCGTGAGCCTTCGGCTCTTCGCTCTGGGCACCGTGGTAGGCATCGCAGTCGGCGTGCTGGTCGGCGTGGCCAGTGCGATCCGGCAGTACCGACCCAGCGACTACGCGGCGACGCTGTTCTCCTTCCTGGTGCTGTCCACCCCGGTGTTCCTGATCGGCACCCTGCTGAAATTCGGCGGGTTGCAGCTCAACGAGGCCGCGGGCACCACCGTGCTGTACTTCACCGGCGAGTTCTCCCCCGGTTTTGAGGGTGGTTGGTGGGCTGCCCTGGGCGATCGGTTGTCACACCTGGTGCTGCCGACGCTGGCCATCGCACTGAGCCTGATCGCCTATTACAGCCGGTATCAGCGCAGCGCCATGCTCGATGTGCTGGGCAGCGACTTTCTGCGCACCGCACAGGCCAAGGGGCTGACCCGGCGCAGGGCCCTGTTCAAGCACGGACTGCGCACCGCGCTGATCCCGATGGCGACCCTGTTCGCCTTCGGCATCGGACTGCTGATCGTCGGTGGTGTCTTCACCGAGCGGATCTTCGGCTGGTACGGGATGGGTGACTGGTTCGTCTACGGCGTCACGCTGAACGACACCAACATCGTCGCGACGGTGACGCTGTTCGTGGCGGTCCTGGTGCTGTTCTCGGGTTGGCTCTCCGATGTGCTCTACGCCGCGCTCGATCCGCGGATCAGAATCGGGAGGTAGCCGGATGTCTGTCTCAATCACCGACCCCGGAGCCGCTCCCGGTTCTCCGGTAGAGCCGCTAACAGGGGCGGTGCCTGCCGCGACGAGACGCAGGCTGGTGTTGCGCCGCTTCCTGCGTAGCCGGCTGGCGGTCTTCGGGCTGGTCTGCGTGCTGCTGCTGTTCACGTTGGCGTTCCTTGGCCCGCTGTTGAGCCCGTGGGGTTACGCCGAGCAGGATCCCAACGCCTACCTGCAGCCCCCGTCGGCTGAACACTGGTTTGGCACCACGCAGATCGGCGAAGATGTGTTTGCCCAGACCTTGCGCGGCTTGCAGAAATCGCTGACGATCGGGCTCCTGGTCGGACTCATCTCCACTGGGCTCGCCGCGGTCGTGGGCGCCGCTGCCGGATACTTCGGGGGCTGGGTGGATCGAGCCCTGATGTCAGTGGTGGACCTGCTCCTCGTGCTGCCCTCTTTCCTTATCATCGCGATCCTGTCCCCTTCCTTTCGGGGCAAGACGTGGCTGGTTTTCGTCGTGTTGCTGGCCGCTTTCGCGTGGATGATCTCCGCACGGATCGTGCGGGGCATGACGCTGTCGCTGCGGGAGCGCGAGTTCGTGCTGGCGGCCCGGTTCATGGGAGTGTCGCCGTGGCGGATCATCGTGCGGCACATCATGCCGAACATGGCTTCGCTACTGATCATCGACGCGACCGTCACGGTCGGTAGCGTGATCCTCCTTGAGACCGGATTGAGCTACTTCGGCTTCGGGGTACAGCCTCCGGACGTCTCGCTAGGCACGCTCATCGCGTCGGGCACCAACTCTGCGCTGACCTTCCCGTGGCTGTTTCTGTTCTCCGGTGGGCTGCTGGCGCTCACCGTGCTGTCGGTGAACTTCGTCGGCGACGGGCTGCGAGATGCGCTCGACCCGACCTCCACGCGCGGAAACCGGAGGTAGCCAGATGGTCGAGCCGGTATTGGAGGTCACCGACCTCGCGGTGTCGTTCCCCTCCGAGGAGGGTCGGGTTGCCGCCGTGCGCGGACTGAGCTACCAGGTCACCGCCGGTGAAGCGCTGGGGATCGTGGGCGAGTCCGGCTCGGGCAAATCGGTATCCTCGCTGGCCGTCATGGGCCTGCTCCCGCCACAGGCCAAGGTCACCGGATCGATCCGCTTTCAGGGCCGCGAGCTGCTGGGACGCTCGGACACCGAGTTGTCCCAGATCCGCGGCCGGCGCATCGCGATGATCTTTCAGGACCCGCTGTCGGCGCTGACTCCGGTGTACACCATTGGAGACCAGGTGGCCGAGGCGCTGCTGGTGCACGGCACTGCGTCGCGGCAGGCGGCCAACGCCCGTGCCGTAGAACTGCTTGACCTGGTCGGCATCCCCGACGCCGCCAGGGGAGCCCGAGCGTTCCCGCACGAGTTCTCCGGCGGCATGCGGCAACGGGTGGTGATTGCGATGGCGATCGCCAACGATCCGGACCTGATCATCGCCGATGAGCCGACGACAGCGCTGGACGTCACGGTTCAGGCTCAGGTGCTGGCTGTGCTGGCTACCGCGCGGGAGGTCACCGGTGCCGGGATCGTGCTGATCACCCACGACCTCGGGGTGGTCGCCGGGTTCGCCGACCGGGTGCAGGTGATGTACGCCGGACGCACCGTGGAGACCGGGCCGGTGGACGACATCTTCTACCGCCCCCGGATGCCTTACACGCGGGGATTGCTCGGCTCCATCCCCCGAGTGGACACCGGGCACCGCCTGCCACTGACTCCGATCGAGGGTCAGCCTCCCTCGCCGGTCGAACTTTCGGCCGGTTGCCCGTTCGCCCCCCGGTGCCCCCTGGTGATCGACCACTGCCGCACCACCGAGCCCACTCTCGCGCCGGTCAACGCCTCCGACACCCACCAGTGCGCCTGTCACCGGGCCGAGGACCCGGCTGCGCCGCCGTTCGTGAGCGGCATTGAGTGCCATAACACTGTTATCCACTCACGAGTGGCTTTGCGGGTGGAGGGTCTGGTGCGGCACTACCCCGTGCTCAAGGGGACGATCTTGCGTCGGCGGGTAGGCACGGTGCGCGCCGTCGACGACATCTCCTTCGAGCTCCGTGAACAGGAGACGCTTGGTCTGGTCGGCGAATCCGGTTGCGGCAAGACCAGCACCCTGATGGAGATCCTCAACTTGGCCGCACCGTCGTCCGGTCGGATCGAGGTACTCGGCACCGACGTGTCCACGCTGGATCGGCGGCGGCGCATGCAACTTCGCCGGGACCTGCAGGTGGTGTTCCAGGACCCGATCGCCTCGCTGGACCCCCGGCTGCCGGTGTTCGACGTGCTCGCCGAACCATTGAGTACCCATGGCATGCCGAATACGGAGATTCGACGGCGTGTCCCGGAGTTGCTGCACCTGGTGGGCCTGCGACCAGAACACGCGAGTCGCTACCCCGCGGAGTTCTCCGGCGGGCAGCGCCAACGCATCGGGATCGCCCGGGCACTGGCGCTGGAGCCCAAGGTGCTCGTGCTGGACGAGCCGGTCTCCGCGCTGGACGTCTCAGTCCAGGCCGGTGTGATCAACCTGCTCGAGGAGCTGCAGGCCCGGCTGGGCTTGGCCATGCTCTTCGTGGCGCACGACCTCGCCGTGGTGCGGTACATCGCCGACCGGATCGCGGTGATGTACCTGGGCAAGATCATCGAGGTCGGACCTGTCGAGGCGGTGTACAACGCGCCACAGCATCCGTACACCCAGGCGCTGCTTTCGGCGATTCCGATTCCCGATCCGGCCAAGGAGCGCGCCCGGGAACGGATCCTGCTTACCGGCGATCTGCCCAGCCCGGCTGACGTGCCGTCGGGCTGCCGGTTCCGCACTCGCTGCTTTCGTTACGCCGCGCTACCCCCCGAGCTGCAGGCACGTTGCGAGCAGGAGGAGCCTGCCCGGGAACAGCGGGGCGAGGCCGAGCATGAGGCGGCCTGCCATTACGCGGAGGCGCACGCGGTGCTGTGACCGCACCGTGGACGATCACTGAAGGGATGTGCGGATGAGACAGCGACTAGGGCCAGGGAATCTGTTGGGTGCGCTGGTCGTGGCCCTCACGCTGATGCTGGTGAGCTGCGGCGGGGGCGCTGGTGGGCCGGGTGGACCCGCTCCGCAGATCGGTGCCATCGACATCGGAGCGGCGCCAGCCGACACGTTGCGTGACGGCGGCACCTTCCGGTGGCCGCTCTCCGGATTCCCACCCAACTTCAACTACAACCACCTCGATGGAACGTACGCCCCGACCTCCGACATGATCGGTGGCGTCATGCCGTCTCTGTTCCTGAGTCAGGCCGACGGTACGGTAAAGATCAACCAGAATTACCTCAAGTCCGGCGAATTGACCAGCACCAATCCGCAGGTGGCGACCTACACCTTGCGCGACGAGGCCACCTGGAGCGACGGCACACCGATCACCTGGCGAGACTTCCAGGCGCAATGGCAGGCCCTCAACGGCAGCAACAAATCTTTCCAGATCTCATCGAGCACAGGATACACTGACATCGCTTCGGTCGAGCGCGGGACCTCCGACAAGCAGGTGGTGGCGACTTTCACGAGACCCTTCTCCGACTGGCAAGGCCTCTTCAGCCCCCTGTATCCAATGTCCACCAACACGAACCCGGACGTATTCAACACCGGGTGGACCGAGCGTCTACCCGTCACGGCTGGACCGTTCAAGGTTGAGCAGATCGACCAGACCGCTAAGACCATCACGGTCGTACGCGATGAGAAGTGGTGGGGGCGCAAACCTCGATTGGACCGAATCATCTTCCGCACCCTCCCGGACGAAGCAGAGTTCGACGCTCTGGCCAACAACGAGGTCGATTTCGTCGACATCGGCCCCAACGTCAACGACTTCACCCGGGCACAAAGCACCACAGGCGTGAAGGTGCGCAAGGCGCTCGCACCGGACCTCCGGCATATCACGTTCAACGGCAAGCCGGGCTCCATCCTCGCTGACCAGCAGTTGCGTATCGCGATCCAAAAGGGAATCAATAGCCGGGCCATCGCCCAGGCGCAGATCGGCCGAATCGTGCCGGACCCCACGCCCCTGGGCAATCACATCTTCGTGCAGGGCCAGCAGGGCTATCAGGACAATTCCCAGGTCGTCGCCTATAATCCGGACGAAGCGTCGAAGATACTCGACCAGCTCGGCTGGACCCGACAGGGCGAGGGAACACGGAGCAAGAACGGCCGGCAGCTGGTGATCCGGGATGTGATCCCGGCACAGGTGCCGGTCGCCGACCAAGAATCCCGTCAGGTGCAGCAGTTCCTCTCCCAGATCGGGGTGAAGGTCGAGATCACACCGGTCCCCACGGATGACCTCTTCGATAAGAACATCATTCCTGGAAACTTCGATATCGCCCACTTCTCCTGGATTGGGACGGTGTTTCCGATCTCGGGGAAGGGCTCGATCTACGGCACCAGGGGTGACACCCAGCAGAACTTCGGCGGGATCGGAAACGAGACCATCAACAACCTGTTCGCGGAGGCGAACCGCGAGCTCGACCCGGTCCGCAAGATCGAGCTAGCCAACCAGATCGACGCGGAGATTTGGAAGACCGGACACTCGCTGCTGCTCTACCAACGTCCCAACGTCATTGCGGTGCGCGACGGCGTGGCGAACTTCGGTGCGTTCGGCTTCGCCGACGAGATTTATACTGATATCGGCTTTACCCGGTGACCCGCCGTACCCACCGTGGCCGCAGCCGAGCGCTGCGGTACGGGACGGGTACGTCCGCACTGGTCCTGCTGGTCTGCGCGCTGATTGCTGGCCTGTCAGCCCGAACATTGAAAACAGTCGGTGAGCGGGTCACCGAGGCCACCGCACGTTCCTCCGGCAAGATCGTCCGTACCGAGGGCCGGACCGTAGACGTTCGCTGGTCGGCAGCTGGCGCGCATCGAACCGACACGGTCGCGCTGGCGGTGCCAGCACCTCCGGTGGGCTCCCACACTGAGGTCGCCTACGACCCACAAGAGCCCGCCACCGTGTTCATTCCCGGCAGCTCTGAGCTGGCCACGGTGGACCGCGCTGCCTCCGGGGTGGCCTTCAGCGGTCTGGTCGTAGCGGTGGTGCTGATTACCGTCGGATGGCAGGTGATCAGCAGGCACCGGCTGCGACGCAGACCTGGGCAACCCATGCAGGCGCGCAGGGTGCGGATGCAGTCCGGACTGCTCACCCGGTCCTGGCTCGAGCTGGATGCACCTCCGCGGTGGATTCCTGTTCATTTCGACCCGGTCCTGGTGACGTTGCCGGCCCCCATCTCGGTGCACCTCCACGGCGATCCGCGACGTCGCCGGCTCGTCGCAGCGAAGGTCGACGACGTCTGGCTGGATCCGTCCGGCCCGGTCCGGGCCACCGAACCCCGTGGCCGGCGCATCGACAGCCCGGCACGGCCTGACGCCGATGCGCTCGCCAACAGCAGCTGGCGCCGTCAGTTGCGGGCCGACGCAGCGCTGATCGCCCCGGCCCCCGTGGTGGGCATGCTCTGGGTCTTCCTTGACGGTGGCGGCGTGCTCACCTGGGCATGCGCCACCACCCTGACCGCCGCCGTGGCCCTGTGGTGGGCCGCCCTGCGCGGCAGCGATCCCACCTGACCGGCCATCAGTTCATCTTCCACTCATTGGCGTTCCAGGTGACACCGCTGGAACCGTGACGGTAGACGCCGTCGATGTTGTTGGTGTAGGCCCACATGATCGGAACCTGGAACAGCGGCAGCGATACCAGGTCATCAGCCAGGAGCCGATCGGCTTTCCGGAGAGCATCCGCCTGAATGGCCTCGGCGTACTGCGTTTTCGCCACGTTCAGCGCAGCGTCGAACTCTGGGTTGGTGTAGTTCTGATAGTTGAACTTGCCTTTGGTCGCGTAACGGTCGGCCAGCGACCACACTCGCGGAGCACGCGAACTCGTCGTCAGCGCGACGTCGAACTGTCCGCGGGCAAGCACATCTTCCAGATTCCCTAAAACGGCACCGTCGGTAATTTCCATTCCGGCCTGCCTGCATTGCTTCCGGATGAGCTCGACCTCCCGGGAATGACCTGGAGAGGCGTCGTGACTGATGGAGAAGGACAGGCGTTGGCTTCCCCGTGAGTACACCCCATCCTGGCCCAGCACCCAACCTGCCCGCTCCAGCGTCACCTGCGCTTTCTGCGAGTCGGCGACCATCTTCTCGGAGTAGAGGTCATCATAGGCCTCATCGCCTGAGAGAAATGCCAGACTCCCCAGTGGTTGCGTCTCCGGGAGCACACCGCGGACCAGTTCGTCGACCAGCTTGTTGCGATCGACGCACTGGGCAAAAGCGGTCCGGACGACAGGATCCTTGAACAGCGCATTGGCCAGATTGAGGTCTAGGTGCTCGGCGGTGGGCCCGCCCCGCGCTTCGAATGTCACGCCCTGGGCTGACAGCGCGCGCAGCCGATCCGCCAGCAGCGGGTCAGCCGGCAGTTGCACCACGCTGAACTGCCGGTTCGCCACGCCCTGCACCGCGGCCGCACCGTCCGCAACGGACGTGAGAACGATCCGCTCCGCACCTGCGGGGTTGCCCACCCACGCCTCGTTACGGACGAGGACGGTCTGTTCGCCAGGTGTCGAGCTGTCGATCCGATAGGGGCCCGATCCTGGCATCGTGACGGCGTTGAAACCGGTCCACATGCTGTTCCAGAAGTCACCGGCCTTCTTCAGGTCAGCCGGCGCGGACTGCGGGGTCAGCGCGGTGATGTCAGCGATCCCGGTCTCGCGCTCAAGGATGTGTGCCGGAAGGATGGCGTTATGAATGTAGTTTTGTCGCCAGTCGGCGTACGGCGACTGGTAAGTCTCGACGAAGGTGTTCTCGTCACGACACTCGGCCGTCGCTCGCTCATGTCCTCGCGTTGTCGCCGGTGTGAAATATGGTGACTTGCCGCTGCCTGCAAGCCAGGCAAGGTAGAAGTCGTGGCAATTCCACGGTTGGCCATCCGACCACTTGACGTTTGGCTTGATCTTGTACGTGACGACCTGAGGGTCCTTCGAGGTCAGCTCGGCTGAGACCAGCACGTCGGAGTTGAGCAGGAACTTGTCGTTTCCGTCGACGATGAACGGGTCTACGAGCACCTGGTTGAGCACCAGGGCATTGTCCGGACTGTTGTTCGCCCCCGCCGTCTTGTTGTTGTACGCGGTGTAAGGCGCATCGTGCGCGATGACGATCGCAGGTCCGGGTGGGATCTGGGGAGCACGATACAACCCGTCTCCGCTGTCGCCGCGGGCCTCCGTCTGCGTCGATCCACCGCCGCTGCCGTCCCGGCGATCCCCGCTGGTGGCCACGCAGCCGGTGGCGGCGAGGGCAAGGCAGACAATCCCCACCAGGAAACTCGTCAGGGACGCAATCCTCCTCGACTTCCCCATCAAAGACCTCCTCCCCTACCGGCGAAGCTGCCAGCGCGCGGCACCGTCGAGAGGACCTTCCAGCGGCGTCCCCGGTGCCGGATCGTTCAGCTGACTTGTGCTGACCAGGAGCGAAACCTGCTGGTAGAGGGGGATCGTCACGACCCGATCCCACAGTGCCGCCTCGACGTCGGGGGTGACCGTGCCCATTGGATCGTCCTGGGTGAGCGCTCGCTCGATGAACGGCTGCAGAGTCAGATCGCACAATCCCGCCGGGTTGGGCGGCGCTGGAGCTCGCCTGGCCGGCACAACCAAGGGGCAGCCGTACCAGGATGCCAGCTGAGTGGCGGGGTGACCGGCGGCAGGCTGCGGTAGCACAGCGATGTCGACATCTTCGTCCACTGTGAGCGTCGCTGGGCGAAACGGCACCCCGTTCGTCGCCGGTGTCGGACCGAGCATGGTGGAGAACAGCTCGTCGGGGTCGACCTCACGCAGCTCGGCCTCGATCCCGGCGGTCCGAAGCTGGTCGGCCACCCGCGCGGCGAGTGTCCCGTATGGTTCACGATCAGCCGGCGCCGCGACCACCAGTCGCAATGGCTGCCCGGCCCGCTCCCAGTGCACCGGGCCCCGGGTAAACCCGGCGTCGGTGAGCGACCGGCGCACGGTGTCCGGATCCGGCGCCACGGGGACTCCGGAGGCCGGCGCAGTGGCCTGATAGCCCGGAGCCGAGGGAGCGAGCACCGCGGAGTCAGCCCGCAGCGCCGCGGAGGGCCCGCTGGCGACTCCGGTGGCGATCAGCGATGAGCGGTCCAGTGCCGCGGCCACCGCGGTGCGTACCCGTTGGTCGTCCAGCACCTGGCTGGCCGGACGCAGCACCACTGAGGCGAGCACCGGCTGTGGCACGACGGCCGGGGTCACCCCCAGATTGGCGGTGCGCAGCAATGACTCGGTGATGGCATTGGGGCGGCCGAACAGGGCGGCCTGCGCACCACCGGTGCGCAACGCATCCACCAGAGCCACGGCACTGCCTCGGCGGAACAGGATCCGATCCACCTGCGCTGGGGTATCCCAGTACCTGTCGTTGCGTGCCAGCACCATCTCACCGCGGGACGGGTCGACCGAGACCATCGCGAACGGGCCACCGGAGACCGGGACACCGGCGTCGAGGCCCTTGCTCCAGCCGCCCGGCGCGTCCTTGAGCAGGTGCGCAGGCAGCAGGTGCCGGAATAGGGTGCGCCAGCCGGCGTAGGGACGGTGAAAGACCACCTCGGCGGTCTTGCCGCCGTCCCGCGACACCACCTGGTCGATCAGCTGGTAGCCGGCCGAGTCCAGCGCGCCGGGCTGGCTGCGCATCTGCTCGGCGAGGTAGCCGAAGTCCTCAGCGGCGATGGGTGTGATGTCCGACCATTGGGCGTTGCGCCGGATCCGGTAGGTGACGGTGAACGGCGCGGTGTTCGTCACGTCGGCGGAGTCCAGCAGCGTGTCGTCCAGCACCCACTGCCCCGCCGGCGTGTGGTGAAACGCCGAGGGCAGCAGCAGGCCGGCGACCGCCTGCGACAGCGGTGTCAGGTCCGCCAAGTTGTGCGGATTGAATCCGCCGGCCAGCCGGTCTACCCCGAGCACTATCTCCTGCTCGGGAGGCGCGGCGACCGGGGTGTTCACCGGAGCGTCACCCGGTTGGACCAACGGCAGTGGTTGCGCGGTACATGCGGCGAGCGCGGCACCGGCGATCAGCGCCGTCACCGCCCTGCACGCGCCACCATGCCTTCTCACGAGGCGATATGGTGCCGTAGGGCGATCGCCGCGGGGACGGGGCATCTCGGAGCTTGTGCTCGGGGCTATGTCTATGTCCGGGGCACCCGCTCCCGGGAGCGCTGCCGGGCGCGTTGGGTGGCGTCCAGCGTCGCCTTTCGAACCCGAACCACGTTGGGAGCGACCTCGACGCACTCGTCGGCGGCGCAGAATTCCAGCGCCTCCTCCAGCCCGAGGTTCCGTGGCCGAGCCAGCCGCTCGAGCTCCTCGCCGGTGGACGACCGCATGTTGGTGAGCTTGCGCTCCCGGCACACGTTGATGTCGAGGTCTTCGGCGCGGGGATTCTCGCCAATCACCATCCCGGCGTAGACGGCCGCGCCCGGCTGCACGAAGAAAGCGCCCCGGTCGGCCAGCTGCGCCAAGGCGTACCCGGTGACCGAACCGGACCGGTCGGCGACCAGCGATCCCGAGCGGCGGGTCCGCAGTTCGCCGGCCCACGGCCGGTAGCCGTCGAAGACGTGGTGGGCGATGCCGGTGCCGCGGGTGGTGGTGAGGAACTCGGTGCGGAAACCGATCAGCCCCCGTGCGGGCACCGTGAACTCCAAGCGCACCCAGCCGTCTCCCGAGGTTGCGCCCAGCTCCTCCATCCGGCCCTTGCGGGCGGCCAGCAGCTCGGTCACGGCACCGAGGTGTTGCTCGGGCACGTCCACGGTGAGGTGTTCGAAGGGTTCCTGCACAGTGCCGTCCACGGTGCGGGTGACGACCTGTGGCTTGCCGACGGTCAGCTCGAAGCCCTCTCGCCGCATGGTCTCCACCAAGATAGCCAGGGCCAGCTCACCACGGCCCTGCACCTCCCAGGTGTCCGGCGATGCGGTTGGCAATACCCGGACGCTCACATTGCCGACAAGCTCGGCGTCCAGCCGGTTGCGAACCAGCCGGGCGGTGAGCTTGCTGCCTCCGCCCCGGCCCGCCAGCGGGCTGGTGTTGACCCCGAGCGTCATCGCGATCACCGGCTCGTCCACGGTGATCCGCGGCAGTGGGCGCGGATCGTCGATGTCGGCAAGGGTGTCGCCGATGGTGATCTCTGCGATTCCCGCGATCGCGATCAGATCACCGGCTTTCGCGCTGCCCGTGGGGACCCGGTCGAGCCCCTCGGTGCGAAGCAGTTCGGTGATCCGCACCGGCCGGGTCGACCCGTCTTCGCGGCACCACGCCACGGTCTGGCCCTTGTGCAGGCGTCCGGCGCGGACCCGGCACAGCGCGATCCGTCCGAGGAACGTGGAGGCATCGAGGTTGGTGACGTGCGCCTGCAGCGGCGCGTCGGCGTCGCCCGCGGGCGGTGGCACGTGCGTGAGGATGATGTCGAACAACGGCGTGAGATCTTCCGCGTCCGGCAGCTCGCCATCGCGCGGGCGGATCAGGCTGACGCGGCCGGCCCTAGCGCTGGCGTAGAGCACCGGCATGTCCAGCACCGCCGCGGCGGTATCGGCTTCGAGGCCTTCCAGATCCGCAGCGAGATCCAACAGCAGGTCGTGGGTCTCGTCGACCACCTCCACGATCCGAGCATCCGGCCGGTCCACCTTGTTCACCACCAGCACTACCGGCAGGTGCGCCGCCAGCGCCTTGCGGAGCACGAAGCGGGTCTGCGGCAACGGGCCCTCGCTGGCATCAACGAGCAGCAGCACACCGTCCACCATCGACAGCCCGCGCTCGACCTCACCACCGAAATCGGCGTGCCCGGGAGTGTCGACCACGTTGATGGTGACGGGACCGTCCGGTGTGGACCGGGTGACCGCCGTGTTCTTGGCCAGGATCGTGATGCCCTTCTCCCGCTCCAGGTCACCCGAATCCATTACCCGATCCACCTCGCTGCGTCCGGTGACCGCGCCGGACTGGCGCAGCATGGCGTCGACGAGCGTCGTCTTGCCATGATCGACATGCGCGACGATGGCGACGTTGCGCAGGTCAGTGCGCACGCGGGTGGGGACGGCGATGGGCACGCGGAAACTCCTCGATGGATGCGGGAACTCTCAAGGTTACCGGTCCGTGCCGGAGCCGCCTGTTTCGCCTGGTCCAGGTGCCACATGGATGCTTATCGCGGTGAGGCCTTCAGGAGGAGTGCTTCGAGATATGGCAGAACGGTGCGGTCGGCGTCCAGCCAATCCAGACCGGCCAGCTCGGTGACGTCCACCCACCTCAGCGCGGCGTGCTGCACCGGGACCGGCTGCGCGGTCGGGTCGGCCAGCCGCGCGGCCTGCACCCGCAGTAGGTAACCGTCGGGTAGTGGCACGTCCGGACCGACTTGCTCGCCCAGCACGACATCGATCGCGAGCTCCTCCCGGCATTCCCGGACCAACGCGTCCCTGACGCTTTCGGCAGGCTCGACCCGGCCACCCGGCAACTCCCAGCGACCCGCGGCCGCGGGCGGATACGCCCGCTGCTGGGCGAGCACCCGGCCCCGGTGCAGCACGGCTGCCGCCACCACCAGCCGTGCTGCCAGGACCTGATCGGCTGCCACCGGCTGCGAACCTTTGGTCAGGGCGGTGCTGGGTGGCTCGGGCACGCCCGACATCCTCGCACCGCACTGGGGATCCCCGCACCCAGTCCGGGTTGGTAGCGGTTAGTTGCTGTCCGGGGCCGGGTTGGTAGCCCTTGAAGGGCGGCCAACTGGCCAGTGCAGCTCGAAGCGGGCGCCTCCGTCCGGGGCCTGCCCAACCCGGGCGGTGCCGCCGTAGTGGCGCACCGTCTCGGCGACCAGGGCGAGCCCGAGTCCAGTTCCGCCGGTACCACGGTCCCGGCCATCCTGGATCCGGTGAAAACGGTCGAACACCCGCTCCCGGTGCTCGATGGGCACCCCCGTGCCGTCGTCGTCGACCAGCACGCGGACCTCATCAATGCCCGGCAGTACGGCTACTCGCACGGTGTGCTGAGCATGCCGTACGGCGTTGGCCAACAGGTTGTCGAGCACCCGGGCAACGTCGCTGGGCGCGGCGTGCAGCACGGCCGGTGCGGGCGCCGTAACTCGGACCGCCTTTTCCTGCCCAGCACGATGGGCTGCGTCGCGGATCACCTCGGCGAGGTCGACCGGCTCGGCGGGCAACCGTTGCCCCGCATCGGACCTGGCCAGCGCAAGCAGGTCATCCAGCAGCGCGGACAGCCGCTGAGCCTCGGCCGCGACTTCCTCCAGCGTCGCCCCAGCGAGGTCCGGGTCCGGGTGGGTCACCGCCACCTCGGCCTGCGCGCGGATCGCCGCGACCGGCGAGCGTAGTTCATGTGCGGCATCCCCGGTGAACCGTCGCAGCCGCTCGGTTGCTGCGTCCCGGCGGTCCAGCAGGTCGTTGAGCGCCTCGGCCAGCGCCCGCAACTCATCCCGCGCCACCGGCAGCGGCAGCCGCTCCCCTGCCGGCAGTTGCTGCGCTGCGAGCCGCATCCGGGCCACCGGGCGCAGCGCGCACCGGGTGGCCACCCAGCCGGCCGTCCCCATCACCAGCGCGGCCAGCACTGCGGCCACCGACAACACCACGGCGGTTCGCCCGATCAGCGTCGCGTGCGTCACTGAGTCAGCAGCGGCCACGACCAGCCGGGGCGTGCCGTCTGGCGTGCTGACTACTCGCCCGGACCAGCGGGTCGGGTCGCTAGGTCGGCCAGACGTGAAGGTCCATACGGCCTGCCCGGCCAGTAGCCGGCGGATGTCCGGTGCCGACAGCGATGTCGGCCCACCGCCGTCGACGGGTGTTCCAGCCCGATCCAATACTCGGATCCGGACCTCGCCGTCCAGTCCGGGTCCGAGCAGCTGCCCTGCCTGGCGTCCGGCAGCCACAGCTGGCGCGGCGGCACTGACCGCGGCCACCAGCTTGCCGTCCAGGGCGTGGATCAGCGCCCGCGCCACCACCGCGGTGGATGCTCTGGCCAGTAACAGAAACAACACCAGACCCACCACCATGGTGACTGCGGCGACTCGCAGTGGTAGCGGCCGAGCCACCCATACCCGGCCCCATATTCGACGCAGCCGGTTCACGGTCGGTCCTGCGCACCCACCGCGTAACCGTGCCCGCGCACTGTCTGCAGGACGGTACCGGCCCCGACCGCGTCCAATTTGCGACGCAGGTAGCCGACGTAGACTTCCACGGCGTTGCGACTGGCGGCGTGCTCATCGCCCCACGCAGCGCGGAGTAACTCGTCCTTGGTCATCACACTGCCGGCCCGACGAGCCAGCGCCGCAAGCACTTCGAATTCTCTCGGCGACAGCGCCACTAGCTGCCCGGCCCAGGTCACCCGCCGCCGCGCCGGATCGATCACCAGATCACCCAGGGTGATCACCGTCTCGCGACGCTGATCGGCGTGGCGACGCAACACCGCGCGCAGCTGCGCCACCAGCACGACGAATGAGAACGGCTTGACCAGGTACCCGTCGGCGCCGAGGTCCAGCCCATCGGCCTGGTCAATCTCGCCGTCCTTGGCCGAGACGAGCAGTACGGGTGTGGCCACCCCGGCTGCCCGCAGCCGCTCCAGCACGCGGTACCCGGACAGGCCCGGCAGCATGATGTCCAACAGGACCGCATCGAAGCTGCCGGTCAACGCCGCGCGCAATCCGCTGGGCCCGTCGGTTGCGGTGACGACCTGCATCCCCTCAGCGCGCAGCCCGCGCTCCAGGGCACGCCGAACCCCAGGCTCGTCATCGACCACCAACACCCGCGCACCCACACCACTCAGCATGCCCGCCTCCGACCCGTACCCGACATGGGGACATATCGAGGTTGTGCACCGTCTCGTTGCCCCGATATGTCTCCATGTCGGCCGGGGAATGCATCTGGCGTGATGGGCTAGCCTGCGTGGATGGCAGAAAATGACCTGCTCATGGATGTCGAGACCGTTGCGGGATTGATCACCGGTGCAGAGGTGCCGGATGGGGATCAGATCCGGCTCGTACTTGACGCTCTGGCCGCGGCCACGGATAACGCACTGAGCGTCCTGTCCGGCCGAATCGAGTGCCACACAGCGCGCGGCGGTGTGGTCGAGCCGCAGCTTGTCGCGCTGCGATCGCATGCTCGCAGCAGGGAGGAGAAAGTTGCCGTCGCGCTACTCGCCGCACGCGCTGCCGAAGGCGCCGGGGACTCCTCGACCGCCAGCGAGCTGCTCGATGAGGCGCTGACGCTGCGCCCTGGCCTGGAGCCGGCCTTGCACGACGCCGCCCAGTACGCCGCCGCCCGCGGAGACTACGTCACAGCTGACCGATACCTCCGGCGCTCCGAGATTCCCAGCCCGCTGCGACCGGGGCTGAGCGAGGCCATCGCCGCAACCGCAACCGCAACGGCTAGCGATGTCGGGCGCAACAGCCCCTGCCCGTGTGGGTCGGGCCGGAAATTCAAGGCCTGCTGCCAGCGTGACGCGGTCCCTGCCCTCAGCGCGCGGACGCAGCTCGTCTACGCCCTGTTGGGCACCTACGCCGAGCGCGCTCCCGGCATCGAGATGATCACACCGCTGATCGACCGGACCGAGGACGAACAGCGGTACGCGATGTTCTTCCTGGACCTCGCGCTGTTCAAGGGTGGCCTGGTGGAGCGGTTCCTCGCCGCCCGAGGTCACTGGCTGCGCCCCGACGAACGTCAGCTGATCGAAGACTGGCGGCAGATCCCGGTCTCGCTCTACGAGGCTCTCGAGGTGGCCCGGGATACCAGCGTCACACTGCGCGCCCTGCCCGACGGCGACCCGATCCATCTAGCTGACGCGCTGTTCTCGCAGTCCGCTCAGCGGCTTGACCTGTTCTGTGGCCGGGTACTGCACGACGGCAGCAAGCCTCTCATGCTCGCGCTGCCCGTCCACGTCCCCCGCCACCGCCGCCGGGAGCTGGTCAGCCTGCTCGCCTCAGGTCCGTCGATCGAACAGATCGCGGACTTTTTCGCTCCCGAGCCCCCCATCCAGTTCCGCAATAGTGACGGCGACGACCTGTACGACTGCAGCGTCACCTACCGGGTTCCCCACCCGCAGCAGGCCTTCGACCGCCTCACCCAGCGGCTGACCCAGACCGGCGACGACCTGATCGGCTGGCACCGGCGGGTGCCCGACGGTCGGGTGTTGAGCCTCGGGCAGATCCACCGGGCCGGCGAGGACTTCACCGTCACCGCGAACTCGCCGGCACGGCTCGCCGAGCTCGAGGCTCAGCTGCGTGACGTTGCCCCGGACGCCGTCGAACGTGACCGGCACGCCCAACGCCTGAGCCAGGACCCCGACGGCCGCGAAGCCCGAACCGCCATCCTGGAGAGCTACCTTGTCACCACAACGTCTGCTGCCGACGCGGGCGAGCCCGATGACCGCATGAGCCGCGACGTCGAAGCAGGCTGGCTCGACACTCCTGGTGTGATCGGTGATCTGAGCCCGCGCGAAGCCGCCGCTTCCAGCGACTCTGCCATCCTCGCCGAACTTCGCAGCACGGTTGACGACGTTGAAGCGACCCTGCTGCAAGCTCAGCGCGCCGGGCAGCCAACGGCGGGCCTGATGAGCCCGCACCGGCTCCGCGACGCGCTGGCGAACGGGAATCGCGTGCCAGCTTCTTAAGGTCTCAGGGCTTTCTCAGCCGGTACGGAGCACCATCATCTCCAGCGCCGTGCGGGCAGGAGGAAGCGATGAAACTAGCAACGGCGGCACTGGCTGCGGCGGCGGCCGGTGCGATCGGCCTCGGTGTGCTGACCATGCCCGCCGGCGCCGAGTCGGATCCGGCGCTGCCCCCGGTGTCCGCGGAAGATCTGGTGGCCTCGGTACTCACCGCGAAGACCCCGGCGTTCGGCGGCACCGTCACGGTGGACAACGCGCTGGGCCTGCCCGCGCTGCCCGGTACGTCCCCCGATATGTCGACAGCACTGACCCAACCGGAGACCACCTTCCGGATCTGGTCCGACGGTCAGGGTCACGGCCGGCTGGTGCTGCCCTCCCGCGGCGGTGAGCGGGTGCTGATCGAGGACGGCACGACGCTGTGGCGATACGACTCCGCTACGCGCACCGCGACCGCGCTGGAGCACGGCGCTCAACCTGCTGATCGACGCCCCCCGGTGGCCGACCCGGCGCAGGCGGCCCGGGAGCTGGTCAGCGCCGTACGCCAGAGCAGCACGGTGACCGTGGACGGTACCGGCTACGTCGCCGGACGACCCGTCTACGAACTCGTGCTCATTCCCGCGCCGACCGAGCGGACCCTGCTGCGCGAGGTGCGGGTGGCGGTTGACTTGGTCCTGCGGGTTCCACTGCAGCTCACCGTGCTGGCCGACGGATCCACCGACCCGGCACTGCAGATCGGCTTCTCCGACCTCAACGTCGGCACGCAGGATCCTGCGCTGTTCCAGTTCACCCCGCCGACCGGGGTCAAGGTGGAACAAGCGCAGCCGTCGACCAACGAGCCGAAGCGTGGGACACCCGGCCAACCCGACGCCGCGGGGACCATGATCCGCACCCAGGGCGACGGCTGGGACACCGTGGTGCTCGGGCAGCTTCCCGCCGCAGGCCCAGGCGCGGTATCGAAGGCGCAACGCGACCCGTTGGCGGTGGTCCAGCAGGTTGGCCGTCCGGTCAGCGGGCCGTGGGGCAACGGCTGGGTGGTGCAGACCGCGGTGGCCACCGTGCTGGTGACCTCTGACGGGCGGGTCGCCGCCGGCGCGGTGCCGCAGCAGGTGCTCGACGAGGCGCTGACCCGTTGACAGCCGACTCGGCAATCCCCACTGCGGCGAGGCTGCCCACCGGGGCGCCGACCGGGCAGGGCGGGCCGGCGATCCGGGTTCAGGGGCTGCGCAAGGTGTTCGGCGCCACCGTGGCAGTGTCCAACGTGGACCTCGACGTGTCGGCCGGCGCCGTGCTCGGCGTGCTTGGCCCCAATGGCTCGGGCAAGACCACTCTGATTCGAATGCTGCTGGCGCTGTCCCGGCCCACCGCGGGCAGTGTGGAGCTGCTCGGCGCACCGGTGCCGGCCGCCGCCGGAGAGGTGTTGCCGCACGTCGGCGCGCTGGTGGAGGGACCCGGCTTTCACCCGTTCCTGTCCGGCCGGGAGAACCTGCGGCGCTGCGCGGCTGCCGAGCCGCTGCTGCGCACCCGGGCTATCCCGGACGTGGTCGAGACGGCCTTGCAGCGGGTCGGCCTGGCGCCCGCAGCGGCTCGGCGCTACCGCGCCTACTCGTTGGGGATGAAACAACGCCTGGGCCTGGCCGCGGTGCTCCTGGTACCCCGACGGCTGGTGGTGCTCGACGAGCCCACCAACGGCCTGGACCCCGCCGGGACCCGGGAGGTCCGACGGATCATCGCCGAGCTGCACGCCGACGGTGCCACCGTGCTGGTGTCCTCGCACCTGCTCACCGAGGTCGAGGCGACGTGCACGCACGTGGCGGTGCTCGACCACGGTTCGCTGATCGCGGCCGGTCCGTTGCCGGCACTACTCGACGGTCAGGCTCCCGCATTGGACGTTCGTACCCCGGATTCCGCTGTCGCGATGCAGGCGATACACGCTGCCGGGCTACACGCCGCAGCCCGTCCTGATGGGGTGCGCGTCGAACTGGCCGGCACTGATCCGCCCGCGGTGGTGGCGCTGCTCATCGGCGCCGGGGTCGCGGTGCACGAGGTGCGGCGGTGGCGAACCGGGCTGGACGAGCTGTTCGCGCAGCTGACCGAGGGAAACGGTCGATGACCGCCTCCAGCGAAGCGGTGTCCAGCCCAGCGCGTGCCCCGCTGACCCGATTGCTGCGCAGCGAGCTGCGTTGGGTACTGCACCGGCCGCGCACCCAGATCGCACTGGGGCTGCTCGCGCTGGTTCCGGTGCTGATCGGAATCGGCATCGAGGCGACCGACTCGCCGGGCGGGTCGGGACTGCTCACCCAGATCGCCGGTAACGGGCTGGTGTTACCGGTTGCGGCGCTGTCGATCTCATTGGCGTTGCTGTTGCCCCTGGCTGTGACGATGGCCGCCGCCGACGCGCTGGCCGGTGAGTCCGCGCACGGCACGCTGCGCGGGCTACTGCTGGCACCAATCAGCCGGACCCGCTTGGTGCTGATCAAAGCGATCGGCGTACTGGCCGTCGCGGTGGCCGCGGTCGCCGCGGTCGCGGTGCTGGGCATGGTCACCGGACTGGTTCTGATCGGTCCTTCCGGAAGTGTCCACGGCATGCTGACGCTGTCCGGCACCGAGGTCGGGCCGGGGTCGGCGCTGGTGCGCGTCTCGCTGGCGGCAGCCTGGACCGTAGGACAGCTCGCCGCGGTCGGCGCGGTCGCGCTGGCGGTGTCCTCGGCCACTGACCACCCGCTCGTGGTGCTCGCGGCGGTATTGGGCGGCTTGATCGTGTGCGGGGTGCTCTCCGCGATCCCCGCTCTGGACTGGCTGCAGCCGATACTGATCACTACCGGCTGGTTCGCTATCACCGACGTGCTGCGCGATCCCTTACCGCTGGACGGGCTGGCCTCCAGCAGCCTCCGCGCAGGGTGCTACCTGCTGGTCGGCGTGGGGCTCACCCTGCTCCGGACGACCACCCGCGAAGCCTGATCCCCCATCCCGGCGTGTCCGTCTCCCGTGCAGGGTGTGTCGGCTTCCTGTGCACGCTGTGTCGGTCTTTCGTGTCGCCGACGGCCCGATCACGGTTGTGCTGCGGTTGACCTCTGCCAGGATGGCGGCATGGCGCAACTCTGGGACGACGAGCGGGTGGCAGCTGCCCTGGAGGGGCTCACAGATTGGCAGCGCGACGGTGACGCGATCGTGCGTACCGCGAAACTGCCCAGCTTCCCGGTAGCCATCGAAGCGGTCCGCGCGGTGGCCGAGATCGCTGAGGCGCGCAATCACCACCCCGACATCGATATCCGCTGGCGTACCGTGACCTTCCGCTGCAGCACGCATTCCGAGGGTGGTATCACCGATCAGGACTTCGAGCTTGCCGGTGAGATCGACCGCGTGCTGATTGACGCGGCAGGCTGAGTTGACCTGCCCGGCCTCGCGTCCGTGGAACCAGATCGAGCCGCCGACGGCCTTGCGGTGAACTTCGGTGAAATCGAGACGTGCATCTTCGCGGTTGGTTCAGCCAGATTCTCGCGACTGCGGGCAGTGATGCCGAGCTGATCACTGTGCCGGATACATCCCCGCCCAGCACCTACTCGTATCCGTCACCCGAGCGCAAATCCTGCTCGGCTGGACACCGGGCGACCCAACGACCCGCATCGCGGAATCAGTGCGCTAGCACCTTGCCCATCCGCGACCTGGGATTACCTGGACCGGGGCGGACGCCGACGATGCCACCCTCACACCATACATTGTGATCAATTTGTCGTCACTCGGTCTGTGACGTGCGCAGAATGTCGCCATACTGCCCTGTCGGTTAGACAGCGATATGGAGGTTAACGCCAAGCAGTACAAGAGGCCAGAGGAACATGGCTAAAAGGAAGGAGAGAAGTTCGCCAAAACTAGTGATCGTGTAGCCGGTACTGAGCGCTACTATCACACCAATGATCAGATAGACGAGACCAAAAAGAGAGATACCGCCCGATTCATACATGATGGCTCCTCCAGATTGCCAGCGACGGCGCGTCGAACGGTGCCGGCGGACGAGATCGCGATGGCATCACGCTCGAGCTTTGCAAGGTGGCGCGCGTCAACCTCGTTCCGACGCCCGGTCTCCCACCCCAGACAGATTTGACGGCGCCGGCGATCTGGTGCCGACTCGCCCAACCGCCACGCGCCGACCGGGATGCCATCGGCGTGACACGCAGCGGTCGGTTCGCTTCCACCGCGGTCCCCCTCTCGTCCTAGTACGGAGTGTAGCCCCGACTGCGGCCGACTCTGAATACCCGAACCCTGCGGACTTTATGGGGTCTGCTAGTGATGAAATGCTTAACTCTGGAAAGGGCAGCATTACGCTCTATACGTTGAAGCGGAAATCGACCACGTCGCCGTCGGCCATCACGTAGTCCTTGCCCTCCATCCGCACCTTCCCAGCGGCCCGGGCCTGCGCCATCGAGCCGGCCGCGATCAGATCGTCGTAGGACACGATCTCGGCCTTGATGAACCCGCGCTGGAAGTCACTGTGGATCACCCCGGCGGCCTCAGGCGCGGTCGCCCCGGCTCGGATGGTCCATGCCCTGGATTCCTTGGGCCCGGCGGTGAGATAGGTCTGCAACCCCAGGGTGTGGAACCCGACGCGGGCCAGCGCATGCAGTCCCGGTTCGGATTGCCCGATCGAGTCCAGTAATTCCCGCGCGGACGCCGGGTCCAGTTCAAGCAGTTCAGATTCCACTTTGGCGTCCAGGAACACCGCATCGGCGGGTGCGACCAGCTTGCGCAGCTCGGCTTGGCGCTCCGGATCAGCGAGCACACCTTCGTCAGCGTTGAAGACGTACACGAAAGGTTTGAGGGTGAGCAGGCTGAGTTCAGCGAGCGCGTCAACCTCCAGCTCTCCGCGCGCGGCAAACAAGGTACGACCGGCGTCGAGCACCTCCCTGGCGGTGTGCGCTGCGGCCAGCACTGTGCGCCGTTCCCGGGGATGGGTCCGGGCCTCCTTCTCCAGCCGCGGCAATGCACGATCCACGGTCTGCAGATCGGCCAGCACCAACTCGGTCTCGACCGTGGCGATGTCGTCGGCCGGGTCGATCCGCCCGTCCACATGCAGCACATCCGGGTCGTCGAAGACCCGCACGACCTGACAGATCGCGTTGGCCTCGCGGATGTTGGCGAGGAACTTGTTACCCAACCCGGCACCCTGCCAGGCCCCAGCCACGATCCCCGCGATGTCGACGAACGACACCGTCGCCGGCACCACCTTGGCGCTGTCGAAAAGCTCAGCCAACCGCCCGAGACGTTCGTCGGGCAATGGCACCACCCCGACGTTGGGCTCGATGGTGGCGAAGGCATAGTTCGCCGCGAGCACGTTGTTGCGGGTCAGCGCATTGAACAAGGTGGACTTGCCCACGTTGGGCAGCCCGACGATACCGAGGGTGAGGCTCACGGGACGTCGAGTCTAAGCCACCAAGCCCAATCGCCCCGCAGCCGTCAACCCGTCAGTAGCCGTAGCCGCCACCGCCATCCTGTTGTTCGGTGTTGCCGGGGGCTGGGTCGGAGGCCGAGCCGTCGTTGCAGCCGGCCAGCGCGAGTGAGACTGCGGCGATGGCCGCCAGCACTGCGGCGCGCCACCGTGTGCTACCAGTCAATGTCATGGCGGCACACTAGGGACGTCGAGGTCCTTTGGGTGCCGCCGAATGGCGCAACTACGAAGCGTCGACCCGCCTCGCTGTCGGTGTCTGATTCCCGCCAGACCCGGCCCTGTCGAGCTGGCACGATCGAGGCCGTGCTGCTCAACCACGACCGCTGCTACCGAGCTATCTCCTCACGCGACGCCCGGTTCGACGGCTGTTTCGTCGTCGCCGTGCGGACCACCGGCATCTACTGCAGGCCGTCCTGCCCGGCCGTGACGCCCAAACCGCAGAACGTCACCTTCCTGCCCACCGCCGCGGCCGCCCAGCTCGCCGGCTACCGAGCCTGCCGCCGCTGTCTGCCCGACGCCGTGCCGGGTTCGCCGGAGTGGAACCTGCGGGGTGACCTGGTGGCGAGGGCGGTACGGCTGATCGCCGACGGCGTGGTCGAGCGCGAGGGAGTGCCCGGGCTCGCCGCCCGGTTGGGCTACTCCACCCGTCAACTCAACCGGGTGCTCACCGCCGAACTGGGTGCCGGAGCGCTCGCTTTGGCCAAGGCGCACCGGGCGCAGGCCGCGCGGGTGCTTATCGAAACCACCACGCTGCCGCTGGCCGACGTCGCATTCGCTGCCGGATTCGCCTCGGTGCGCCAGTTCAATGACGCCGTGCAGGCCGTGTATGCCACCACTCCGACCGACCTTCGCCGGCATGCAGCGCCCCAGCCGACGCCGGGTGCCCTCACGTTGCGGCTGCCGTTCCGGACTCCGATGGACGGCGCGGGCCTGCTGGACTTCCTCGCGGCCCGGGCCATCTCGAGCGTGGAGTGTGCTGTCGACCACGGCTACGCCCGGACGCTGCGGTTGCCGCATGGGCCCGGTTCGGCGGCGGTGCGCCTGGCGCCTTCGCACTGGGTGTGCACCCTGCGGCTGGCCGACCTGCGAGACGTGCCGGTGGCGGTGAGCCGGCTGCGCAGGTTGCTCGACGCCGACGCCGACCCGTGCGCCGTGGACGAGGTCCTCAGTGCCGACCCGGCGCTGGTCACCGCGGTGGCTGCGCGGCCCGGAATCCGGGTGCCCGGCACCGTTGACGGCGCCGAGACGGTGCTGCGCGCAGTGCTCGGGCAACAGGTGACAGTGGCGTCCGCGCGGAATGCCGCGGCCCGCCTGGTCGCGGCATTGGGTGAGCCGGTGCCGGTCGAGCCGGTGCTGGGTAGCGAAGACGCCCTTTCCCGACTGTTCCCGGCGCCGGCCGCGATCGCTGAGCACGCCGCCGAGGTGCTCACCGGCCCGCGCCGCCGGATCGAAACGGTCCGGGCCACCGCGGCGGCGCTGGCCGCCGGCGATCTGGTGATCGACCCGGGCCGCGATCCCGAAGGACTCCGGGTAGAGCTCGAGGCGATTCCAGGGATCGGCCCGTGGACAGCCGGGTACGTGGCGCTGCGCGTGCTGGGTGCTACTGACGTGCTGCTGGACACCGATCTCGCGATCCGGCACGGTGCGGCTGCGCTGGGCTTGGCATCCGATGCCAGCGAGCTGCGGTGGCGGTCCCGGCGCTGGCGACCTTGGCGCTCCTACGCCGGGATGCACCTGTGGCGGGCGGCCGCCACCCGACCACGACGAACGGAGCGCACGGCATGACATTCGCCTCCACTATGGACACCCCGATCGGTCCCTTCACGGCCCTCGTCGATACCGACGGCGCGGTGCTCGCGGCAGGCTGGACAGCGCAGCTGGATGACCTGCTGCCCCAGGTGGCACCCGGGCTGCGCCCGACCTCGGTGGTCCACCGGATGGACCTGGGAGCGGTGACCAGTGCGGTGACCGCCTATCACCGAGGAGACCTCACCGCGATCTGCGACGTGCCGGTGCGACAACGCGGCGGTGAGTTCCTCGAACACGCCTGGCAGGTGCTGCGCGCGATTCCGGCCGGTGCTCCGGTGAGCTACACGGAATTAGCCGCCAAGTCCGGCCGACCGCAGGCAGTGCGTGCGGCGGCGGCCGCCTGCGCGCGCAACCCCGCGGCGCTGTTCGTCCCCTGCCACCGGGTGCTGCGCAGTGACGGCTCGCTGGGCGGTTTCCGCTGGGGACTACCAGCCAAGCGCTGGCTGCTGATTCACGAATCCCGTTGACGAGTCCCGGTGAGCAGCGGGCAAAACTCCATGGGGCGGCGCGCCTCGCCGATTCTGTCAGGAGGCTGTTGCAGTCTGTGACGCGTGGATTACCCAGTGCTCATCGCCCTGCTCGCCGGCCTCGCGGTCGGTGCGCTGATCAGCTGGCTACTGGCCGCTGCCGGCCGCCGTGCCGCGGTGGCCGAGGCCGGCCGCACCGCGGACGCCGCCAGGGCTGCCATCGAGGCCGAACTCGCTGCGGCTCGCCGTGACGGTGCGAGCGCCGCAGCGGCCAGGGACGCCGAAGCCGCCCGGGCCGAACAGTTCCGCGGGCGTGCCGAGGCGGCCGGTGAGCGGATTTCGAGCACTCAGGCGGAGCTGGCCGCCGCCCGCGCTGCCCTGGAAGCCGAACGATCCGCCACGGCCGACCGAGAACGTCTGCTGATCCACCGCGAGGCCGAGCTCAAGGACAGTTTCCAGGCGATGTCCGCCGAGGCGCTGTCCCGCAACAACGAAGCGTTCGTCCAGCTCGCCGAGGCGCGGCTGGCCAAGGTGACAGCGGCCATGTCGGCGAAGTCCGACGGCGACGCCACCCAGCGTCAGCAGGCCATCGAGGGGCTGCTCGGCCCCGTCACCCAGACCCTGCACCGGCTCGACGGTCAACTGCGCACCGTCGAAAAAGAGCGCGAGGCCGCCTACGCGGGGCTGCGCGAGCAGGTAGGGGCGATGCACCGCACGTCCGAGCAGCTCCAGAGCGAGACCCGGCAGCTGGTCACCGCGTTGCGTGCCCCTCAGGTGCGCGGTCGGTGGGGGGAGCTGCAGCTGGAGCGGGTCGTGCAGCTGGCCGGCATGGTCGAGCACTGTGACTTCTCCCGGCAGGTCACCGTAACCGACGCCAGCGGCGATGACGACGCCGTGGTGCGACCCGACCTAGTGGTGCACCTGGCCGGTGGCAAGGACATCGTGCTGGATGCCAAGGTCCCGTTCGGGGCCTATCTCGAGGCCGTCGACGCGACCGATCCCGACCGCCGGGCGGACCGACTGGCCGCGCACGCCCGGCACTTGCGCACGCACGTCGATTCGCTGGCGCGCAAGTCTTACTGGCAACGCTTCGACACCACCCCGGAGTTCGTGGTGCTGTTCGTCCCCGGTGACCCGTTCCTGGAGGCCGCGCTGCAGTCCGACCCCGCCTTGTTGGAGCATGCATTCGAGCGCAACGTCGTGATCGCGACCCCGACCACGCTGATCGCGTTGCTGCGGACGGTGGCCTACACCTGGCGCCAGGAAGCACTGGCGCGCAACGCGGCACAGGTCCACGACTTGGGCCGAGAACTGCACTCCCGGCTGGCCACGATGGGCGGCCACGTGGCACGCATGGGCAAGCAGCTTGGTGGCGCGGTCGATGCCTATAACCGCACGGTCAGCTCGCTGGAGTCACGGGTACTGGTCACCGCCCGCCGCTTCGGTGAGCTCAACGTGGTCTCCGAGCAGCTTGAGACGCCTGAGCAGGTGGAACGCAGCCCTCGCACCGTGCAGGCGGTGGAGCTCGTCGCGTCCGCGGCGGACTCGCTTATCGCGCTGGATGCCGCACGCCGCGAGTCGAACCCGGAGCCGCCCAGCAAAGACAGACACCGCGCGGAGAGCCACGGCGAAGACTGGAGATGGGCCAGCGAGTTGCTGCACCAGGAGCAGGAGGAGAACCCGGAGCGGTCTACGGTGAACGAGTGACGACAACCCAGGCCCCAGGCGCACCTCGGGGCGGGCGTTGGGACGAGTGTTCACTATTGCCCGACCGCCGCGGGGTGCCCTGGTGGGCCGCCGTCCTGTGCGCGTTGGGACTCACCGCGGTGGGCGTGTTCGCCGATATCGAACGGCTCAACCGGCTGGGCATCGTGTTCCAAGCCTGCTATTTCGTTGGCTGCCTGCTGGCCGTGGTGGTGGTACAGCGCAAGGGGCTGTTCGGACCGATGGCGCAGCCGCCGCTGATCCTGGCGGTCGCGGTACCCGGCGTTGTGCTGGCGGCTGGCTCACTGCCCACCGGCGGGGGGATGATGGCTACCGCCCTCGCTGTCGGCACTCCCCTGATCAACGGCTTTCCCACCATGGCGATCACCACCGGGCTCGTCTTGGTTATCGGAGCCTTCCGGCTGGTCACCCAGCGACGACCGAGCCTGCGCCGCCCCGCCTCAGCGCCCTGAGCGCTAGTCGGCTCCGGCTGTGGCGATGCCCGAGATTGAGCGCTTGAGTTCCCGCGGCAACGAGAACACCAGCCTTTCCTCCGCAGTGGTGATCTCCTGCACCTCGCTGTACCCACACTCGGCAAGGAAGTCGAGTACACCCCGGACCAGCACTTCGGGTACCGACGCACCACTGGTGACGCCGACGGTGTGCACGCCCTGCAGCCAGGCCGAATCGATCTCCCGCGCATAGTCCACCAGGTACGCCGCCCGGGCACCGGTGGCCAGCGCAACCTCGACCAGCCGCACCGAGTTGGAGGAGTTGCGCGACCCTATGACGAGGACCAAGTCGCAGTCGGCAGCCATCGCCTTCACCGCCACCTGCCGGTTCTGCGTGGCATAGCAAATGTCGTCGCTGGGGGGGTCGGTCAGCTCTGGGAAGCGCTCCTTGAGCGCCGCCACGGTCTGCATGGTCTCGTCCACCGATAGCGTGGTCTGGGACAACCACACCACCCGGGACGGATCGCGCACGGTCACCGAATCCACCGCGTCTGGGCCGTCGACGAGCTGGATCTGCAGGGGCGCCTCACCGGCGGTGCCCTCGACCTCCTCGTGGCCGTCGTGACCGATCAGCAGGATGTCGTAGCCGTCGCGGGCGAACCGCTTGGCCTCCTGGTGCACCTTGGTCACCAGCGGGCAGGTGGCGTCGATGGTGCGCAGGCCGCGCGCAGCGGCCTGCTCGTGCACCGCTGGGGCCACTCCATGCGCGGAGAAGACCACGATGGCGCCCGCGGGCACTTCGTCGGCCTCGTCGACGAAGATCACCCCCCGGTCCTGCAGCGTCTCCACGACGTGCCGGTTGTGCACGATCTGCTTGCGCACGTAAACCGGCGGCCCGTGCGCCTCAAGGGCCTTCTCGACGGTGACCACGGCGCGGTCCACCCCGGCGCAGTAGCCGCGGGGTTTGGCTAGCAGCACACGCTTGGTCATGCCCCTACCCTACGGGCGGGCTTCGCCGGGGCTGGACGAAGTAGGTCTCGGTGGCGATGGCTCGACCCTGCAAGCAGGTCTCGGTGGCGATGGCTCGACCCTGCAAGCAGGTCTCGCGAAAAACCCGAGTAGGCACAGACCCGGTGACTGCGGCAGGCTTGACGACCATGAGTACCTTGCCGCTGCCCGTCCGGATCGCTGTGGGTCTGGCGGTCACCGCCGTGGAACAGGCTCGCAAGCTCCCCGAGCAGCTCAGTGAACTACCTGTCACCGCGGCCAGCCGAGCCGTGCAGGCCGCGATGCGGGTGCAGCAGCGGGTCACCGAACTGGCCATCAAGGGCGACGAGGTCGTTGCGCTGTTCCAGCCGGTGGAGGACGCTCCACCGTGGGCCCGGTTCGATGAAGACGACGAGCCCGGTGGATCTAGCACCAAAAACACCACCGGCGTCCCACACACCACCGGCACCACAGGTGCTGTGAACGAGTTCGGTAGGGCCAGCGACGGCGCAGCGCGCACCGCGGTAGCGCCTGGTTCCGGCACTGGACACGGCACCACGGCGACAGGGCACGGCGAGGTCGATGAGGGTGATGTCGCCCGCGCCATGACACCGGTGCCCCCGCCCGCGACCGATGCTCAACCCAGGGACGCCGCATCCGCCGACGCCGACGTGGCTCGGTCCGGGATCCGCCCGCCGCCAGCACTACCCGGATACGACGAGCTTTCGTTAGCCCAGCTGCGTGCCAAGCTTCGGACGCTGTCATTGCCCCAGCTGACCGAACTGCTGGAGTACGAGCACGTGCACCAGGACCGCGCCGCGTTCGTCACCATGCTGTCCAATCGGATCTCCACGGTGCGCGCCCACATGACCGAATCTCAGTGACCGATCCGGCCACCACGCCGGAGGCACCGTGGCCGGTCCGCACCGTCGCTCGCAAGATCGCGGCGTGGATCGACCGGCTGGGCGCGATCTGGGTCGAAGGGCAGATCACCCAGGTATCCGCCAGAGCGGGTACCGGAACAGCTTTTCTCACGTTGCGCGACCCGGTGGCCGACGTGTCTTTGACCCTCACCTGCCCGGCCGCGCTGGTGCGTGACAGGCAGCCGCCGCTGGCCGACGGCAGCCGCGTCGTGGTGCACGGCAAGCCGTCGTTGCATCTCGGCCGCGGCACGCTGAGCCTGCGAGTCGACGAGATCCGTGCAGTCGGCATCGGCGAACTGCTCGCCCGCATCGAGCGGCTCCGACGGCAGCTTGACGCCGAAGGTCTGTTCGATCCTCGCCGCAAACGCCGGCTGCCGTTGCTGCCCGGCTGCGTCGGGCTGATCACCGGCCGGGCTAGCGCGGCCGAGCGCGATGTGCTCACCAACGCCACAGCCCGCTGGCCCGCAGTGCGTTTTCGGGTGCAGAACGTGGCGGTGCAAGGCCCGTTCGCGGTCGGCCAGATCATCGACGCGCTCACCGTGCTGGACGCCGACCCCGCGGTGGACGTCATCGTGCTGGCTCGGGGCGGCGGCAGCGTGGAGGACCTGCTGCCGTTCTCCGACGAGGCGCTGTGCCGCGCCGTATCGGGGTGCGCCACCCCGCTGGTTTCGGCGATCGGCCACGAGCCGGACACTCCGCTGGTGGACCATGTGGCGGACAAGCGCTGCTCGACCCCGACAGATGCCGGCAAGTGCGTGGTGCCCGACGTCGCCGCGGAATCCATTCGACTAGGTCAGCTGCGCGACCGATGCCGACGTGCCCTGCATGGCTGGGTGGACCGGGAGCGACAGCTGCTTGACGCACTGCGCAGCCGTCCGGTGCTGGCCAACCCGACGCGTTCGCTGGACGAGCGCCGACGGGTTGTGACCGATCTGCGCGCTCGGGCGGACCGGGCCGTACTCGGCGGGCTACGAGCGGCGCAGGAGCGGCTTGAGCACACTGCGGCACGCCTGACGACGCTAGGACCGGCGGCTACCCTTGCGCGGGGCTATGCAGTGGTCCAGCGGGTGGACGGTCCAGCGCAAGGCCAAGTGCTCCGGTCGGTGGCCGACGCACCCGAGGGCACCGCGCTGCGGGTTCGGCTGTCCGAAGGGGCACTGCGGGCGGTGGTGACCGGTGGCCGATGATGACCGAGTGAGCCGCACTGACGATCCGACCACGCTGGGCTATGAAGCCGCCCGCGACGAACTGGCCGAGGTGGTGCGCGCCCTGGAGGCAGGCGGGCTGACCCTGGAGGACTCGCTGGCGCTGTGGGAGCGCGGCCAGCAGCTCGCCGCGGTCTGCGAGCGGCATCTTGCCGGTGCCCGGGAGCGGATCGAGTCGGTGATCACTGCTCGCGAGCAGCGTGGCGCACAACCATTGACGGAGTCCGAAACCGAGGGCTGATGGCAGGATCGGGGTGTGCGCAGTCAACTCCGGGAGGGCCCATGAGCACTTTGTCGACTCCACGTCAAGAACCGAGGCGCGAGGAGCCTGACCGCAACCTCGCCATGGAACTGGTGCGAGTCACCGAGGCTGCGGCGATGGCCGCCGGCCGCTGGGTCGGCCGCGGTGACAAGAACGGTGGTGACCAGGCGGCAGTGGACGCCATGCGCAAGCTGGTCGGCTCGGTGCAGATGCGCGGCGTTGTGGTGATCGGCGAGGGCGAGAAAGACGAAGCACCGATGCTGTTCAACGGTGAAGAGGTCGGCAACGGGCAGGGCCCGGAATGCGATGTCGCGGTCGACCCGATCGACGGCACCACGCTGATGAGCAAGGGCATGCCCAACGCTCTAGCAGTGCTCGCGGTGTCCGAGCGCGGCTCGATGTTCGATCCCTCCGCGGTGTTCTACATGGAGAAGATCGCGACCGGGCCAGAGGCCGCCGAGGCGATCGACCTATCCGCGCCGGTGGCCGAGAACCTCAAGCGGGTCGCTAAAGCCAAGCGGATGGATATCTCCGACATCACCGTGTGCATTCTGGACCGGCCGCGACACGACGACTTGGTACGCCAGGTCCGGGAGGCCGGCGCCCGAATCACGTTCATCACCGACGGGGACGTCGCGGGCGCGATCGCGGCGGCCCGCTCGGGCACCGGCGTGGACCTGTTGATCGGCATCGGTGGGACGCCGGAGGGGATTATCAGCGCGGCTGCGCTGCGCTGCATGGGGGGCGCGATCCAGGGCCGGCTGTGGCCCCGAGACGACGCCGAGCGCCAGGCGGCGCTGGACGCTGGGCACGACCTTGACCGGATTCTCACCACCGAGGACCTGGTCCGCGGGGAGAACGTGTTCTTCTGCGCCACTGGAATCACCGATGGGGAGCTGCTGCGCGGGGTGACCTATCGCGCAGGTGGGTGCAACACGCAGTCCATCGTGATGCGCTCCAAGTCCGGCACCGTGCGGATGATCGACAGCTATCACCGGCTGACCAAGCTGCGCGAGTACGCCTCGGTGGACTTTGATCAGCTCCCCCGAATCGTGGAGTAGTCCGGCAGCGTCACACTGCAACTATGACCAAGACAGGGCGCATGGCCGAGCACGCCGCCGCTGAGCAGCAGTACCGGATGGAACGCGACACTATGGGCGAGGTCGCGGTGCCCGCCGATGCGCTGTACCGCGCGCAGACCCAACGCGCCGTGGAGAATTTCCCCGTCTCCGGACGCGGCCTGGAACGGTCGCAGATTCGCGCTCTTGGCCTGGTGAAGGCCGCCTGCGCGCGGGTGAACGCCCAGCTCGGGGTGCTTGACCCGACACTCGCCGAGGCTATTGCGTCGGCAGCCGACGAGGTCGCAGCCGGCGCGCATGACGCCCACTTCCCGGTCGACGTGTTTCAGACCGGCTCGGGCACCAGCTCGAACATGAACGCCAACGAGGTGATCGCCACGCTGGCGAGCCGGGCCGCCGGTGTCGCCGTACACCCCAACGACCACGTCAACGCGTCACAGTCGTCCAACGACGTGTTCCCGACCACGATCCACCTCGCCGCCACCGAGGCCGTGGCACACCACGTGATGCCCGCACTGGTGCACCTGGCCTCGGCACTGAGCCGCAAGTCGCAGGACTGGGCGGGCGTGGTCAAAGCGGGTCGCACCCATCTGATGGACGCGGTGCCGATCACGCTCGGTCAGGAGGCAGGTGGATGGGCATCGCAGGCCCGGCACGGTGCCGAGCGGTTGGCGAGCTGCCTGTCCCGGCTGGGCGAGCTGCCCATCGGCGGCACCGCGGTGGGCACCGGACTCAACACCCCGGCGGGCTTCGGTGCGGCCGTCGTCGAGGAGCTGCGCCGTTCCACCGGCCTGGAGGTGCTCACCGAAGCCCGTGATCACATCGAGGCGCAGGCCGCCCGGGACGGTCTGGTCGAGTGCTCCGGTGCGATGCGCACCGCCGCCGTCTCACTGTTCAAGATCGCCAACGACATCCGGTGGCTGGGCTCCGGTCCCCGCACCGGCCTGGCGGAACTGCGCCTGCCTGACCTGCAACCGGGCTCGTCGATCATGCCGGGCAAGGTCAACCCGGTGATCTGCGAGGCCACCATGATGGTCGCTGCACAGGTGATCGGCAACGACGCGTGCGTAGCGTTCTCTGGCTCGCAGGGCACCCTCGAGCTCAACGTGATGATGCCGGTGATGGCACGCAACCTGCTGGAGTCGGCTCGGCTGCTCGCCGCCGCAGCCCGGTTGCTCGCCGACAAGGTCGTTGAGGGTGCCGAGGTCGACGTCGAG
This sequence comes from Actinomycetota bacterium, assembly GCA_030862525.1. GTDB lineage: Bacteria > Actinomycetota > Actinomycetes > Mycobacteriales > Pseudonocardiaceae. The sequence continues at coordinate 483 of JALZDN010000058.1, read as the reverse complement.
CGCTGCCGTGAGTACGCCGAATCCTCCCCCGCGATCGTGACCCCGCTCAACCGCTACCTCGGATACGAGGAGTCAGCCTCGATCGCCAAGCAGGCTCTGCTGGAGCGGCGCACCATCCGCGACGTTGTGTTAGCGCGTGGCCACGTCGACAATGGCACCCTCACCGTCGCTCAACTAGACGAAGCCCTAGACGTCCTGAGCATGGCCCGCCCGCATTGAACACCCTTCCCGCGTTTCTGGATGCAGCTGCAGTAATTCGGGCTCCGTTGCCGCAGTCTGCATCCAAAACGCGGAAGGGAACCAGGAATGCCAGCGCGCTGGAAGGCGTCATGCTCGAGGCAGTGGCGAGGGCATCCGGCATGCCCGACCCCGCCGTTGCGGCTCTCGCCGATTCCCTGGACGCTGCACTGGCCGAGCTGGGCGAGGTGTCGGTCGCATACAAACTCGACGGAGCTCCGATTCAAGTGCACCGCGATGGCCAGG
>JALZDN010000121.1 GCA_030862525.1 Actinomycetota bacterium | reverse complement strand
CGGAGCGCAGTGCCCGCCGCGCTGCCTGTGCCATCTGCGTCAACAGCTGCGCGTCGTCGACTGCGCCGATACTGGTCACGACGTCGGTGCTGGCGTCAAAGGCTAGGTGGACGTGCGCGTCGATCAGCCCAGGAAGCATCGAGACATCACGACCCAGATCGAGCACCTCGGCGTGTGCTGGAGGCGTCGCACCGGTGATGTCGACGTCAACGATCTGACCGCCGCTGATCAGGACCGTGCTCGGCCCAGAACTTCGCTCGCCGTCGAACAACCGGCCCGCACGCACCGCCAGCAACGTGTCCGTCTTGACCGTGTGCATGCTGACTCCTCTCGCGGGCTGTGCACTCAACGCCGCGTGGTGGGACTGGGCCAAGACGTGCGCCCGCGGTGCGCTCACTAGCTTGAGCGTCACCGGCCCCGACGAGATACATTTTCGGCTGGTCGACGTCCCGGGCGTAGCTCCAGCCAGCCCTGCGACGCCGCAGTGCAAATACATCCTGGGCACTACCCGGCCTCGATGACCGTCCACCGCTGAGGGGACGCTGGATCCTGGAACCGTTGCGCTGCACCGCCGTCATCCTCGACCGGCGCGCCGCGTGTGGCCTCGACGACGGCCGCCGCCCGCAGCACCTGACGCCACGGCCAGTACGGGAGCGTGCCGCCTTGTGAGTGCGAAACAGTGTTATGGCACTGTTTCGCACTCACAAGCGCGCTAGCGTGCATTCCGTGTTAGCGCAGCGTTATGCCTCTGCGGAGCTGGTCCGGCTATGGTCACCGGAGCACAAGGTGGTGCTCGAGCGGCAGCTATGGCTGGCGGTGCTGCGCGCCCAGGCCGATCTCGGCGTGCCGGTCGAACCGCGGACGCTCGACGACTACCAGCGAGCGGTGTCCGTTGTGGATCTCGAGTCGATCGCGGCACGGGAACGGGTGAGTCGACACGATGTCAAGGCGCGCATCGAGGAGTTCAACGCGCTGGCCGGGCACCAGCAGATCCACAAGGGACTGACGTCGCGCGACGTCACGGAAAACGTCGAGCAGCTGCAGGTGCGCCGTTCACTGGAGCACGTGCGGGACCGCTGTGTTGCGCTACTCGCCCGCCTCGCGGGCCGTGCCACTGAATACGCCGAGCTGGTGATGGTCGGGCGCAGCCACAATGTCGCAGCTCAGGCCACTACGCTGGGCAAGCGGTTCGCCAACGCGGCTGATGAGCTGCTGCTGGCCTTCGCGCGGCTGGAGGAGCTGCTGGCTCGCTATCCGCTACGCGGGATCAAGGGGCCGATGGGTACCGCCCAGGACACGCTTGACCTCCTCGGTGGCGACGCGTCGGCACTGGCGCAGCTGGAACAGCGAGTGGCCACGCACCTGGGATTCGGCCGGGTGCTGACCAGCGTCGGGCAGGTCTATCCCCGGTCGCTGGACCATGAGGTGGTCGGAACCCTGGTGCAATTGGCCGCCGCACCGTCATCACTGGCGACGACGATCCGGCTGATGGCCGGCCACGAACTGGTGACCGAAGGCTTCCAACCCGGCCAGGTCGGGTCCAGCGCCATGCCGCACAAGATGAACACCCGCTCCTGCGAGCGCGTCAACGGCTTGGCCGTGGTGCTGCGCGGGTTCGCCTCGATGCTGGCCGAGCTGTCCGGCACGCAGTGGAACGAGGGTGATGTGTCGGATTCGGTGGTGCGTCGGGTCGCGTTGCCAGACGCGTTCTTCGCCTTCGACGGGCTGGCCGAAACCTTCCTCACCGTGCTCGACGAGTTCGGCGCCTACCCGGCGGTGATTGAAAGGGAGCTGGAGCGCTACTTACCGTTCCTGGCCACCACCAAGGTGCTGGTCGCCGCGGTGCGCGCTGGAGTGGGTCGGGAGACCGCGCATGAGTTGATCAGGGAGCACGCTGTCGCGGTCGCCTTGGCGATGCGGACCAACGGCGCCGACAATGATCTGATCGACCGGCTGGCCGACGACAGCAGACTGCCGTTGGACCGCGCCGATCTCGACGCATTGCTCGCCGACCGCCTATCGTTCACCGGGGTTGCCGCCGGGCAGATCGCCGCGGTCGTCGCCGAGGTGGAGAGCGTCGTCGCCCGGTACCCCGAAGCCGCCACCTACCACCCCGCCGCGATCCTGTGAAAGTGAATACTGCAGGAGGTTGGTTATGCAGGACGTCACGTGAGTCGGCCGGACACCGCGCTGGCCTGGGCCATTCAGGGCCAGGCGTTGTTCGAACGGGTCGTCCCAGAGTGCAGTGACGTGTTCGGGGACCTGCGCGGGCCGTCCCGGCTACCCGGCTGGACCCGCGGCCATGTGGTTTCCCACGTCGCTCGGAACGCCGAGGGCCTGGTACGCCTGCTGAACTGGGCACGCACCGGGATCGAGACGCCGATGTACCCCTCGACGGAGGCCCGCGACGCAGACATCGAAGCCGGCGCGGGACGTCCACTGGACGAGCAACTCGACGACGTTCGCCGCACCGGGGCCGCGTTCGCCGCGGCTGCCAAGAAGCTGTCCACACGGCACTGGGAGGCCACCGTGCGGACCAGGCACGGCCCAGTGCCCGCTGCCGCCATCCCCTGGGCGCGGGTGCGCGAGGTGTGGCTGCACCTGGTGGATCTCGACGCCGGTATCGCGATCGACGTGCTGCCCGAGGACATCGCCACCGCGCTGGTGCGCGACGTTGCCGACTGGATGGGAACCCGGATTCCGAGCCGGATCGAATTGCGAATTCCCGGCAAGGAGCCGGTCATCTTCGGCCCGGAGACCGGCGCCCCCGTCTCGGTCTCTGGATCTATGCCGGAGCTGGCTGGCTGGCTCACCGGACGGTGCCGAGGAGACCGCCTCATCGCACCAGACGGGCTGCCTGAACTCCCCGGCTGGATCTGATAGCAAGACCGCTCACTCAGGCGCGACCACGAGCACGGTGATGTTGTCGGTGCCGCCTGCGTCGTTGGCAGCCTCGATAAGGACGCGGCAGGCATGCTCAGGGTCCGGGCAGCGGTTGAGGATCGCCTGTATCCGAGCGTCGTCGAGCATGCCGGTGAGGCCGTCGCTGCACAGGAGTAAGCGGTCGTCGGGCTGCATGGTGATCCGACTCGCGTCGGGCAACGCGTCGCCGACCATGCCCATGTGGCGGGTGAGTTGACCGCGGGCAGGGTGACCGGCGGCCTGCTGGTCGGTGATCGCGCCTGCGTCGACCAGCGCTTGGGCCAGCGAGTGGTCACGGGTCAGACGTTGCAGGCTGTGCGCGCGTGACAGGTAGGCGCGGCTGTCGCCGACGTGGGCGATCAGCGCGGTGGCTTGGCTCACCAGGGCGACGACGGCCGTCGCGCCCATCCCGGCCAGCCGCGGGGTGTCCTGGCTGCCCTCGCGCAGGTCGGCGCTGAGTTCAGTGAGGACCGTGCGCAGCCGCTGCGGTGCGTCCGGGGCGGCGAGGTCCGGATCGGCGCCGAAGTGGTTGATCACCAGCGTCGGCAGGGCTGCGACGACGACCTCGGAGGCCACCTCGCCCGCGGGGCGACCGCCCATACCGTCGGACACGATGAACAATCCAAGGTCGGCGTCGGCGCTCCAGCGGTCCTCGTTGCGCTCGCGCACCCGACCACGATCGCTGAGACCCGCCCAGCGTGGCACTGTCACCACGTCACAGCTCGGCGTGCAATGCGCGTGAGATCGTCACTTCTGCAGAGAGCGGAACGTAGCGGTGATCTGGTCGAAGGTCGGAGCGGAAGCAGCGAAATGATCCTTGGGTAAAGCCTGGAAGACAAGACTGATCATCTTCGTGTCTTTGAACAGGAAGTAGTGGGAGTGCACGCCCTCTTGCCCGCTGGCGGCGTCCTTGAAGGAGTAAAAGTAGAAGAAGCCCGGCAATCCACCCAGCTCGATCTGCTTCGGTTCGGCGATCATCTGAGCCGTCGTGTTGGAAGCTACGATCTGGTCCGTCAACTGCTTGGCAGCGGGCAGCTCCTGTGGCCCGACAGGCGCCGCCAAATCCAGGGAGCGGACCAGGAAGGAGTCCTGCGTGCCCTTGGCCACGAGCAGGAGAACCTGGGGGTCCTTGGTACCCAGCTTGCTCCAGGAAGACGGGTAGGCCAACTCGAAACCGGCCTGGTCACTGCGAAAGGCCGTGAAGTCAGCCGGTTTAGCGTCCGTCGCCGAATCCGCCGCGGCATTCGTCGCTTTCGCCGGCGCTTCGGGAGGCATCATCCCTGTTCCGAAGACCACTCCGAGGGCAAGCCCTGCCACCAGCAGCACCCCGATAATGATGGTCAACACCCGTCTGCTGCGTATGGCGTTCCACAGGTTTGTCATGGTGCCCACTTCCATCAGCTGTAACGTATGTTCACTGCTCGTGAACGACGCGGCGCATGCCTCGTGGTTGCTTTCGCGGCCTCTCGGTCACGGAGAGCAGGATGCTACTGCCGGGGTGTGACTGCCGTGCGGGCACCCTAGCACTGGCTCTGGTATCGACCTTGACCGTCGGCTCGTCGTGGCAGCACGGGAATCGCCGGTGCGCTCGCCTCCCGGCTCGCCACGAAGCGGGCGACTGGCACCGCCCAGCCTCGCAAGAAACCCATGGAGGAGATCGATGGGTGACGGTTGCTTACCACCTGTAGTTGGGGCTGCCCACGTCCGATAGGGTGAACCCCGCGGCCAGCGAGCGAACCGCGGACCGCCGCGTAACGAAGGTCTGCCAGGGATGTTAGGTGAGTAGGCCGTGGGCAAGACCACGGGGGTCTGCGCACTTCATCGATGAGTCGTCGGTGTCGAGGAAAGGGACGGACATGACGGTTGATCCAGAAAACAAGTTCGGGATCAAGATCCAAAGCAGGGGGCGAGGCCGGACGATCGAGCAGAACTATGCACTCCTCGCCGGCGCCATCTACGTCGGCATCGGGACGATCGGGTTCCTCTTCACCGGCTTTAGCAACTTCACGGAGCCGACGCGCGAAGCGCTGTTCGGGATCTTCCTGATCAACCCGTTCCACAACATCGTGCACCTCGCCGTTGGCGCGGTCTGGGTCACGGCGGCACTCACGCTGACCCCGGTCGCGACGGAGGGCGTCAACTTCGCCATCGGCGGTTTCTACTTGCTGGCCGCCATACTGGGCTTCCTGGGCTACCTCAGCCTGGTGTCCGTGCCCGCCGGTTTCGACATGGACTTCTGGCTGCACCTCTTCTCCGGTCTGATCACACTGGTGGTCGGTGGCGGCCTGCTCAGCGCTATGAGCCGCAATCGAGACAGCGTTAACGCCTAGGGGCGTGATCTAGGCCGCGTACCCCGTAGAGGCGGGGACGCGGCCTAGATTGCGTAGCGCCACACGATGAGCGCGTCGCTGCCGAACCAGGCGCCGAAGGCGATCGCCACCGGCAACAGCAGCACGAAGGCGTAGCAGCAAACGGGCGCGGTGGTGAGCACCTGCCCGGCGTGGCACGCCCGCCATCGAATGCGGAGTCCCAGCCCTGCCCTGCAGGGTGAACCAACCATCCCAGCGGCCGGTGCGGCAGCGACGAAGGCCAGGTAGCCGAGCAGTCCGCTCGGGGCGAGCAGCGTCGCTGCCCACGGTGACCAGCCCTCTTTGTCGCGCAGCACCGCGACCAGCCCAGCCAGCGCCACGGCAGCGATCACACCACCGCCATGTGAGCCGTACCAGCCCGTAGGCAGCCGCCATCTCTGCCCCAGCGGTGACCGTGAAAGCCGGCGCGGTGAGCCCGACACCGGACACCCCGGCCACCAAGGCTAGGTAGCCGGGGAAGACGCCAACGAGGTCAGAAACCAGGCGCCGCCCGGTGCCACCACGTCGCCCTCAGGGTCGGAGTCGCTTGCCGGATGCGGAGGGCAGCACCGTCGGGGCCACCCATGCCATCCGGTTCTCCTCATCAGGCCGTGCAGCGTTGCCGGGTTAACGGCTGGTGACGCCGGTCCTCGGTAGGGTGCCAGTCAACGGGGGGCCGTCTGGAGGCTGGCGTCTGGAGGCTGGAACCGCCCCTAGAATATCCCGACGCGGGAGGTCGACGTGGCGCTCGTCGTCCAGAAGTACGGCGGATCTTCGGTGGACAGCGCGGAGCGGATCAAGAAGGTGGCCGAGCGGATCGTCGAGACGCGCAACGCCGGCAACGAGGTCGTGGTGGTGGTGTCGGCAATGGGTGATACCTCCGACGAGTTGCTCGAACTCGCCGGTGAGGTTTCGCCGGAACCACATCAGCGTGAGCTGGACATGCTGCTCACCGCCGGTGAGCGGATCTCCAATGCACTGGTAGCCATGGCGGTGCACGCCCTGGGTGTGGACGCGCGCTCGTTCACCGGCTCACAAGCCGGGGTGATCACCACCGGCGCGCACGGCAGGGCCCGCATCATCGACGTGACACCGAGCAGGGTCCGCGATGCGCTGGACCAGGGCGCGGTGGCACTGGTCGCCGGTTTCCAGGGGGTGGCCCAAGACACCAAGGACGTCACCACCTTGGGCCGGGGCGGCTCGGACATCACCGCGGTCGCGCTGGCCGCGGCGCTGCACGCGGATGTCTGCGAGATCTACACCGATGTCGATGGCGTGTATTCCGCCGATCCCCGGATCGTGTCCAACGCCCGCAAACTCGACACCATCACGCACGAGGAGATGCTCGAGATGGCGGCGTCTGGGGCGAAGGTGCTCATGCAGCGTTGCGTCGAGTACGCCCGGCGCAACCAGGTGCCGGTACATGTCCGCTCGTCATATAGCCACAACCGGGGCACGATGGTGTTCGGATCAGTGGAGGATCTCATCGTGGAACAGGTCATGCTCACCGGCGTTGCGCACGACCGATCCGAGTCGAAGATCGCGGTCATGGGGGTACCCGATGAGCTCGGCAAGGCCGCCCGCATCTTCCGAGTGATCGCCGACGCCGAGCTCAACATCGACATGGTGCTGCAGAACATCTCGCACAGCGAGACCGGCCGCACCGACGTCACCTTCACGATGCCCAAGCTCGACGGGCCGATCGCGGTGAAAGCGCTGCGCGCGGTGCAGTCGGAGATCGGCTTTCAGGACATCCTGTGTGACGATCATGTCGGCAAGATCTCGTTGATCGGTGCCGGCATGCGGTCACACCCGGGGGTCACCGCACGGTTCTGCGAGGCACTCGCCCAGGCCGGAGTGAACATCGAGACCATCAACACCTCGGAGATCCGAATCTCAGTGCTCGTTCGCGCCGAGCAGTTGGACGACGCGGTGCGCGCGATCCACGAGGCGTTCGGACTAGGCGGCGACGAGCCGGCCATCGTGTACGCCGGGACCGGGCGATGAGCCCAAGCGCGCCGACTCTCGCCATTGTTGGGGCCACTGGTGCCGTTGGTACCGTCATGATCGACATCATCAACTCGCGGCCGGCAGTGCCCTGGGCCGACATCCGGTTGATCGCTTCGGCCCGCTCGATCGGCAAGCAGCTCACTGTGCGAGGTGAACAGCGGGTTGTCGTCGAACTCAGCCCAGAGGCATTCGACGGCGTGGACGTCGCGATGTTCGACGTCCCGGACGAGATCGCGAAGCAGTGGGCTCCGGTCGCCGTGGCGCGGGGTGCGGTCGCCGTGGACAACTCCGGTGCGTTCCGGATGGATCCCGACGTGCCGCTGGTCGTTCCGGAAGTCAACGCTGCGGATGCTGCCCGCCGGCCGAAGGGGATCGTCTCCAACCCCAACTGCACCACACTGTCGATGATGGCCGCGTTGGGTGCGCTGCACCACGAGTTCCAGCTCGCCGAACTGGTGGTGGCCAGCTACCAGGCTGCCTCGGGCGCTGGGCAGCAAGGCGTGGATCGGTTGCACGCCGAGCTCGCCGCAGTGGCCGGCAAGGGCGTCGGAGTGCGCTGCGGTGACGTCGCTGAAGCCTTGGCCGCAGCGGGGTTGCCCGCGGAGTCACCGTTTCCGGCACCGCTGGCGATGAATGTGGTGCCCTGGGCCGGGTCGCTCCAGCACGACGGCTGGGCCTCCGAGGAACTCAAGGTCCGCAACGAATCCCGCAAGATCCTCGGTATCCCGGATCTCAAGGTGTCCGCTACGTGCGTGCGAGTTCCGGTGATCACCACTCACGCGCTCGCAGTGCACGCAGTGTTCACCCAGCCGATCACCGTCGAGCAGGCCCGGAAGGTGCTCGCGGCGCAACCGACCATCGTGCTGGCCGACGATCCGGCCGGCGGGGTATGGCCGACCCCCGCCGCGGTGGTCGGTACGGATCCGACCTACGTCGGCCGCCTTCGCCAGTCACTGGATTTTGCGAATACGCTCGACTTCTTCGTCTGCGGAGACAACTTGCGCAAGGGTGCCGCGCTCAACACCTACGAGATTGCTGAGGAACTCGTGCGCTCACACCAGGCTGCGCACCGGGTCTAATGTGTCGCGGGCGTCGGGCCCCGGAACGAACGCTGGAACCAACCCGGACCGCTCGCACCCGAACCAGCCGGACAGCTTCAAGCGAACACCGAGGTGGCCACTTCGGTGCTGATCGGGGGGTGTGGTCAAGGTGAGCGTGCTGGGCCGGATGGCCGTGGCGACGTCCGTGCTGGCGCTGGCAGTCGGCTGCGCCGGCCAGGGGTCTGCACCTTCGGGTTCCGAGGAGGCACAGCGCTCAGCGGGCCAGTCGATCTCGGAGCCATCGACTGCGGCCCAGGAACCGAATCAGCCTTCGCTCCCGGCGGAGAACACCATCTCGGCTCGGATCAGCGACGGCAAGGTCGAGGGCGTGCCGGCCCGAGTCGAGGTGGAACGCGGCACCCAGGTGCGCATTGAAGTAACCAGTGACCGCAGCGACGAGCTGCACGTTCATGGTTATGACAAGACCGTGCCGCTGACCCCGGGCAGCCCGGCCGCCGTGGCGTTCGTCGCCGACCTACCGGGAGTGTTCGAAGTCGAAACCCATGACAGCGGGCTCCTGCTATTCCAGCTTGTGGTCCGCGGATGAGTACCCGACTGGCCGTGCTGGCCACGGTATTGGCGATCACTTTCATGCTGATCAATCCAGTGCCAGCTTCGGCGCACATCGCCGGCAGCGGTGGTTCACCCAGCAACTACCAGGCCACGGTGACCGGGATCCAGCCGGCGGTACCGACCGTGGGGGTGACCGTTGGGGTCGGCGGGCAGTGGGTGCGCGTCACGAACCAGGGTACGGCGGAGATCGTGATCGTCGGTTACCGCGGTGAGCCGTTCCTGCGATTGACCCCTGAACGTGTCGAGGTCAATCAACTCAGCAGCACCGCGGCCGAGACCGGGCAGATTCCGGGCGCCCCGCCGTCGACGGATCCGTCGGCCGAGCCGAAATGGGTGCAACTGCGCGACGGAGACAGCGCCACCTGGACCGACAACCGGATCGATCCGGAATCTGAAAGTGACGCGCAACCTCAGCCGGAACAGGCGTCAGGGTCCTGGGAGCTGCCGCTGGTGGTGGACGGCCGGCAGGTCACCGTCCTGGGCACCTGGGAGCGGGTACCGCCGCCTTCGCCGTGGCCATGGCTGGTGGCCCTTGGGCTGCTCGCCGCCGCGATAGCGGCCATCGGCTGGCGGCGGGACTGGCATCGGCCGATGGCCGCCGTCATTGCCGGTGGAATCCTGGCCTTTGTGCTGCACCTGCTTGGCACCGGATTCGCTCCGCAGCAAGGGGGGCCGGTTTTCGGCTGGATCGGGGTCGGTGCGGTAGGTGCCTTCAGCATGTTGATCGGCGCCGTTGCAGTGATCAGCACGTTGCGCAGAAGTGAGTCGGCGCCCGACCGGGCCATCACGGTCGGGATCATGGTGCTGCTGCTGGCCGCCACGGATATCAGCGTGCTGTGGAACTCCCAGCTGCCCTTTGCCGGTCCGGCCGTGCTGGACCGCGCCTTGACTGCGATCACCTACGCCACCGCACTGGGCCTGCTGGTCGCGGGAGGACGCCTGGTTCGTGATCGAAATTTGGCTCGGCGCGGTCAGGGAGAATAAACGGGTGACGCCCGACGACGCACTTGGTCCCGCGAAGGCGGCATTGTGACCGACGCGACAGAGATTCTCGCGCATGGGATTGGGGGCCGGCAGGATCTTCCGTTACCGCTTGATCTGATGGTGCAGGGCGCCGTCTTGGCATTGCTGGCCTCGTTCTTCGGGCTGGGTGTGCTGTGGCGGACCCCGCGATTGCGTGCGGGGGCGGCCGGGCGGGCAGTGCCGTTGCCGATCCAGCGACTGGTGGACAGCACCGGACTTCGGTGGTTGCTACGCCTGCTCGGCCTCGCCGCAACGGCGTACGCCGTCACAACGGCGCTGCTGTTACCAGACGATGGGAACAACCCCCTGCCCTACGTGGTGTATGTACTGTTCTGGGTGGGAATCGTTCCCCTGTCACTGCTGTTCGGCCCGGTGTGGCGACTGGTCAACCCGCTGCGCACGCTTCACCTGCTGCTCGCCGCCATCACGCGGATTCCCGCGGACCGAGGACTGCTGCCGCTACCGCAATGGCTCGGCTACTGGCCGGCGGCACTGTCGTTGCTCAGCTTTGTGTGGTTGGAGCTGGCCGCCCCGAACGGCGCCGCAGTCAACGTGCTGCTGCTGTATTTCAGCGTCTACTCCGCCGTCCATCTCAGCGCGGCCCTCCTGTTCGGCCATCGCTGGTTCGCCACCGGCGACGGGTTCGAGGCTTACTCCACGTTGGTCGGCACGATGGCGCCTTTCGGCCGACGTGACGACGGTCGTCTGGTACTCCGTAACCCCCTGGACGGGGTGGCCACGTTCGGGCCTGCACCGGGCATCGTGGTCCTGATCGCGGTGCTGTTGGGCTCCACGTTCTTCGACAGCATCTCCGGTTCACCGGACTGGACCCGCGCTATCCAGGCGGCGCCGGTCCCGGCCGCGCTGATCTCCACCGCCGGATTGCTCTTGATGATCGCGACTGTGGCTTTGACATTCATCGGCGCGACCGTGCTGGCCGGTCATGTCGGCAACCGCGGCCGAAGGCCGGTTCCAGGTCTGCTGGCACACACCGTCATCCCCATCGTTGTGGGTTACGTCATCGCGCACTACTTTTCTTTGCTGCTCTTTCAAGGGCAGCAGGCCATCGTCATGCTCTCCGATCCGCTGGGTACCGGCGCCGAAATCTCCGGCGCCGTCAACTACGGTCTGGTGACGGCGACCGGTATCGCTTTCATCCAGGTGATCGCGGTCGTCGTCGGGCACGTCCTCGCGGTCATCAGCGCCCATGACCGTTCGGTTGCGCTGTTCCCCCGGTCAGAAGCCGTCGTCGGGCAGCTCCCACTGATGGTCCTGATGGTCGGGTACACGGTGGGCGGGCTGACGCTGCTGTTCGCAGCATGACTCGGGAGTGACGTTGCGTGCTGTAGATGCTGCACCGGATGCGGAGCATCGCGGATGCGCTGAGCACGCTGGTCGGCCTCGAACGGGCAGAGGCGCGCGTGCCGTGATCGCGACGGCCGAGTCTGGCAGGGTTTAGCGCGTGGCCGACCCACTGAGCATGATCAGGCCCGGGGCCGGCAGGCTGCTGCGCGATTGGACCGGGCGCCGCCGGCCGAGCTGGATGCGGTCTTCGGGGCGTGGCTGCGCCGTCACCTTGGGTCGGATCATGCGAGTTGCTGCTGGCAGACTACGGCGAGACCACCTTGGAGGCGGTCGCCAACGGTAGTGCAGACGAACGGAACTGAACGGGACGGCACGACATGGCCGGCAGCCCTGCCGGCCTGGCCTACCGGCAGCAAAGAACGGTGCGCCGCGAGCAACCCGACCGCGACGGCGCCGGCACGCCGTGGGTCGTCTACGTGCCGGTGACAATCCGCACCGAGCGTCTGGGGGTGCTGGTGGTCGCCCTGGCGGACCAAACGGTGACGAGCGAGGTCGAGGAGATTCTCGACGACGTCGCGCACGGCATAGTCGAAGGTGTCCCCGCCGATGTCATAGGCTGGCTCCAGCGATCCGGCGATGGAGAACCCCGGTAGTTCGTAGGCGAGGCTGAGCAGTAGCTCCCACTGGATCTCCGCCGGCAGGCTCGAGTCCTGCCGGCGGCGCAGCATCTCGAACCTGTCGGTGTAGCGGCGTGCACCGGTGAGGACGTAAGCAATCAGTCAGCGCCCACAGGTTGACCGTGTCGATCACTGACGCCGTCGGTCACGGCCTGCAGGCAGCGCTACTGGGCAGCCTGGCGGTCACCGCGATGCGCAACACCCGACGGTCGCATGCACCGATCCTGGCTCAGGCCATGGCAGCGAACCAGCACCTCGCGGAGCAGTTCCCCGGCTCAAGCTTCGTCACCGGCCTACTGATGCAGCTGGAGGTGGCCACCGGCACCGGAGTGATCATTAACGCTGGACATCCACCACCCCTGCTGCTGCGGGAGGGAGCAGTGACGACGTTGCACGTGCCCCCCAATCGACCCCCTGGGCTGTCACCTCGCACGGACTACCGACTACATCCAGTGGAGCTCCGCCGTGACGACCGTCTCCTGCTGATCAGCGACGGGATATTCAAAGCCCACCACGCGGGCGGTCCCTTTTTCGGGCTTGAGCGCGTGACTCGGATACTCACCAGACAGGCGCACCTGCCACCCATCGAGTTCGTCCGTCACCTCACGCACGCGGTCATAGAGTTCCGGTCTGGCAAGCTCGCTGACGACGCCACCGCCGTGTGCCTGGACTGGCAGCCCAGTACCCGACGTACAACACAGCCGCCCGACTCGGCTTGAGCAGGCGAGTGAACCATGACTGGGCACCACGTGCAGACACACCGTGCACCACGTGCGGACACGCCGGGTTAGCGGAGTTCGTGGGTGCCGTCGGGAAGGCGGCGGGTGATCCCCCGGCGGGCGAGGTGCTCCATCAAGGGGACGGCGACGCGGCGAGTGGTGTCCAGCACTTGGCGGGCCTGGCTGACGGCGAACGGGCTGGGCAGGCCACGCAGCCGTTCGATGGCGTCATCGTCCGCGCCGGGAGCGAGGTAGATGCCGTCGGCGATCTTGAGCAGCTCGCCGGCGCGTACCGCAGCGGCGAGCTGCTTGGCGCCTAAGCCGAGCTCGGCGAGCCGGTGCGCCTCGGGTGCAGCGAAGGGCCGTTGCGCGAGTTCGGCGCGGACTGCGGTGATGGCGCTGCGGACCGCGTCGGGCAGGCCAGTGGCCGGTTCGCCGAGGTGGACTCGTCCTTCGGCGAGAGTCAATTGGGAGCCGAGCAGCAGCTCGACCAGTCGCGCATCGGGCATTCCGGCGAGGCGACGGGCGGTCTCCAGCGGCATCCCCGGCTCCAGCGGATTCGCCGCGGCGTGCTCGGCAACCGCGGCGACGAGCCGGTCGGCCCGCTGCACCAGCAAGCCGGCGTCGACCAACCAAACGCCCGCCTGCGCGGCGTCCGCAGGCACCGGCGCGCCCATCGCGATCAGCTCGTCGCGCCGCACCACCCCCCGGCGGCGCAATTCGGCGGCGCCGTCCGCGACACCGTCCATCGTGGACAGCTCGGCGGCGCGAGCCGCGGCTGCTCCGCGGCGGCCCAGCGCGGGCGGTGCGACGTCCAGCACGGTGACCCCAGCAGGGATGCATCGAGTACCGGGATCGCGAAGCAGTGCCCGATCCCCGATATGCAGCGGCAACAGTTGCGCCAAGCCCAGCCGCGCAGTGTCCACGCCCAGTGCCCGGACCCGCGCAGGCACCGCAGCCGTCCCCACATGAAGCACCACGTGCTCCGGCAACTCACCGGCTACCCACTCCGACATGGAGGCAGATCGGGCTGCGGCGGACAGCCGGACGTCGAGGGTGCGCGTGGCCAGCCAGGCTCCCGGGGTGAGCAGCGCATCACCGCGGCGCACGGCCTCGCGGGGCAGCCCTCGTAGGTTGACCGCGACCCGGGCCACCGCAGGCGCGGACTCGACGGGTACCCCCAGCGACTGCAAACCCCGCACACTCACTCGCCGCCCACCGGGGGCCAGCTCCAACTCGTCGCCGACGTGGATCGTCCCGGCGGCCAGCGTGCCGGTGACCACGGTGCCCGCGCCGCGGATGGTGAACGCCCGATCCACCCACAACCGCACGTCGGCTTTGATATCCGGTCCGGGCAACTCTGCGACCAGCGAGCCCAACGCGGTCCGCAGCTGATCCAGCCCGGCCCCGGTCGTGCCGGAGACGCAGACCGCGTCGACCCGGCCCAGCGAGGATCCGGCCAGCTGCTCCAGGGCCTCCTCCCGAGCCAGCTCCGGCTCCATCAGGTCGCTGCGGGTCACCACCAGCAGGCCGTGCCGGACCTCCAGCGCATGCAGTGCCTCGAGGTGTTCCCGGGACTGCGGCATCCACCCCTCGTCGGCCGCGACCACGAACATGACGGCGGGCACCGGGCCGACCCCGGCGAGCATGTTCGGCACGAACCGCTCGTGTCCGGGCACGTCGACGAATGCCACCGTCGACCCAGTGGGCAGCGTCGTCCAGGCGAATCCCAGGTCGATGGTCATCCCCCGCCGGCGCTCCTCCGCCCACCGGTCGGGCTCCATCCCGGTCAGCGCTCGGATCAGCGTGGATTTGCCGTGGTCGACGTGACCTGCAGTGGCTACGACATGCATGCCAATACCGCGTCCCGCACCGCGGCGTCCTGCTCGGCGGGCAGCGCGCGCAGGTCGAGCAGGCAGCGGCCGCGTTCGACGCGACCGAGCACCGGCGGGCTACCTACCCGCAACGGCGCGGCGAAGCGCTCCGGTAGGCTGATCGCGGCGCTGTCCAGCGTCACTCCCGGCGCGCCGCCACCGCCCACCGTGGCCTGTGACGCCACCGCCGTCGCATCCACCCCGAGCGCGGCCAGTGCCGCCGCGATCACCGTCGCCCGCCGGTGCAGCGTGCGGGGGTCTACGGCCAGAGCTGCCGCTGTCGGCGTCATCGGGCCCTGCAGGGTGGCCTCCAGCGCGGCGAGGGTGAGCTTGTCGACGCGCAATGCCCGGGCCAGCGGATGCCGGCGCAGCCGGGTCACCAGCTCCACTGAGCCCAACAGCAGCCCGGCCTGCGGACCGCCGAGCAGCTTGTCGCCGCTGGCGGTGACCAGGTCAGCGCCCTGGGTCAGCATCGTGGCGGCGTCCGGTTCGTCGGGCAGCGCAGGGTGCCGCGCCAGCAGACCCGAGCCGATATCGGCGATCACCGGCACGCCCAGTCCGGTCAGCTGCGCCACCGGCACTGATGAGGTGAACCCGGTGATGCGGAAGTTGGACGGGTGCACCTTGAGTACGAATCCCGTCTGCGGTCCGATGGCCGCGGCATAGTCCTCACGGGCGACCCGGTTGGTGGTGCCGACCTCACACAGCCGGGCACCGGTGGACTCCAGTAGGTCGGGAATGCGGAAGCCGTCGCCGATCTCCACCATCTCGCCGCGGGATAGCACGATGTCCTGGCCGGTCGCCAGCGCGGTCGCGGCGAGCACCAGCGCTGCGGCGCCGTTGTTCACCACGTGCACCGCTGGTGCCATCGGCACCGCCTCGGCCAGGGCAGCTAGGGCGGCGGCCCCGCGGCGGCCCCGGGCGCCGGTGGCCAGGTCGAGCTCGACGTCGGTGGTGCCGGCGGCGGTGCCCAGTGCCTCGATCGTTGCCGCGGACAGTGGGGCCCGACCGAGGTTGGTGTGCAGCAGCACTCCGGTTGCGTTGAGCACCGGGCGCAGGGTCGTCGCGGTGTCCGGCAGTCTGGCCAGCACGTCAGCGACGACACCGGCCGGCGGCAGGGTACCCTCGCGCACCCGCTGCTGGGCGGCGACCACCGCCTGCTTGACCTGTGGTCGCCCGAGCTTGTCTGCCGCGGCCGCGACAGCCGGATCGGCCAGCACCGCGTCAGTGCGCGGGACCTGCCGGCGGAGATCCATAGCCGCACGGTAGCCCGGTCGCCCTCATCCTGCCCGTAGCCCCTACCTCAGGGTCGGGTTGGCGGAGGCGGACGGGAATCGAACCCGCCTGACCGAGGTACTCGATCACATCGGTGTTGAAGACCGCGGGGGCCACCAGGCGCCCAGACGCCTCCGTCGCGACATCTTAGGGGGCTGCGTCATTACTGTGCCATTCGGCGCAAAACGTTGCTCTATTTGGTCGCAAGCTGAGGGTGAACCACCTACTCGGCGTAGCGCTGAGGTCTCGCGCAGATATCACGCGGCAGTAACATGCCGCGGTCGCCAACCGCATGCCATGCCACCGTTTCATGAAGGGCGGACTCCCCGTTGACGTTGACGAGGCTGCTGGACTACCTACCGCGCGGCAACCTGCTCGACGACACCGCCTGGAGGACGCGGCATCAACTCGTGTTGTGGGTGCTCGGCCTGCACCTACCAGCGTTGTTCGTGTTCGCACTGTGGCTTCGACACAGCCTGCCGGCGACCCTTGTCGGACTGGTCCCGCTAATCGGCTGCATGCTGCTCGGTATCTGGAAATCGCAACGACGGGCTGCTTCCTTCTTCACCTCCGCTGGGCTGGTGTACTGCTCTGCAGCCCTGGTCGTGTTCTCCCGAGGCTCCATCGAGGCCCATTTCCACTTCTTTATCATCATCGGAATCATCGCGCTGTATCAGGACTGGGTGCCGTTCTTGTGGAATATCTTATTCACGGTGCTCAGCCACGGAATCGGGACGGCGTGGCAAGCCGGTTTGATGTTCAATCATCCGGCCGCGCAAGCGAATCCGTGGGTTTGGTCACTCATACACGGCGTGGCTGTGCTCCTCGCCTGCATCGGCGTGGTGATTTTCTGGCGTACCACGGAGGATGAGCAGCACAAGTCGATGCGCTTGGCTACCCAACTAGCCGATGTAGAGCTCAGCCAACGCAAGTTCACCTCCGAGCTGTTGGTCAACCTCGCCCGGCGCAACCAGAGCATGCTCTACCGGCAGCTGGATATCATCAGCCAGCTGGAAGAGAAGGAGCGTGACCCCGACGCGCTGGGTGACTTGTTCCGCCTCGATCATCTGGCCACCCGCATTCGGCGCAACGCGGAGAGCCTGCTGGTGCTCTCTGGTGAAGAAGCTCCCCGAACCTGGAGCGAGCCGGTTGCACTCATCGACGTCCTGCGCGCCGCGATCGCGGAAACCGAACACCTGGATCGCGTCGACTTCTCTGTTGATGAGCGCCTGGCGGTGCTCGGGCGCACCGTGACCGATCTCACCCACGTGCTCGCCGAATTGGTAGAGAATGCAGTGCAATTCTCCCCGCCGGAGTCCAAGGTCACCATTCGGACCCGGTCCTGCTTGCGAACTTCCGGCGAGGCCGTCATCACTATTGAGGACTGGGGCGTCGGGATGCCACCAGAGGATCTGGCCCACGCCAACGACCTGCTGGCGTCGCCCCGTGACATCGACCTGTCAGCTTCCCAGCGGCTCGGGCTGCACGTCGTGGCACGTCTGGCGGTCCGTCACCGTATCCGGGCCTCGCTGAGCACCACCCCGGGTTCTGGCATCACGGCGGTGGTTGCACTGCCCGCAGATCTGTTCGCTGACGATCGACTGGAGCTGACGGTGGAGGCGACAACCGGCTCGCGTAACGGCGCCCCGGCGCATGTCACGCCGACCGAGCAATCACCGCTGCCGCCCACAATCCCGCAGCCACGGGGCCCCGCGCGCAGTGGGTCCGGGCTGGACCGGAACTGGACCGGCTGGTGGACACCGACCCGGCTGCCGACGGTGGAGGAGTCCAGCTGGTCGCCCGCTCCGGCTGCCCCCGCCTATGCGACCGTCCAGAAGGTGGTGCCCGCGGTGGCGCTGCCGATCACCGGTCCCCAACTCAACCGCCGGGTTCCGCAGGCGAGCCTGGCCCCGGAGCTGCGCCAAACACCTGCGCGTGGAGCCGCCGTCGCCGCGCCCACCGCGACTTCCGACGCAAAACTGGCCAGAGATGCGCTGTCGCGTTACCAGGCCAGCCGGCAGGCTGCCCAAGAGCAGTTGGACACCAGGGGTCGGTCGTGAGCGCGGCTCAAGGCCAACTCGACTGGCTCGTCAACGACTTCACTCGGGATACCCCGGGCGTGCTGCATGCCTTGGTCGTCTCCGGTGACGGCCTGCTGCTGGCCTCGTCGGCCGACGTCGATGCGCAACTCGGCGACCAGATCTCCGCCGCCACCTCCGGGCTGGTGAGTCTGTCCAGGGGCGCAGCGCAGCTGCTGAACCTCGCTCCGGTGAGTCAGACCATCATCGAGATGACCGGCGGCTACCTGTTTGCGACGTCGATCAGCCAAGACTCCACGCTCGCTGTCGTGGCCCAGCGGCAGTGCGACATGGGCATGGTGGGTTATGAGATGACGATGCTTGCGTCCCGAGTAGGCCACGCCCTGACCCCAGCGCCCCGTTCAGAACAGCACACTCCAACCTGGCACAGTCCAGACCGGCACAGCGCAACCCAGGAGCGGATACTGCCGTGACCCTCGACTCCGCAGCCGTTAAGGAAGGCCGGCGAGAGGTCCCGGCTGCCGACCACCCGCTGGTCCCGCTCAAGATCCTGGTGGCGGGCGGGTTCGGGGTCGGGAAGACCACGTTCGTCGGGTCGCTGTCGGAGATCCCGCCGTTAAGCACCGAGCAGGCGATGACCTCGCTGTCGGTCGGTGTCGACGATGCGGCCGCTGTTTCGAACAAGACCACCACCACGGTGGCGATGGACTTCGGCCGTATCACGGTCGACGATCAGCTCGTCCTCTACCTGTTCGGGACGCCTGGTCAGGAACGCTTCTGGTTCATGTGGGACGAGCTGGCCCGCGGTGCGGTCGGTGCCGTCGTGCTCGTCGACATGCGGCGGCTCGACGACTGCTTCGCGGCGATCGACTACTTCGAGAATCGCCAGGTCCCCTTCGCGGTCGCGGTGAATCAGTTCCCCGATGGTCCCGCCTATCCCGAGGACACCGTGCGGACCGCGCTGGCGCTACCCCGGGAGTGTCCGCTGATGCGGATGGACGCCCGCGAGGCTCGCTCCAGCCTCGACACGCTCGTGACGTTGGTCCAGTACGCCTTGGCGCGCACTGCATGTTGAGCCACGTCCCGACCGCTCGTGGCGAGCGACCGGGACGTGGCGATGGATCGTTGCGCCCTGCGGCAGTGAACTCAGCTGACGCCGAGTTTCTCCGCGGCCATCTTGGTACCCTCGACGCGGTTCTTGATCTTCTGGAACGCGATGTCGCGAGCATAGTCAGGCGAACCGTGGTTCGGCTTCTCATCAATGCTGAACGGCGAGAAGCCGCAGTCATCGGTAGAGCCGATCCTTTCCTTCGGGATGAAGTTGGACGCCCTCACCAGCGCATCACGAATCTCCTCCGGACTCTCCGGCCGCGGGCTCTGCGTCACGCATACCCCGATGTAAGCCATCTGCGCGACGCCGTCTGCGTCGTCGCGAAGGTGCTGCCCGATGGACTCGTAGACCGGGTCCTTGTCGCGCTCACTCGCCAGCTGGATGAGGAAGTAGCCGGCATTCATCTGGAACATGCTCGGAAGCAGATTGTTGTAGGGAACGTCGGCGCTGTGGACCGAGTCCCGGTCCCCACCAGGACAGGTGTGGATTCCGATCTTCTTGCGCTCCTCTGGCGAGAAACGGGCGAGCACGCGGTTGTTCAGCTCGATGAAGTGCGGCAGCAAGCCGGCGCCCGTCCACGGGTTGCGTGGATCTTCACGGGTGGCGAGCCGGCCCTCGGTGAAGTCGATGGAAACCCGGGCCGCACCGGCCGCAAACGCTTCGCGGATGTCCTTTTCGCATTCGTTGACGAGGTCTTCCTCGAACTGCTCCCGGGGGTAGCCGGGCACCTCGTCCTTCAGTGGGTAAAGGAGAGCCAGCATGGAAGGCGCGATGACGGCTTGCTTCATGGGCACATGCGCGTAGCCGATAGACTTCTTCAATGTGTCAGCCGCGTACGTCTTGTAGCGCAAGGGCCCACCCGTGAGGCGGGGCAGCTGCCGTCCATGGCCATCGGCAAAGATCGCGAAGAACTGGCCACCCGGGCCGAGATTGTCGGCCAAGCCGGTGCCGGCCAGTGTGTCGGTGATGGGGTAGGTGGCGAAGCTCGACCAACGCTGCTCGCCGTCCGAGATAATCGGTGATCCGGTAGCCTCAAAACGTTCGATCGAATCGCGGACTGCGGCGTCCTGTTCAGCCTCCAGCTCTTCCTTGCTGACCTGTCCTTGATCATATCCCGCATAGGCAGCCTGGAGCTTGGATGGACGGGGAAGAGAGCCAACAGGCTCAGTGGGAATTCCGGTCGCAGTCCTCGGATCGTACTCGGTCATAACTTCCTCTCTCATTGATTTGAGTAGGTGGACCGGTGATTGTCGCTTGCTATGAACTCCTTTCGGTCGCGAATAATGTCCTGCGCCGCGGGAGTGGCTGCCAGACCAGCCAGCTGGCAGGCGGTAGGCAGACACAGACAGGTCTGTCTAGCTGTGACTTGGATCATAGTCAGGTAGCAATGAATTGGTCAATGTCGCCTACGCAGCTGCTGACCACGTTGGGATCAGGCTCATCGATTGCCAGCAAACGGCCCGCTCAGCCGTCTCACCAGCGCCGACACCGCGTGCGCTGGCAGCGGGAGAGCATCGGGTCGCAGGACGCCAGGTATCCCAGCGCGGCCAGCTCGGAGAGCCGGTCAACTCCAGGCGGCCGTAGGTGAGGAACCGGCCAGGCAGCAGCCCAGCGGCCGCTGCCCGTACCGACGACCGAAGCCGAATCAGCGTAAGCGCCGACGACTGCTTCGCCACCCAACACTTCGAGCCACCCGCAAAATCAGTGCAACCAAACGAGGTTAGTGGCGTGATCGATCAGATCTCACTGCGCGTCTCGTCCACCAGCCATGACAGGTATTCGGTGCTGCCACCGGTAATCGGAGTCACGACGATCTCGGGCACGTCGTAGCTGTGGTTGGCCTTGATGTGCTCGGTCAGGGCGGCGATCTGATCGTTGGCCGTCTTGATCTCCACTCGCCACTCCTGCTCAGTCTGTACGTCACCCTCCCAGCGGTACACGCTGATGATCGGCCCGACGATCTGCGCGCACGCCCCGAGCTTGGCCTCGATGACCCCGGCAGCGAGAGTGCGAGCGGCCTTCTCACTGTCCGTGGTGGATGCGACGATGACGTGGTCAGACGGCATGGGAGTGAATCGTACGAGTCCTTGCTATGACGGGCTCCCCCAACCGCCGCCACCGGGGGTTTCGATGCGGACCCGGTCGCCGCGGCGTAGCTGCCAGGTGCCCTTGCCGGGCAGCTCCTCCTCGGTCCCGTCAGCCCGGCGTAAGACATTGCGGCCCACTGCCCCGGGATGGCCACCGCCGAGCCCCCACGGCGGGTGTTCCCGGCGTTCGGATTGCACGGTCAGCGTGCAGTCGGCCAGCACCTCGACCTCCCGGATCAGACCGTCCCCACCGGGATGCGTCCCGGCGCCTCCTGAGTGCGACCGCAGCTCGTAGCGCCACACCCGCAGTGGGTAGTCCAGCTCCATCGCCTCGGCGGGGGTGTTGCGCGTGTTGGTCATCCCGGTGTGTATCCCGGACATGCCCGCCCGGCCGGGCGTGCCGCCCTCGCCGCCACCCAACGTCTCGTAGTAGCTGAACGGATGATCCCCACCGGTGCCGATGAGCAGGTTGTTCATCGTGCCCTGGCTGGCCGCCGGCACCCGGTGCGGAATCGCCTGGGCGAAGCAGCCGAGCAGGACGTCGACGATTCGCTGGCTGGTCTCGACGTTGCCGGCGGCTACCGGCGCGGGGAACGTCGCGTGCACCACGGAGTCTTCCGGCGCCTGCACGTGCAGTGACCGGTAGCAGCCGGCATTAGGCGGTGCGTCCGGGTCGGTCAGCATCCGGAACACGAACATCGCGCAGGACTGGGTCACCGCGAACACCGCGTTGAGGTTCACCGGGATCTGGGGATCGGTGTCGTTGAAGTCGATCGACACCTCATCCCCGACGACGGTCACCGCGGCGCGGATCGTCACCCCGTCCCCGATCTCCAGGATGTCGGAGTAGCGGTAGCAGCCGTCCGGAATCTCCGCCACGGCGGTCCGGACCCGCCGGTCGGAGTAGTCGCAGACGGCTGCCATCGCCTCGTGCAGCCGAGCCGTCCCCATCCGGCTGGCGAGTTCGCGTAGTCGCACCGCGCCGACATGGTTGGCCGCGAACTGAGCCCGCAGGTCACCCCGGCGCTCCCCGGGGGTCCGCGAGTTCGCGGCGATCAACCGGACCACGTCGTCACGTTCCCCGTCGGCATCGGCGATCAGGATGGGCGGGATCCGGATCCCCTCCATGGCGATCTCGGTGGCGGACGCCGGCATGGACCCCGGTGCTGCTCCGCCGACGTCGGCGTGGTGTGCGCGGTTGGCCACATAGCCGAGCAATTCAACGCCGTCTTCTGGCCCGTTGGCAGAACCGACCGCAGAGACGATGGTCAGGTCCGGCAGGTGGGTTCCACCCAGGTACGGGTCATTGACGCAGACCTGCTGTCCGGGCCGCAGTGCACCGTAGGTGTCGAGCACCGCGCGGACGCTGGCCGGCATGGCGCCCAAGTGCACCGGGATGTGTTCAGCCTGCGCGACCATCCATCCGTCGGGATCGAACACCGCTGCCGAGCAGTCGGCTCGTTCCTTGATATTCGGGGAGTACGCCGCGCGCCGCAGGGCGACCCCCATCTCCTCGGCAACCCCGGCCAGCGCGTGCCGGAACACCTCAAGCTCGACCCCAGCTAGCTCAGCCATGCAGGTGCACCACCAGGTTGCCGGCGTCGTCGACCACGCCTACCTCGTCGGCGGCGAGCACTGTGGTGGTGTCGGACTGCTCGATCAAGGCGGGACCGTTCACCTCATCCCCGGCCGTCAGCCCCGCCCGGGAGACCACTCGTGCGGTGACGGTCTGATCACCGATACCGATCTCCCGCGACCGCTGCGGAGCAGGCTGGCCTTGATCCCAGTCCCCCGGTGGCTGCGACAAGACCGGCTCACCGCGCGCCACCGCCCGCAGGGTGACGACCAGTACCCGCTCGTCAGGCGTCGCGTAGCCGTAGGCCTCCCGGTGTGCGCGGTGCAGCAGCTGGGCCGGATCCGCACCAGCCGCAACGACGATCCGCAGCTCGTGGGACTGGCCGGCGTAGCGGACATCGGCGGCCCGGGACACGGTGATCTCACCCGCCACGCCCTGACATCGCAGCTCCTGACGGGCCTGATCCTCCAGCGCTGCCCAGGCGTCGGTGAGATCGTCCTCGGCCGGCGCCATCACCGTCCGCGACGCCTCATAGCGAGCCGGCGCGAGCAGTAGCCCCAGTGCACTGAGCACTCCGGGTGCCGGCGGCACCACCACGGCGCGGCAGCCCAGCTCACGGGCCAGCGCGGTCGCGTGCAGCGGGCCGGCGCCACCGTAGGCGACCAGCGCCAAGCCGGCCGGGTCGACACCGCGCTCGGTGCTGACCTTGCGCAGCGCACGAGCCATCGTGGCGCGCACCACCGCCAAGATCCCGGGCGCCCCACCGGCGGGCTCCGGTAGCGCGCCGATAGCGTTCGCGGCAGCGTTGACATCAAGCCGCAGGCCCCCGCCGTCGCCACTGCCCAGCTGGCGATCCGGGTCGAGGTGACCGAGCACGCAGTGCGCATCGGTCACCGTCGGCTCGGTGCCACCCAGCCCGTAGCAGGCTGGACCAGGCTCGGCGCCGGCCGATCCCGGACCGACCCGCAAGGCGCCTCCGGCGTCGACCCAGGCGATCGACCCGCCGCCGGCACCCACGGTATGAATCCCGACCGCGGGGGTGCGAAACGGCAGCCCGGCGATCTGCGCTGACGTTGACACCTCCGGCTGGCCGGCTTTGATCAGGCATACGTCGGTGGATGTGCCGCCCATGTCCAAGGCGATCGCGTCGGTGAAACCGGCGCCACGCGCCACCGCACCCGCAGCGACCACACCTGCGGCGGGTCCTGACAGCAACGTGTGCACCGGGGCGGCCGCCACGAAGTCAACGCCGGCAGTGCCGCCGCCTGACGTCATCACAGTGATCGTCGGCCCGGGGAGCCGGTCGGTCAGGTTGGACAGGTAACGACGCATCACCGGCTCGATCGCGGCGTTGAGCACACACGTCGACGCCCGCTCGAACTCGCGGAACTCCGGCAGCAGCGCGCTGGATCTGGTGATCGGCACGTTCAGCCGGGCCAAGGCGTCGGCCAGGCGCCGCTCGTGCTCGTCGCAGGCGTAGCTGAACAGCAGGCTGATCGCCACCGACTCCGGCTTCAGGCGCTGCACCTGACGCACAACCCGATCAATCTCCTCGTCGGACAGCGCAATGACCGCCTCGCCATCCGGGCTGGTCCGTTCAATCACGGTCACCACCCGGTCGTGCGGCACCAGCGGCTCGGGACGAGTGACCGTCAGGTCATAGAGCGCAGGCCGGTCCTGCCGGGCGATCTGCAGCACGTCGGTGAACCCGTTGGTGGTCACCAGGACGGTTCGGGCGATCTTGCGTTCCAGTACGGCATTGGTGGCCGTCGTGGTGCCGTGCGGCAGGAGCCGCAACGCCGCGTCGGGGCACGCTTGCTCGACAGCTCGATGCACACCTACGGCCCGGTTGTCTGGGGTGGTCGGCACCTTCACCGCCCTGGGCCGATGACCCGCGGTGTGCACGACGACGTCGGTGAAGGTGCCTCCGACATCGACTCCAGCGCACGCCCCGGTGTGTTCTGCCATCCCGGACCCTCTCCTCTCGAGTCGGTAGGACTCATCCTGCACGCCCAAACTCCTGAATCGACGCGCCTGTACGCTAAGTGACAATCTGTTCTACCGAGCGTTACCCTCGCCACGATGGAAGTCGCTGTCCTCAGACAAGGACGCCACCGGTGACCAGAGTGGGCCGCTCGGTGTCGATCCGTTCTCTCGCGCTGCTCGGCCTGGTGTCCCTGGCCGCCGTTTTCGTCGCCGCGGGCCAGGGCAGCGCGACGCAGTCCGGCTGCACCCGCACGATCACCCGAGCCGACGAGGTGCACGCTGCGCTGGCTGCCGCCTCACCGGGAGACACCCTGTGTTTCAGCGGCGTTGACCTCGCCGGTGCGGCCCTGATGATGACCAGATCGGGTACCGCCGACGCGCCGATCCGCCTGGTCTCTGACGGGCAGACCAACGTCCACGAAGTCCAGGTCATCGCCGACTACGTCCTCATCCAGGGCTTCACGATCGTCGGCGGTGGCGAGCTGCTCCTGGCCGGGACTGGGATCAACGCGCAGAAGAACATGGTCCGCGACACCCAACGGGGTGGGATCGTCTGCGCGTCGTGCATCGACTCCACCATCGAGTCCAACACCGTGCACCATGTCGCCACCACTGGCATCTCCCTCAGTGGACAGCGGATCACCGTTCGCTCCAACCACGTGAGCGCGACGGTGGCCGGTGATGACGGAAGCGCCAATGGTGTGCGTTTTTTCGGAAACGGTCACCGCATCATCAGCAACACGATCCAGGACATCTCCGTCAACGAGTATCCGACTTTCCCGCAGGTCGCTTGCTTCGAGACCTTTGACACCGGCCGACCACCCACCTTCGACGTCGTGATCCTGGGCAACGCTTGTCAGAACGTCGACGGGCTCTGTTTGATCGCCACCGGCGACGAGAGTGGCAACAGTGACGCCCCCGCCGGCTCCCGATCGATCACGTTCACCGGCAACGCCTGCGCGGTCAACGGCGATCAGGCCGTGGGCCTACGCCGCTGGCCAAACGTCGACATGCACAAGAACAAACTCTTCGGCCCGAACTTCAAGCGCGCGATACTTATCAGCGACGGCTCGACCGGTTGCAGCGTGAAATCCAACACCACACCCGACGACGTTGCCGCTGTCGAGATCGACGACTCCTCCAGGCCGGGCTTCCACGATCAAGATAAGAATCCTTTCTGACCACGCAGGCCGATAGGCAGTACTATTAGAAAGGTGTCGAGCACCCCGTCAGGGCGCCGGCTAGACCTCGTGCACCGTATCGGCGCAGCGGTGCTCGGCTTCGGGTTGTGCGTATTCGGGGCGCTCGGTGTCGCCAACCGGCTGGAGTTCCTCGCGGTGCGGGGGACGGTCGTGCTGGGCCTGGCCTCCAACGGTCTGCTTTCGGCGATCTCGCTCATCGTCGGCGGGGTCCTCGTCGGCGCTGCCTTGCGCGGTGGCAGGAGCTCTTCGACGATCACGGTGGTCGTAGGTCTGCTCTTCCTGCTTTCCGGCCTGGTCAACCTCGCCGTGCTGGACACCGAGCTCAACCTGCTGGCGTTCCGGATGTCGAATGTGATCTTCAGCTTCATCGCCGGGATGCTGCTGCTCTTCCTCGGCGCCTACGGTCGCTTCAGCGGCGGCCTGACCGCAGACAATCCGTACTACCGGCGCCGACATCGCGCCGATTCGAGCTCCGGGGACAACCACCGCGACGAGGACCATGAACGCTGGGTGGCTGCCGAGGTCGCGGTCGCCGAGGGCTACGCCACGCCAGAGCAAGAGCAGCAGGTCCGCGAGGACGCGCAGCGCCGCGCCAACGAGGCGCGGCGGCGCGCCTGGGAGGCCTACGAGAGTCGCCAAGTCCCCCGCCCGGACCCCCGGTAGCTGTCAGCGGTCTGCCCTGTGGCGCGCAAGCCCCAGGGCGGGCCCTGGGGCCAGACCCGCTGAACCGGCGCGCACCCGGCTCGACTCAGTAGCAGTAGCTATCGACTCAGTAGCAGTAGCTGGCCTCGCCATAACTGCCGTTGGAGCTGCCGCTAGCGCTGGCACAGGTTTCATTGGACGTGTAGCCGTACTGGGCGAGGCCGAACAGGTTCCACTTGGTGGTGGCGGGAATGCTTTTGCCATCGGCGCCGGCATTGCCATGACTACCGTTGGCGCCCGAGTCTCCTACGCTGAACAACGACAAGACCGTACGGGCCGGCAACAGCTCCACGTGCTGCCCATCGAGCACGGCAAAGCTCATCGCCTCAGACATCGAAGCCTCCTAGGAAAGGCAGATCCTGATAGTCGAGGACAGAAGATGCCGCACCGGTGGCAGTTCCGATTCGGCAGCACCCACGGTGCCCAGCCGGTAGCGCCAGGCGCAATCGGTAGCGCCACGTAACTTTCGCAGAAAATTACGTACCTGCGATTGGCTTCCTATGACGTAACACTGCCCCGCTGGAGGACGACAAAACGGGCAGAGAGTCCCGCGCAGCCCCGCCCCCGACCTGTGGCGGGGCTCTCTGCTGTCTGGGAGTGCGGGGCCGTCTGGCAGCGTGCGCCAGCCCACCGCGAGCGGCGACTTGCAGGGGTTACTAACCGGTAATATGCTGTTGTTACCGGCGAGTAGGAAACCGCACCCGACCGCTTCGGAGCTAGACATGGGTCACTACAAGAGCAACCTCCGCGACCTGGAGTTCAACCTCTTCGAGGTGTTCCGGATCCAGGAGCTGATGGGTGTCGGTCCCTTCGCAGAGATGGACCTCGACACCGCGCACGAGGTGCTCGCCGAGATCGACCGGCTGGCCCGCGGACCGCTGGCAGAGTCCTTCGCCGACTCCGACCGCAACCCGCCGGTGTTCGACGCCGACGCGCACACCGTCGAGCTCCCTGCGGCGTTCAAGAAGTCTTTTCAGGCGCTCTGGGACGGCGAGTGGTACCGGCTGGACCTGCCCGCCCACCTGGGCGGCTACGGTGCGCCGCCCACACTGCGCTGGGCCGGGTCGGAATTGATGCTGGGCGCGAACCCGCCTGCGTTCATGTACTCAGGCGGCCCCAACATGGCCTGCGTGGTGCACGACGAGGGCACCACGGAGCAGCAGCGCTGGGCTCAATTCATGATCGACCGGGGCTGGGGCTCCACCATGGTGCTCACCGAGCCCGACGCGGGTTCCGATGTGGGGGCCGGACGGACCAAGGCCATCCCGCAGCCCGACGGCTCCTGGCACATCGAGGGCGTGAAGCGCTTCATCACCTCGGCTGAACACGATCTGACCGAGAACATCATCCACATGGTGCTCGCCAGGCCGCAAAGGCCGGGGGTTGACCCGGTGCCCGGCACCAAGGGCCTGTCGCTGTTCCTGGTCCCGAAGTACCGCTTCGACACCAATACCGGCGAACTCGGTGACCGCAATGGCGTCTTCGTCACCGGTGTCGAACACAAGATGGGCATCAAGGTCTCCACCACCTGCGAACTCACCTTCGGCGGGCACGGAACGCCCGCGGTCGGCTGGCTGCTCGGCGACGTGCACAACGGCATCGCGCAGATGTTCCAGGTGATCGAGTACGCCCGGATGATGGTGGGCACCAAGGCGATCGCGACCCTGTCCACCGGATACCTCAACGCCCTGGAGTTCGCCAAGGAGCGGGTGCAGGGTGCCGACATCACGCAGATGCGCGACAAGAGTGCGCCGCGGGTTACCATCACCCACCATCCCGACGTCCGCCGCATGCTGATGCTGCAGAAGGCCTACGCCGAGGGGCTGCGAGCGCTGTACCTCTACACCGCGACCTACCAGGACACCGTCGAGCTCGGTGGCCAGGACACCGAGCAGGCCGCCCGGGTCAACGATCTGCTGCTGCCCGTCGTCAAGGGCGTCGGCTCCGAACGGGCCTACGAGATGCTCACGCTGTCACTGCAGACCCTGGGTGGGTCCGGTTTCCTGCAGGACTACCCCATCGAGCAGTACATCCGTGACGCCAAGATCGACAGCCTGTACGAGGGCACCACGGCCATCCAATCCCAGGACTTCTTCTTTCGAAAGATCGTTCGGGACCGGGGCCAGGCGATCGGTCATCTGAACAGCGAGATCCAGGCGTTCCTGGAAGCCGCAGGCGACCACGGCCGGCTCAAAGAAGAGCGGGCGTTGCTGGCGACCGCGCTGGGTGACCTGCAGGCCATGCTTGGAACCATGATCGGCTTTGTGATGTCGGCCCAGCAGGATCCGCGCAACACCTACAAGGTCGCCCAGCAGACCGTGCGGTTGTTGATGAGCACTGGCGACGTTTTGATCGGCTGGCTGCTGTTGCGCCAGGCCGAGGTGGCGCTGACCGCTCTGGACGGCGAGGTCACTGCCAAGGATCAGGCCTTCTACCAGGGCAAGGTGGCGGCGGCGAGTTTCTTCGCCCGCAACATCCTTCCCGAACTCACCGCCCGCCGCGCCATCGTCGAGGCCACCGACAACGCCCTCATGGACGTCCCCGAAGCCGCCTTCTAACCCGCGCTGCCCGCATGAAGAAACGGTTCAGGCGCAGACCACGTGGGGGGCGGGTTCGTAGACCACCTTGCGGGTGTTGCGGCTGATCTCCGCCTTGGTTTGGGCGTCGCGGACCACCCGGGTGTCGGTCACGGTGAAGCCTGGCGAACCTTTGCTGTTCTTGCACGGCTCGCCGTAGACGGTCTGGGTTGTCGGCTGGGTGAGGTCGGTACGCGGTCCGGTGATCGACTCGACATCAACGTGTTTGGTACCCCAGAACGTCACGGTGATCGAGGTCGGGGTCCAGGCCGTTTGGATCAGCACGCCGGTGGGTGAGTCGGCGCGGAACTTGACGTCGATAGCGCCCTCGAACACGGTGGCCTCACGGGCCGCCGGGTATCGGCTGATGTAGTAGCTGTGCTCCTTGTGCTCTATATCGGTCATGCCTGCGAAGTACGAGGCGTTGTAGATGGTGGTGGCGAACTGGGAGATGCCGCCACCGATACCCCGGCCGGGACGGCCGTGGTCGATGATGCCCGCCTCCACGTACCCGGCGGCGGCGTTACGCGGACCGGTGTACCTGTTGAGGCTGAACGTCTCCCCCGGCCGCACTATGGCGCCGTTGACCTCCTCGGCGACCCGGCGGATGTTCTGCCCGGAATCCGGGGCGAACCCGCCGGTGGTGAAGGTGCTGATCTGCGTGGTGATCCCCAGTGCGTTGGCCTGCTCGGTGCTCAGCTTCGGGGGCAGGCTGACGTAGCTGGCCGCCACGGTCCGTTCACGCCCGGAGATCTGCAGCACGTCGAACAGTGGACGCAAGCTAGCCGGCCAGTCGATACCGCGGCCGTCGAGAGAAGGCAGGACCACCGGCACGCCGTTCTGGAGGATGATCTCGGCGTCCTTGCCGGGCCGCAGCGTCGACGCGAGCTGAGGCTCGAGTGCCGCGATCACTGTGGGTTCGTCGATGGTGGTGGTCAAGCCACCCTCGCCGTCCGGGACGAATCGCAGCGCTGCTGCGATCACTTCCGGTTTGAGCACGGCGTCCTTGCCGTCACCGGTGACGTTGACGGGTCCGGACACCGCAGGCTCGACGACGTCGCGCAGCGCTTCCTGGATTCCGTCGGAGGTAGTGCTCACCGGCAGCGTCGCGACCGGAACCACCACCGTGCCACCGTGGACCCAGATGCCCAGCACCACGTTGCTGGCGGCAGGCACATCCAACCGCTGCCCAGGTTTGGGGTCGACCGGGATCGGCCGCGCGCCTTCGAAGCGGATGGTGCCCTCAACCGGCTCCCGGTCGATCTGTGCCCGCAACCCTTCCAGCGCCGCGGTAAGGGCTTCCTGATTGCCCTTGGTCACCACGGCGACCTCGTGGGTCCGCCAGGTCGAGGCCAGGCGGGTCCACGGGTTGAGGGACTGCGCACCCGCCTGAGCGAGCGTGCCGGGCCAGTCCAGGGTGAGACCAGCGCGTACCGGGTCGAGGATGGTCTCGACGTCACCCGCCCGCAGCGTGACCGGGTGGTTCAGCCGCGGCTCAAGCTGCTCACGCAGCCGCTGTTCGGCTGCGGTCTGCTGTATCCCGCCCACGTCGACACCCGCGACGATCACGCCGCGTGGCACGTCACCGCGGGACACCACCAGATCGATCCCGTAGGCGAGCACGAGCAGTCCGAGCACCACAGCCGCGGCGATCCCACCCCGGCGCAGCGCCCGACCTCGGGTGCCCGGCTGTTCAGCCCACGGTGGGAGCGGTGGTGTCCCTTGTGGTGTCCCTGCTGGTGCCCCTTCGAGAGTGCGCAGATCGGCAGCGGAGTTCCCTGCCTCGGAGGTCTGCGGGATCTCGGCGGTGTCGCCGCTCTCGGTCGGCTCGCCGAACCACAACCATGTCGCAGACCTTGCTGGTGGCCTGTCAGGCACCGCACCTCCTTCCCGTAGACGAGCCGGCACGCCGGTTGCAACCGGTCTCAGTCATGTTGACGTCACAAGTAGAGACCGGTTCCATGCTCGGTGCGCTCGCTGGCAACGGCCTGCAGATCGCGTTCCCGCACCACCAGGTAAGAGCGCCCACGCACGTCGAACTCGAACTGATCTTCGGGGTTGAACAGCACCCGGTCGCCCACGTGCACAGCACGGACGTGGTTACCGATGCCGTGCACCTCACCCCAGGACAACCGCTTGGCCATCTGCGCCGTCGCCGGGATGACGATGCCGCCGCTGCTCCGGCGCTCGCCCTCCTCGCCCACGAGGCGCACCATCACGCGGTCGTGGAGCATCTGAATCTCGAGCTTGCTGTCGGGCACGGCGACGAGGGTAGTGCCCTCTTCGGCACTGCTCGGTGCGGCCCGGACACGCTGGCTGAGCTAGCGGTCATGACACAGGAAGGCCCCGTGAGGCTGCCGGGTCGGGGGTCCAACAGCATCACGGGGCTAACAGTGTCATCGCTGAGTGCGGTGGCGCTGTTACAAGCACCTAGCGACCACCCGGTGATTCACCCATTTGGGGCTTCACATCGCTGGCCTGCCGAGTAGGAAGCGTCCGAAGTGCGGGACGGTGAACGCGATCTGCCCGCGTTCCCCGGAGTAGACGAGCCCTTTCTTGAGCAGGCTGTCCCGCGCCGGGGACAGCGACGAGGCCCGGCGTCCCAGCTGGCCGGCCACCTGAGTGGTGCCGATCGGCTCGTCGCGGCCACCCGTGAGTTCGGCCATCGACTGCAGGTACTCCCGCTCGGCCGGGGTGGCCCGTTCGAACCGGGATCCGAAGAAGCCCACCGCGAGCTCGCTTTCGGCTTCGGGAGCGGCCACCTGGACGTCGAGGATCCCGATCGGCGACGCCGGCGCCGCGTCCCATGCCGCCTTGCCGTACGCCTGCACGAAATAGGGATAACCGCCGGAGGTCTCGAACAGCATGTCCAGCGCGTCAGGGGTGATGGCGGCGCTCTCCCGCTCGATCGGCGCCACCACCGCGCGGTCGGCGTCGGAGCGGTCCAGCCGATCGATCCGCAGGTAACGGAACAGCCGCTCGGAATAGGATTTCGACGCGCTGAGCACCGCGGGCAGGTGCGGCAACCCCGCACCGACCACCACCAGCGGTGCTCCGGACTGGGATAGCTCGTGGCAGGCGGCGCACACTGCGGAAACGTCGTCGGGCGCCACGTCCTGCATCTCATCGATCAGCAGCGCCACCCCGGTGCCGACGTCGGCAGCCAGCTCGGCGACCTCGGTGAAAAGCTCCACCAGGTCGATCTCGATATCCCCGGAGTCGGCGCGGCCGGCTAGGACCGGTGCATCGATGCCCGGCTGCCAGCGGTCCCGCAGTTTGGCGTTCTCCGGCGCGGCACGTAGGGCGAAGGCCTTGAGCACCCCGAGCACCTCCTCGACCCGGTCCGGGGCCCGGTGGCGCAGCGCCAGATCACGCACCGCACGGTGCAGTGCGGCCGACAGCGGGCGGCGCAGCCCACCGTCGGGACGGGCCTCGACCTTGCCGGCACCCCATCCCCGGCGCAGCGCCATCGACCGGAGCTCGCCGAGCAGCACCGTCTTGCCGACCCCGCGCAAGCCAGTCAGCACCAGCGAGCGTTCTGGGCGGCCACGGGCCACCCGCTCCAGCACCACCTCGAAGGCGCCCAACTCGCGGTTGCGTCCGGTCAGCTCGGGCGGCCGCTGGCCGGCGCCGGGAGCGAACGGGTTGCGCACCGGATCCATCCTTGGACAGTATCCGGCTGTCTAGCGTTGGCCGCAGATTCCACAATAGATTCCGATCGGCGTGTCGCCGGATGCGCAGTGGCTCAGCCCGGGTTAGTGGGAAGTCACGCCTGCAGGGTTGGTGCCGCTGCCGAGGTAGGTCCCGTGCCCTTGCGCCACCAATGAGCCATCAAAGACCAGGACCTCGTTGACCAGCCGCCCTCACTGGTTGCGGTAATTGATCACCAGCGTGTTCACGCCGACGTAGATCCCCACCACTTGGAACCGCAGGTCGGAGGATGCGTCGAAGCCCCTCGGCCCAGTACTCTCGCAGCGCCGCCCCGCGGATGACACCGTTGCTCTCGTCCAGGAACTGCGCGGCGACCGGCGAGATGAAGACGACATTGTCGGCGAATCGTTGCCGCTACCTGCAGAGGCGCTCGACGGTGTCAGCGGCGATCGCGGCGCCGCCGAAGCTGCGGACGTCGGCGCGCAGCTCGTGGGCCCGGTCGGTTCTGCCGGCCGCGGCGTCGACTGCGGCGCGCAGGCTGTCGCCGTCGAGCTGTTCGGTCGGAAGCTGCACGCCCGCGCCGATGGCCTCGAGCCGCGCCGCGTTGGCGAATTGGTCGACTGCTTGGGGGATCGCGACCGTCGGCACTCCGAACCACAGCGACTCGACGGCGCCGCCCATCCCCGCGTGCGTGATGAACACCGAAGCGTGCTCGAGCACGTCGAGCTGTGGTTGGGTGCGTGCGGCGTGGACACCGTGGGGCAACGACCCCAATGCCGCCGGGTCGACCTTTCCGGTGGCGAGCACCAGCCGGTGGGTGCCGGCGAGCTCCTCGACGCAGAGCCGGTAGACGTCAGGCTGATTGGTGTACGCGGTGCCGAAGGACACATAGACCCGCGGGCGGTCATCACCGGGGGCGGGAACCCAACTCTGCCTCCTCGTCTGGGCGATGCACGGCCCGGCGAATACATAGCGTGGTCCGACTCGATCGGCATTGGGCTGCAGCACCCGAGGGATGAGCACGACGCACGCGTCGGGTCGGCCGAGGAACGCGTCGGCGTCGAGCTGCACGCCGTTGTCCGTCAACCAGGCGCGCAAGGTCGCGTAGTAGCGCGTGCCACTGGGCGAGGCCTTCAACGCGGCAGTCTGCTCGGCGGTGTCGTGCTCGTAGCCTTCCCATGTCACGTACGTCGGCGACAGCTGCACCGCGGGCACGCCCCACCGCACGGCGGCAACTCGTCCCGCGAAGCCACCGATGTCGTAGAGCACGGCGTCGGGGCGCTCGACACGATCGAGCAGCGGCCCGAGCACGGCGATCGCCTCGTCAAGGAAGACCTGCATTGCCTCCCCGACATCGTCGGGCCAGTCGCCGTTGTCGTCGGGCAGGATCGAGGCGTGGGTGACGACATCGGCGCCGGTCGCGGCGACGACCTCGGCGAGCCGCTCGCCGACGACATAGTTGACGCGATGCCCGCGAGACACCAGTTCACAGATGAGCGCGAGGCTCGGATAGACATGACTGGGCGCGGTCACGCCGGCCATCACGAGATGCACGAGAACAGCATCTCTTAGGACGACGACAGCATCGGCTTACGACCAGATCCACCTGGATGCCGGACCTGGGGGGTTGCTCGTGCCGGCAAGCGCCGATGTAGTGGTAAGGGCGACGAGCGGCCATATCATCTGAAGATGACTGACTCAGCCCCATCGCTGCCCGATCTGGCGCCGGCCTGGCCGGCTGGGGAGATCGTGCCCGGAGTCTGGCAGTCCGGCAGCCCACAACCCGGCGAGCACTGGGACGCGGTCATCGACCTCGACGGCTCCGCGCCGCCGCTGGAAGGGATCGCCTTGTACGTGCACTGGCTGATCGAGGACGGCCCGGCGCCGGAGCGGGCAGTCCTCGTCGCGCTGGCCGACCTGGTCAACGACCTGCGGCGCGCCAGCAAGCGGGTGCTCATCCACTGCGCAGGAGGAATCAACCGCTCCGGCCTGCTGTCCGCCGCAGCTCTGGTGCGCGACGGGATGAGCGCCACCGAAGCCATCGAGACCGTCCGCTCGCGACGCCCCGGCGCACTCAACAACCAGGAGTTCGTGCGCCTTCTGATCGAGGATTTCTGATCGTCGGGCTTGCGTCCCGCCGGTTAACGATCAAGCTCGGCTCCTTCGACTTGACCACTGCCGCGCAGACCACCGAACTTCTCGGGGTTGCGAAGACGTGGACTGTCTGCACGAACCTGTCCGTGACATCGAGTACGACACGCTCAGCAGCCTGCCGGCTGAGCTGACGAGCACCCCGGGCCCGGCGTTGATCTGCGCGGCTCGACCCGGAGCTCAGGCACCGGCCTCGCCCGTGCGCCCACCAGGAACCGAGCCACCCTGTCCGCGCCGTGGACGGGGCGGCGCGGAGCCCTCCCAATTCCGCCGCCGTCGCCGATCAGCACCACGTCAGGGGCCAGCACCTCCAGCAGCGCGGCGAGGTCTCCCCGCTCGCAGGCGTCGACGAAGCGTTCGGTCACCTCCCTACGGACGGCTTGGTCGGTCTCGAACCGGGGGCGTCGCTGCCGTACGTGCTCGCAGGCACGTCGGGCGAGCTGCCGGACCGCGGGCTCGCTGCGTCCCAGGACCGCGGCGATCTCCGGGTGCGGGAACCCGAACGCCTCGTGCAGTACCAACACGGCACGCTCCAGCGGCGAGAGCGCCTCCAGAACCACCATCATCGCGATGGAGATCGAGTCGACGAGGTCCACCCGGTCCGCGACGTCCGGCACGGTGAACAGCGGTTCGGGCAGCCACGGTCCCACATAAGTCTGATCACGGGGTCCCATTCTCGGCTACCGAGGCTGCTCGCCGAGGATCCCCGCGTCACGCTGGTCGTCGACAGCTGTGATCTGACCACTATGGAGTGGTCTTGCAAATGACTGCGCGCGGCAACGCGGAAATCATGTCGTTCGATGCAGCTGGGCCGAAGCGCGAGCTCGTGCGTTACCTCGGAACCAACGAGGAGCGTTGGCCACAAGACATCGCGAATTCGATTCAGACACCCGATTCGAGCGGCTGATCCCATCAGTCTGACGGCGAAAATCTCTCCAAAACGTGGCATTAGGAGCGCGCCCGCGCGTACCGATAGGGCGCGGTTTCACGCGCAGATCCCCTGACCGCCGAACAGGCAACTCAGTCAAGCGCGCGATACATGACGTGCAGGCCGACGAGTCCATGGCGAGGGTGTCGAAACGCACGCGGCACGGTTCCGATGATCGAGAAACCAAGCGAGCACCACAGCGCGATCGATCGCTCATTGGTCGCCACCACCGCGTTGAACTGCATGCCGAGGTAGCCCAGCGCACGTGCCCGCGCAATGATGTGGTCGCCCAGCCGGCGCCCGACACCATGTCCGATCATGCTTCCCGCAACCATGAAGCCCGCGTTGGCGATGTGCGATCCAAGACCGGGCTGGTTCGGCTTGAGCAGCGCGGTGCCGACGATCTCAGGCCCGGACGTAGCCACCCACACCTCGGCCGGTGAAGGAAGCATCCATAACTCCTGTGCCCGCTCCTTCAGCGTGTCCCGGGCCCAGGGGTAGGTCTCGCCAGCCGCAACCACTTCATGCCAGATCGGCCAGATCCGCTCCCAGTCCTCGTCCTCGGCACGGCGCAGGTTCATGCGACCATCGTGCCAATAGGGCTTCCTGTCCGTGGAGCCTGCGAGCGTTCAGGCGATGCGGTCGCCCGGCAGGGCGCCGCTGTCGGGACGCACCAGACGCACCACGCCATCCTCACCGATCGCGCCGAGGAGGAGAAACTCGCTGGTGAAGCTGGCGATGCGCTTGCCCGAGGTTAACTGCGCCGACGACGAGGTGATCGAGAAGCTTTTCGCGCCCGCGCGGGCGGGCGGCCCGGCACAAACCCCAACGCGCCGCCGCTCGGACGGTCCGGTGATCTCCTACGTGATTGATGCCGTCCCGATGATTCCGAGGAGCGCCAGCAGTCATAGACGTCGTGACTGTGGCCCAGAGTTTCCCTCTCGCTGCCGCGCTGCATCGGCCACTGGCCCTCCCGAGGAGATACCCATGACGAGTTATGTATTGATTCCCGGTGCTGGAGGCGTCGCCTGGTACTGGCACCTGCTGGTCGCCGAGCTGGGGGAACGAGGCCACGACGTCGTGGCCGTCGACCTGCCGGCTGCTGACGATTCGGCTGGTCTGACCGAATATTCCGACACCGTGGTCGACGCCATCGGCGACCGCACCAACGTCGTCCTGGTGGCCCAGTCATTGGCTGGGTTCACCGCCCCGCTGGTGTGTGAGCGGGTGCCGGTGACTTTGCTGGTGCTGGTCAACGCCATGATCCCCGCACCGGGTGAGTCGCCAGGTGACTGGTGGGCCAACACAGGACACGCCCAGGCCAGAGCGGAGCAAGCTGCTCGCGACGGCAGGACGCTCGTCGACGATGACGGCCTGCTCGACGCCTTCTTCCACGACGTCCCACCCGATGTGGCCGCCGAGGCGATGGCGAGGGGAGAGCCAGTCCAGTCTGGAACGCCGTTCGCGCAGCCATGGCCACTACGACAGTGGCCCAGGGTTCCCACAAGGTTCCTACAGGGCCGCGATGATCGCTTCTTCCCCGTGGACTTCCAACGCCGGGTCGCCCGAGACCGCCTAGGCATCACACCCGATGAGATGCCTGGTGGGCACCTCGTCGCCCTCAGCCGCCCGAAGGACCTGGCCGACCGACTCGAGGCCTACTGGGCTGATCAAACGCCGACCTGAAACTTCTGTGCCAACGAGGGCAACGGCGTGGCAGAAGCCGGCCAGTGCAAGCGGATCCATTATCGGACCGTATCCAGCTGTCTAGCCTTGACTGCAGACTCCGTAATAAATCCGTGCTCGGTGGGCACGTGATCATTCCTCGGTTCGGTGCCGAAGCCTGAGCGCGGCGGCGATCGTCCGGTACGCGGCGAGTAGCGCAACGGTGCAGAGCACGAGCGCGGCCAGTGCCAGCGTGGACAGCTGGTTCCAGGGCAGTTCCCGGAACGCGTGCGCGGCCAAGATCGCCGTCGCGACGCCCACCGCCGCCACTGCCAGCGCGACCACCCGCAGCTGGCGGGCGGCCGGCATCGCGGTGCGGGCGAGCAGCACGGCCGGGACGGCGAGCAGGACGAGGCCGTGCACGCCGATCGCGTGCAGCAGCACCAGGTCACTGCCGCTGGTCGCAGGCTTGATCAGCACGTAGTCGGGACCGATCGTGGCCGGGCTCGGGCCGAGGTAGCCGGTGGTGCGTTCGGCGAAGCCGGCGCCGATGCTGCCCTGGTAGACGCCGCTGTTATTGAAGATCATCACCAAGCCAATCGCGCAGCCCATGAACAGCACTGCGATCCCGGCAAGTACACCGAGCCGGACACTTGCCGGAGTACTGCTGGACCGGGCCGCCGCCACTAGCAGCACCAGGGTGGCGACGAGGAAGACTCCGGCGGTGCCGGCCGCGCCGCCGCGCATCAGGGCCGCATCCAGCGGGGTGGTGAAGTTGTAGTGGCTGGGCACCCCGCGCCAGACCTGGAACCCGATGATCGCTGTCTCGCCGACTCCGAACAGCACGGTGGCGATACCGACGAGGTGACGCTGCCACGCCCGGGTGCGCACCGCCGGCAGGATCAGCGCAACCGACCAGCAGGCCAGCCACCCCGTCTCGGCGAAGGTGGCCGGCTTGCGCAGCGACACCGGGCCGGTCCAGGGACCGCCGGTGACCACCAGCGCGGTGATGTGCACCAGCATCGTCACCAGCAGGCCGGCGCCGGTAACCCACAAGATCCACGGCCACGCCGTGCTGATCGGAACCAAGTACTGTGTGCTGCCGCGGACGGGCTTGCCGGCGATGCCGGTGCTCATCGGTCCCGCCTTCTCGTCTTGGTGTTCCGGCGAGCACGGCCGGCGACCAGGTGGTCAAGCCCGAACCGGCCCGAGCCGGTCACGGCGAGAACGAGGCTCAGCAGGCCGAGCGCGATGACCAGCTCGGGACCGTTGCGGTCAAAAGCGAAGAGGCCGCTCGTGTGAACGAAAATCCAGGCGCCCGCCATGTTCACCGCCATCAGTACGCCGATCACCGGCACCCCGAAACCGAGGATCAGCAGGGCACCGCCGATCAACTCCCCGAACAGGTTGGCCGGACCCGCGATTGCGGGCAGCGGTACACCCGACTGGTCGAACGCGTTCACCAGCCCACCCAGGCTGCCGCCGTAGTCGTACTCGAGCTTGGCGTGCGCGATCATCATCACACCGAGCCCGACGCGAGCTACGAACAGTACGAGATCACGCATGACCGTCGTGACGCCGGCGGTCCGGACGGCGCTGACACTGTCCACAGTAGTCATCGGGATTGTTCCTTCCTGGTCGAAGCTGATGCTCGCCGAACGAGCCGGCTACGGGCGACGGTCGGGTGTCACCCCGTCAGACCCAGGCGCGACCGGGAACTCATCGGTCCCGGCGCCTGGTTGCTTCGGTCATCGTTGCCAAGCCACGCCAGTTGCGCGTCTACCCACAAGCGGCTCGTGCCCTACCGCGCTCGGCGCATCAGGCGCAGCCGCGCGTACGACCCCAGCCGTAGACCGCTCGGCCGCGCTACATTCACGTCAAGGAACGCAGGTGTGCTCTGCGCGAACCGGCCTGCTGACGCCTGGCTCTGCGGCATACGGTGCGGTTATCGCCACGATGGAACTGCTGCCAAACCTGCACCTGTTGACCCCGGGCGGTTGGCAGGTCTACCTGTGGCGCGACGAGACCGGCGTCACCCTCATCGACGCCGGCGCAGCCGGCTCGGGGCCAGAGCTCCGTGCGGCCCTGGCTGAGCTCGGTTTGGGCACCATGGACGTCGATCGGCTTGTCCTTACGCATTTCCACGACGACCACGCAGGTGGTGCCGCCGAGGTCGCCGGATGGGGCGACGTCGAGGTACTGGCCCACGCC
This sequence comes from Actinomycetota bacterium, assembly GCA_030862525.1. Lineage (GTDB taxonomy): Bacteria > Actinomycetota > Actinomycetes > Mycobacteriales > Pseudonocardiaceae. Next base: position 9,345 of record JALZDN010000121.1, on the reverse strand, counting down.
CAGGATGCGCCGATCATCCGCGGTGAGCAGGCCGGACCTCTACCGAACTTCACCGACGCGGAACGGGAACTACACGCTAAGGTCGCTGGTGCTCTGCCTCCGGCGCCGTCATGTCGGGTCGACCGAGAGCTGGTTGACGGAGAGGTCCTCGACATCGCCGGAGGAGCACTGGTCGTCGCCACGCCCGGTCACACCGACGGCAGCATGGCGCTGCTCCTGCAGCGATCACGGGTGCTCTTCACCGGCGACACCGTGGCCGAGCATCAAGGTCAGATCGTTCTAGGCCCCTTCAACGTCGACCGGGACCGCACCGCGGTCTCCTTCCGTGCCCTCGCCCAGCTCGACGCCGACGTGGCCTGCTTCGGCCACGGCCGTCCGGTGGTAGGCGGTGCCTCCGCCGCACTAGCCGCGGCATCGATCGACCTAATCGTGCTCTGACATCGTCTCCACCACGTCAGCGTCACGTGCCAAGAGGTCGAACAATCGCGGCATGACACCGGGCACGGACCATCTGGACGGTGATCGCTGTCGCAGTGTTGCTGCTGACGCTGCCCTATCTGCCCGGCTACACCAGCACAGAACGGCGCTGCTAGCTAGTCCTTTCGAGACCGTTACCGCCGATGCAAACCGTGCCGAAACCCACCGAGGTGCGTTGCCTACGCACTCAGTCCGGGCGTATACTCGAACGTGTGTTCGATACTAGCCGTCTGGAGTGGCCGTTGCCACCGGGGACCGCGCCACCTCAGGAGATCATCGACTGCCTGGTCGAGGACCGGCCCGGTGCCGTGGAGCCGGTGCGCTGGTCTGAGTATGTGCCGGACGGTTTGCTGGCCGATGTGCTGGCTGCGCCCGCCGACACTGGCCCGGAGCATCGGGAGTTTGAGGCGTTGGAGCGGGTGGGGGCCTGGGAGCGGGTGATTGCCTGGGCGCAAGCCCGGCAGGCCCGGGAGATGACCTCGTTTATGGAAAGCGCGACCGTACGCAACCAGACGCTGGGCGCCGGTGAGTCCCAGGCCCATGATTCGGCGGTGGCGGAGGTCGGTTTGATGCTGGCTGCCTCGGCGCGCACCGCGGCGTGCCGGGTCGGTGATGCCTGGTCGCTGTGCACCCGGTTGCCGGCCACGCTGGCCGCGCTAGAAGCGGGCCGGATCACCCTGGCCAAAGCACGCGTCATCGACACCGAGACGCTCAACCTCTCCTCAGACCACACCGCAGCGGTCGAAGAGCAGGTCCTCGCCAAGGCCCGGCAGCAGACCCCGGGACAGTTGCGTGCCGCGACCCGCCGCGCGGTGTTGTCGGCCGACCCCGCGGCCGCCCAGAAACGCGCCGAGCGGGCCCGCCGCGAGCGGGGGGTGCGGATGTGGCCCGAACCTGACGGGATGGCCACCCTGTGCGCCTACCTGCCCGCCGCCGATGCCGTCGGGGTGTACGCCGTGCTGGACGAATACGCCCGCCGAGCAGGCTTCGCCGGTGATGAGCGCAGCATGGACGCCCGCCGCGGTGACGCCCTGGTCGATCTGGTGCTAGCACCCACCGGTTTCAGCAGCGAGGTCACCAGCCAACACACCACCCCGGAGCCGAGCAGCAACTCCGGTACCACCGGCGACGATACCCAGCCCTGCGCCACCAACCCGGTCGGCTGCCAGTGTGAGTGCGGGCGCTGCCGGCGAGGAGGCGGGGTGGACGTTCGCATCACCATCCCCTACACCGCGCTGCTCGGCGCCGACGACCAGCCCGGCGAGATCGCCGGCTACGGACCAATCCCGGCCGCGGTGGCCCGGGACCTGGCCGCCGGCGGCACCTGGCGGCGCATCCTCACCGACCCAGCCTCCGGCCGCCCGGTCGACTACGGCACCACCTGCTATCGGCCACCCCAGCACCTGACCGGACTCGTGATCACCCGAGATCAAACGTGTCAATTCCCGGGCTGCCGCGTGCCCGCCCACCTTTGCGACATCGACCACAGCATCCCCTACAACCCAGCAGACGGCACCGGACCCACCAGCGAATTCAATCTCGGCCCCCGATGCCAGGGCCACCATCAGGTTAAACAAACCCCCGGCTGGTCGGTCACCCAACACTCCGACGGCTGCACCACTTGGACCACCCCCACCGGGCATATCTACCACTCCCAACCACCACCCCTGACCGACCCCGAACCACTCAACACACCCCCGGCACCCGACCCGGACGAACCCCCTCCATTCTGATTGAGCTGCGGGAACTCTCGCCCGTTTAGGCGCGCCTACGGATGGCGATGGCTGGGCGATGCGGGCGGATCCGATTCCTCGGGTGCGGTTGCCGAGCCGGAATCGCACTCTGTCCTTTGAGCACGGTCCGGATTCCGCGCAACCGTCGACCACCTTCTCGCCAACGAACAGGGTGAACGTCCAGCGATCGTAGGCTTCGCAGTCAGGCTGTTAGGCCCACTCTGGAGGACGCGTGCCTCGCCACCGCCGAAAGGGCAGGCTCATCGTGCACAGCCATGATCGAGAGCAATGCGACCCTGCGGCACTCCCCCGCCTACTACAGCTGAGGCCGGGATGACCTCTGGCGCCGGTCGGGCGCTTTACAGGTCCAGTGCGGCGCGTAGAGCACCGTCGAGGCGCGTCATTGTTGCGGTGTCCAACTCACCCAATTGATTGCCTGTCCAGGCCCGGTACAGCTTGGAAAGGTCCCCCGCGTAGGCCCATCCGTGACCTGTCACCGGGACGGCGAGGATGTCGCCGGGATCGCGCTCGCGTAGTTCTATGCCCAGCAGCCAGGGACGCGACGAGTCGTTGATGCCGTCGCTGGACATGATCGCCACGGTCCGCAGACGCTCGGGTGTGCTTGGTCGGATGTAACGGCGTAACTCACCCCGCCGCATGGAGGTCCGTCTCGGCTGCGGCCAGGTCGGCGTCCTGGGCTAGGGCCTCTGCCTCCGTGTCGCCCCAATCCGTGCCGGCACCGAGTCGGATAGCCTCACGCCGAGCGGCAGCCGACAGCCAGGCCGAGGGGGAGATGCCAGCTCGGGCGGCTGCAGCTTCAGCGAGCACCCACGCAGTATGGTCGATCGACAAAGTCACCTTACGAGTCGCCATACTTTCGATCCTACCGACAGACCCGCCTGCCTACTGTCCTACACGGCGGCCGTATGGCAGGACGGGATCAGGTCATGGTGGCACCGATGCCAACGCATCCAGCGACAGCCCGCGCGCCTCGATCCCGCCGCGGCGACCCCACAGCAGCGCGGCGATGGCGCCGATGCCGAAGAACACCGCGAGGATGACGAAGGCCGAAGCCAACCCCAGCCCGGCCACGGCGTAGGAAAGGCCCACCACGCCGACCATTCCGCCGAGCCTGCCGGCCGCTACCGACACTCCGGAAGGAGTTGCCGAAGCGGCCAGCGGCGTCCCGATCTACCCGCATGGTCGGTGGCCGACGAACAGCTCGCGCGGTGTCCGGTTCTCGGTGGTCTGCTCGGCGACAGCGTCCGGGTCGAAGCCCGCGTCGGCGAGGAGCCGGAGCCAGACGTCACGACTGAACAGGCCCATGCGGTGTGTCTCGTGCACGACGCGCACCGAGCCGTCGGCGTCGCGGAGCAGGAACGCATACTCGGTCAGGGTCCAGGCGTCGTCGGGATCCGGATCCCAGGCCCATTCCAGATAGCGCACCCCGCGACCGTCGGCGTCATCATTGCCGCCGTGGTCGCTCGTCGCCTCGAAGGTCTCCGCGATGCAGTCGGGGACGAAGATGGCGACGCCTCCAGGCCGGCAGTGCGCGAAGGCCGTTTCGATGGCTTGCCGGAGGTCGGCCTCGCTGGTCATGTAGTGCACGGCGTCGTGGACGAACACCGCGTCGAAGGTGCGGCCAAGCCGCACCGTGCGCATGTCGCCCTGATGATGGTCACACTCGGGGTTGAGCCGTCGAGACACCTGGAGCATGTCCGCCGAGACGTCGACGAGCGTCATAGCGAAGCGCGCCTTGAGGTGGACGGCGTTGTGGCCGCCGCCGCTGCCCAGCTCCAGGACATCGCGCACGGGGATCGACGCCGAGCTGAGCACGGTAGCCGCATAGGCGGCCTCTTCCGCGTACTCCTCCGGGGGCGAGATCAGCGGCCACCACACAGCCAGTTCCCCATAGAAGCGGTGCTCGGCCGGCACGTCGGTCATGCTCACCATCCTCGGACATCCGACCACGTCCCACCGAGGTGCCGGAGTAACTCAACCGGAATCCGGGTAACCTCGGGCCGCGTCCGCACGGCGGCAGGCTCGGTCCATGAGCGGCGCACGGGAGGCGAGGCGAGCATGACCACATCTGACGAACGGCTACCGGCCGCCGGTACGGCTGAAGCGGCCAGCGAGCACGACCCAGAGGCAGCCGAGGCCTACGCCGAGTCGGTGAGCATCGACCCGTCCCATGACGAGGTCAACGAATACCTCAAGATCGCCGGTGCAGCACCCCTGACCGAGCAGTCGGACACCGCGCAGGCCGACGACGTCGGCGCGTGAGGACGGACCTGATCAGACGGTGCTTGATGGCAGCGTGGCAAAGATGAGATCGGCCACCTGCCGGTAGCCCAACCGTTCGTAGAGCTGTCGATGAGCGTGGACCTGCAGGAACGGTGCAATCTCCTGCCGTAAAAGCTGTTGTGTCAGGACGACAGCGACTGCGGCGGCAAGGCCGCGGCGCCGGAAGGACGCGCTGGCGGCTACCGCGGCGATCTCGCTGGCGCCCAGAGCCGGCGCCGTGCTGACCCCCGATCCGGCGGGTTGGCCGTCGAGGCAGGCAAGGGCAACGTGACCGCCAGCCGCGACGAGACGCTGCAGGCGTGCGACGTCGGCTTCGGTCGCGGGCTGGTCGGTGTAGGCCTGGCTTTGCACCTCAGCGGCGGCGTGCAGGTCGGCGGTCTCGGTGACCAGCCGCACATCGACGCCAGGTGGCGGGGTGGGCTCCTGAAATGTCAGGGGGTCACGGTCAGAACCGGGATCGGAGGCTCTAGGACGAACTCTGCCGCCCGCAGTGCTCGCTCCAACGACGGGGCGGGAGTCACGAACTCCAGGCGAGGTACCAGCGCCCGGCTCCGGAAGACTTCGACCAGGTCGTCAACGTCGGGGAGCTCCACGAGCACTGCGCGGGGTATGGCGTAGTTGCGATACGGGTGATCGCTGGCCGGATCCAACGTCAGGACGAAGGGACCCACCGTGAATGCCGGGCCGGGGGCACTGGCACGCAGGGCGGCCTGGACACCACGGTAATCGAACAGCTTTGAGGAATGGTGCGGAGACATATGCGCTCCTGGAGCGGCGACGAGCGGCCTGCACCGTGCGGTGTCTCAGGCAACTCCGAGAGTGGGCATGATCAACCGTGTCGTCGTCACGAGGCCTCACTCCTGCTCACCACGCACCGTCCCACGGCGGGACTGCTGGTCTGGCCGATGCTAGCGATGTCGACGCGCGAACGCTTCGGATATTTGGCGGCGAGACCGTTGGTCAATGACGGCCGAAACCGACCCCCTGGCGACGGGTGAATTTCGTCGGGGAAGCCGCGTCTCTGTATCCGCTCCGCTTGCGGATTTGAAGCGCCCAGCGTGGTTGCCCGTGCCAGAGCTACTAGCGTGACTCGATGAGGATGGAAGGAGCCGTGAGTGGCAACGTGGATGAGCGGGCTGGATGCGCATATCGCGCCTGACTTGGGCAGGTCAGCGCTGGTGATTATCGATACCCAGGCCGACTTTGTCGACGGCGGCGCCTGCCCGATCCCCGGCACCACACCGATCTTGCCGAACATCGCCCGCTCCTAGCGGCTTACCGTGACGCGGCTGCACCAATCGTCCAAGTGGTCCGCATCTATGACGGCGATGACGTCGAACTGCTACGCAGATCAGCCATCGCCGCAGGTGCGCCCATCGCTCGGCCCGGTTCGGTCGGCTCACAGATCGCCCCAGAGCTCCGCCTCCCCGGTGCACCCGATCTCGACGCCCACCCTCATCGCAGGCCATCTGCAGCCCCTCGGCCCACACGAGGTTGCTGTCTGGAAACCGGCTGGAGTGCCTTCTATCGAACTGCCTTGGATCAACACCTTGGCGACCTCGGCGTACACACCGTTGTCTTCGCTGGATGTAACTATCCGAACTGTCCGCGAGCGAGCATCTACGACGCCAGCGAACGCGACTATCGGGTACTCATTGCCTCGGACGCCATTTCTGGTGTAGAGGACCGTCACCTGGAGGAGGCTGGACGGATCGACGCCGTCCATGCCACCAGCGGCTCGATTATTCACATGCTGACGCACGAGCGCAGTCCCTGAACCGATAAGTCGGGCCGCTCGGCCTCAATACGGAATCAGACCTACTTCTGCACCGCCGTCGGGACCGTGTATAGCACTTCCCAGAAATGCCCGTCGACGTCCTGAAAACTCCGTCTATACCTGAAGCTCTCGTCGTTCGCTTGCCCGCTGACCAAGAGGGTCTCTCGACCAGCTCGTCAACTCGCTCCCGGCTGTCGACCCCCAGCGCCAAGATCGCCTACGTGCTCTTCGTGCGGCCAGCGGCCCACGCGATCGGGCCGAGCAGGACGCCGAGGCGCGGCGGTAACGCCGATTCGCCGGTCCATGTCAGAAATCGGTCGTCCACTGCCACCAAACCACCGAGCCGGTCCAGCTCCTGGCATAGAGGGATCTGGGCGAACCTGACAGGCATCATCACCCAGCGCAACATACTGCTCTCTTTGGGTTAAATCTTCAACTCGCTGTAGCGCCATGTTAACGCAGCCGAGCGTTTGGGCGAGAGGTGAAGCGACGGCCAACACAGCTGGGCGGATCGATGGTGACGTAGGTAGGACATTACACAGTGTAGCCGGCGGGCAGGTGTGGCTGTCACAGTTTGCTTGAAAGGGGGGACCGTCCATGCGACGCACAGATTCTTTAATGAATGTTCGCTGGTTGAGCTCGACCAGGGCCTTGGTGGCGGCGTTTGTCGCCGCTCTGCTGATCGTCGTATTGCTGGCTGTCCTTGTGATACGCCAGGGCGCGGAAGCAAGCAACAGCCAGGTCTACCTTGAGACGGCCGGAGGCGTCGGCGCAAACCCGTTCGTGCCACTGACGCCAGCCGCTCCCAAAGCGGTGGGCGGAGAAGTAGATCCAGGAGGCGGAGTTACTCCGAATGCACCGGGCACTGACAACGTTGGAACCTGCGATCCAGGTGCACTTGCCGCCTATCTTGGGGCCCATCCAGACAAGGCCAGCGCGTGGGCGCAAGCCCTTAACTCTGATCCCACATTGACGTGGAGCGGTGGTAGCCAGGTCGGGATCCAGCAAATTCCCGCTTACATCCGTGAGCTGACGCCTCGCGTCCTCACGGACGACCTCCGGGTCACCAACTACCGATTCACTGGCGGTAGCGCCGCCGCTGTACAGGCTGTGCTTCAAGATGGCACCGCCGTGCTCGTCGACGCTAAAGGTGTTTCGAGAGTTCGCTGTGCTTGCGGCAATCCGCTGACGCCTATGATTCGACTAAGCGCACAACCGATATATCTGGGTAGACCATGGCCAGGATTCCAGCCTTTACGCATCACTGTCATCGAGCAACCACCGCAGCCGAAGCCTGGACCGGGACCCCAACCCGAGCTGCAGCTTGAACCTGGGCCGAAGCTCAAGCCAAAGCACGCGCCAGAGTCGGAACCGGAGCTAAGGCACGAATCCACGCCCGAACCCAAACCGGAGCCGGAGCTAAGGCACGAATCCACGCCCGAACCCAAGCCGGAGCGAAAACCAAAGCACGAACCGAAACTCGAGTCCAAACCGACGCCGAAGCCGAAGCAGAAGTCCGAACCCGAGCAGAAGTCCGAACCCAAGCAGAAGTCCGAACCCGAGCAGAAGTCCGAGCTCGAGACGTAGATGCAGTGGCAGCCGCTGGCTCGTCGAGTCGACCAACGGGTGGGCCGATGGTGCGCAGGAACGGTCGTCGCGCACTGCCTGTTCGGCCTCGGACAGGCGCTGCCGGCCTGTTGCAGTTTCTCGATGGGCATGGTGCAGTGCTTGCCGGCAGACTGCTGGGCCTGGAGCTTGTGGGCACCTATGACGATCTTGGGTTCGCGAGCAGGGCGATGAGTCCGACAGGCAGTGCCCAGCCGCGACCTCGCCGCCCGCTAGGGCTGCCGAGTATTACCGTGTGCGCTGCGCCTGCCGGCCGCCGAACCTGTAGCGCCGGTTCCTGCACCGTGGCCTCGCCGAGTGCATCGGCTGAGCGCCGTGCTCCGCTCACAATGTCGGGTGAACCCGGGTTGTGACTGCAGGTGTGCGCCTGTGTTCTGTCAGGGGTCGAACGTATGGTCGATCCATGTCGGCGGTGGCAAGCTCGGTGATCTCCGAAGAGAAGATCGTCGACGAGTTGCGCGCCGCGTGGGCCGAGGTGTCCCGAGGCTATGCACGGTGCTGGGCGGCAATGGCCGAGGTAGCCGGGCGCACAACAAACGGATGGGAGAGCGCGGAGATCGCTGCGGCGTTGACGTTCACCGCCCGCCGGGCGGACTACGAACTGGGCTGCGCGCAGGTGCTCGTCGATCGGCTGCCCCGATTGCATGCGGCTCTGGCGGCGGGCGAGTTGGATCACCACAAGGCACGGGTGTTCACCGACTACCTCAGTGACCGCACGCCCGCCCAAGTCGACCGGATCTGCGAACGGCTGGTCCCCGTGGCGCCGGGCTGGACCCCCGCTCAGTTGGCCGCGCGGCTGCTGCGGGAGGTGCAGGCCATCGATCCTGATTACACCCGCCGCACATACCAGCGCGCGGTGCGCGAGCGCGCTGTCCATGGCTACCTCGACCACACCGGCACCGCCGTGCTCACCGGATCCGGGCTGCCCGCCGCCGACGCCGCGGCCGCCGCTGCGCGCCTTGAAGTGCTCGCCGACGCCCTGCGGGCGGCCGGGTACCCGGCCACGATCGGCCAGGCCCGCGCCGACCTCTACCTGCGTCTGCTCGACGGCACCCTCGACGGGCTCACCCGCCAGCAGATCCTGGCCACCATGCTGTGCCTCGGGCCCATCGCACCCGCCGACGGTGACCCCGACGCCGAGCCCAGCCAGCAGCGCAACCGGGTCGAGCCCGACCACGAAGCCCCAGAGCGCGAAGAACCCGGGCAACCCGTGCCAGTCGAGCGGTCCGACCAGCCCGAGCGCACCCATCAACCGAGCACGGGCTGTCCCGGTGAGACCGGGACGAGTCGCCCGGTGAAGAGTCGCCCAGCGAGGAACGGCATCGAGGTGCGGGTACGACTGTCCACCCTGCTCGGGGTCGACGAGCATTCCGCGGAGCTACCCGGTTGGGGACCCCTTCCCGCCGCGGCCGCCAGGGACCTGGTCGC
>JALZDN010000101.1 GCA_030862525.1 Actinomycetota bacterium | reverse complement strand
GGGGCCTTTGAAGGGCCCCCAACTACAGGCGCTCGGCGACGCGGCGGGCTCGCCGGTCGGCGTAGCGGGCCAGGCGGTGCCAACGACGAATCGCAGCGAGCCGCCTGGCCAGCCGCTCCTGGCCGGCACGGCGTTGGTCCTCGCGCATTCGGTCTCGGGCGAGCACTTCGTGCAGGAACATGGTGTTTCAACTCCTGAGCGATCAGCCGGCGCAGGCGCAGCTCTTGGCACCGGCCGGGTTGGCTGTTGTTGTGTGCACCCGGGACCGGGGTTGGGCGCCCTTGAAGGGCGGCCAACCCTGGTGGGTGGGCGGTCACGCGGCGGTTCCCCGTCCGGAGCGATCCCGCTCGACGCGGTCCCGCTCGAGGGCGGCCTTGCTGGGCCTGCCCCGCGGACGCTTGCGCGCGATCACTGCACCGTGGTCGAAGATCTCACCACCCCACACTCCCCACGGCTCCCGCCGGGCCAGCGCGCTGTCCAGGCACTGGACCCTGACCGGGCAACCGGTGCAGAGCTGCTTGGCCCGCTCCAGCTCTGCTGGTACCTCGGCGAACCACAGGTCCGGATTGTGTGCGCGGCAGGGCAGGGCGTCTGATCCGGAGGGCGCGGTATCGAGCAGGTGGGCCAGCTCTGCCCCACCCAACAGGTCGGGCAATGCCCCGCCATCCAGCGCGACGGTCGCGGTCAACACTTGTCTCTCCTCCTCGGTGGTGGTGCCAGTGCGAACCGCCGGTACCGTGCCCGCCACGGGATGAGGACCTAGCAACACACAAAGGCCGCGGATCCCGCTGCGGGGTCCGCGGCCTTCATGAGCCGGTTGCTGCTGGCTCGAGGATCAAGGCTCCGATGCAGACGTACGCATGCGGTCGTTAACAGGCAGTTCAAGGCCGGTCGGGTTGTTGACGGTGCGGTGGAAGGAACGCCCGGCACGCAGCCGAAGCGCGCCAGTCGGCGCGATCGGCAAGCGCTTGGACCAGACCTCTCCTGGCATAGCGAGGTGCCCGCGCTGCGGGAAGCAACGGGCGCCGGTGGTCGTGCAGATCTCCATCACGGCACCTCCCTTCCCGCTCGGCCCACGCTCAATGCTGGGCGACCCATCCTGGTCAGCAGCATGCAACCGCCGCTTCCGAAGATTAAGAGCAAGGTTAGGATCCTGCTGATACACCAGCAACCGAATTTCGTACTTTCTTTGTCAACCACTGGCCGAACCGCCGCGTATCAGGGCAAGCACCTCCGCCCCGTAGCGGTCCAGCTTGGCAGCCCCGATCCCGGGGATGGCTGTCAGGCCGGCCGCGTCAGCCGGCCGTTGCTCGGCAATGGCGGTCAGCGTCGCATCGGTGAAGACCACAAAGGCGGGAACCCTCTGCTCCTTCGCGCAGTCGGTCCGCCAGTCCCGTAACCGGTCCAGCAGCTCCGGGTCGGCATCGGACGGGCACGCGGCACATCGGGACAGCTTCACCGCGAGCGTGCCCGTGACGGGGACCCCGCAGACCCGGCAGCATGCCTTGCCGGAGCCCGTCTTGAGCACGGCTTTGGGCTCGGCATGGGAACCGGCCGGCCGCACCGCCGCAGCGCCCTGGGGTGCCAGGCCGTGGAGAAAGCGACTGGGACGCCGCGAGCGCCGACCACCTGCACTGCGCGACAGCGCCCAGGACAGCGCGAGCCAACGGCGGGCCCGGGTCACGCCGACGTAGAGCAGTCGGCGCTCTTCCTCCAGGGCAGCCTGGTCACCGTCGGCGTACTGGATCGGCATCGTCCCCTCGACGAGCCCGACCAGGAAAACCGCATCCCACTCCAGGCCCTTCGCGGCGTGCAGGGAGGCCAGCGTCACCCCCTGTACCGCAGGTGGGTGCGCGGCGTCGGCGCGAGCGTCCAGCTCGGTCATCAGCTGGCTTAGGTCGGCGTCCGGTGTGTCGGCCGCGAGATCGGTGGCCAGCTCAGCCAGCGCGTGCAGCGATTCCCAGCGTGACCGTGCGGCCCCGCCCCCAGGGGGTTGGGTGGTAAGCCCGTGGGCGGCGAGTACCTCGCGGACCGTCGCGCCCAACTCCCCTGCCGAATTCACCGTGCCTGCCGTGGCCGCCGCTCGCAGCGCGCGGATCGCGGCCCGAACCTCCGGGCGTTGAAAGAACCGCTCTCCACCGCGGACCTGAAACGGGATCCCGCGGGCGTCCAGCGCCTGCTCGTAAGCCTCGGACTGGGCGTTGACCCGGTACAGCACGGCGATCTCGGCGGCCGCCATTCCCTGACTCAGCAACTCGCCGATCGCCTCCGCCACGGCGGCGGCCTCCGCGGGCTCATCGTCGTGCTCCTCAAAAGACGGCTCCGGACCGGGTGGCTGCTGGCCCTGCAGCTGCAGCCGGGCACCCGCTGGCCGGCCGGCCGCAGCAGAGATCACCCGATTTGCCAGCGACACGACCTGCGGCGTGGAGCGGTAATCGCGGCGCAGCCGCACCGTCACCGCATCGGGGAAACGCCTGGTGAACTCCAGCAGGAACCGGGGGGCCGCACCGGCGAAGGAGTAGATGGTCTGGTTCACGTCACCGACGACGGTGAGGTCGTCACGCGCCCCCAGCCAGGCGTCCAAGACGCGCTGCTGCAGCGGTGTGACGTCCTGGTACTCGTCGACGACGAAACAGCGGTAGCGGTCCCGGAACTCCTGCGCAACTCCCGAGTGTTCCTCCAGCGCGGCCGCGGTGTGCAGCAACAGGTCGTCGAAGTCCACTACCCGGCTGCGGTTCTTGATCTCCTCATATTCCGCGTAGATCGCCGCGATCTGCGCCGCCGGCGCGGGGGTGTCCCGGCGCGCCGCGACCACCGCAGCGGGGTAATCCGCGGCGGTGACCAGGCTGGCTTTGGCCCACTCGATCTCGCCGGCGAGATCGCGCAGCTCGTCGAGAGCGGTTGCACCTCCGGCTCGCTGCGCGGCCTGGCCGATCAGCCGCAGCTTGTGCTCCACCAGCGGCCACGGCTGGTCACCCACCACCCGAGGCCAGAAGTAGCGCAACTGGCGCAACGCGGCAGCGTGGAAAGTTCGGGCCTGCACCCCCCCAACGCCCAGGTCGCGCAGCCGGGTGCGCATCTCGCCCGCCGCACGAGCGGTGAACGTCACCGCAAGGACCTGTCCCGCAGCGACATGGCCGGTACGGACCAGCTGGGCGATCCGTCGGGTAACGGTGCGGGTCTTTCCGGTGCCCGCACCAGCCAGCACGCAAACCGGACCCCGCGGCGCGCACACCGCCGCACGCTGCTCCTCGTCGAGACCGTCGAGAAGATCCAGGTCATGTTGCGCCGTGCCCACGGTCGGCATCCTGGCAGAGCGGTCCGACACCATCAGGAACACCGCAGAGCGTCGCGGTGTTGATGTCTGCGTGAGCAACCTGACGATGTACAGCACGGTGTGGTGCGGCTATTGCCGGCGACTCAAAGCCCAGTTGGACCGGGCCGGCATCAGCTTCCGCGAAGTGGACATCGAGCACGACGAGGCGGCAGCCGCGTTCGTGGCCGGCGCCAACGGCGGCAACCAGACCGTGCCGACCGTGCTGCTGCCGGATGGTTCAGTACTGACCAACCCCACGATCGACCAGATCACCGAGGCCATCGCCGCCTAGGCGAGTCGCGATCCTACCCGGGTCGGGTGCAAAAGCACTATGCTCCGACGCGTAATCACTCTCTGACGGGTCGCGGCAAGGAGGATGGGCCAGTGGAGATCACCGACCGGACGCTCTGGGAACGCGAACTCACAGACCACATGCGGTGGCACGCCGCCGACATCCAGGATTCGCCGGATGGCACACCCGGAGTGTGGTTCAGTGTCCCGCTACTTGTGCTGTGGTCAGTCATGGTGATGGCGCTGACCAGTACCGGATGGATGATCGGCTTGTACTTCATCTGAACCTGACCGTCAGATCACTGACCGTCAGGTCACAGCGGCACGGGTCACGGCAGTTCCACACCACCTAGGGCGGCCAGCGGGTTGGCCAGTCGCTCCGCGTCGCCCACCACCACGCCGGTGAAACGGGTGGGCGCGAAGAACTCAGTGGCTGCCTCGGCGACCTGTTCACTGGTGACCGCTTCCAGTCGGCTGGGGTGGGTGCGCAGCCAGTCGAGGTCCAGGCCAAGGGCGGCCAGCGTGATGAGGTGGCCTGCTAGGCCTCGCTGTGACGAGGTGGCGATCGTCAGCGATCCGATCGCGTAGTGCCTGGCGTTGTCGATCTCCGACTCGGCGGGTGCCACCACGGTGATCCGGCCCAACTCGTAGCGAGTCTCCAGTAGCGCGGCCGCAGTAACCTCGCTCGCAGTGTCAGCCTCGGCGACCAACGTAGCCCCGTGCGCAGTGAACTCCATTCCACAGTGCGCGCCGTAGGTGTAGCCCTTGTCTTCCCGAATGTTCTCCACCCAGCGGGAGGAGAAGTACCCCCCGAAGATCAAATTGGCCAGCTGCAGCGCTGGGTAACGGTCATCGGTACGCGGCACCGCCTGCGCGGACAGTCGCAGCTGCGACTGCACCGCACCCGCACGGTGCACCAATTGCAGGTCAGCACCGGTCAGCTCAGGCAGCGGGGCCAACCCGACCGCTGACCGGTCGGACTTCCAGCCCGCCAGGACGGACGTCACCGCTTCCACCGCACGGTCCGGGGCGATGTCACCCACCAGCACCAGCATTGCGCCGCCAGGCAGCACCGAGCGGCGGTGCAAGGCGCGCACCGCCTCCGGCGTCACGGCGGCTACATCATCAGCTTCCGGCCACTCCCGGGTGGCCGGGTGCTTGCCGTAGCGGCGCCGCTGCAGCGCCTCCCGGGCGATCACCCGCGGCTGGGAGCGGCTCATCGTGATTCGCTCCACCAGCCGAGATCGCTCCCGAGCCACTTCGCCGGCAGCGTATGAGGCCGAGCGCAGCGCGTCGCCGAGCACATCGAGCAACACATCCAGCCCGCTGGCCAACGCCGACCCCGCCACCGACAGGTGTTCGGGGTTCACTCCGGCTGCCAGATCACCGCCGACAGCGGCCAGTGCCTGGTCGACGGCGAACCGGTCCCGTCGCGGCGTGCCACACAGCATGGTGGCGGCCAGCACCTCGGCGCGGGCCGGATGGGTCCGATGCGTGCCGCCGAACGGGATCTCCAGGCGCAGCTCCACCATCGGCACCGCGGGCCGCCGGACCGCGATCACCCGCAGCCCGCTGTCCAACACGGTGTCCACAACGGACGGTGCACTGGCGGGGGGCGTCGAACCCAGTGGTGGTAGCGGACGCGGCCCCAGGTCGGTTCTGCCGATCTGCTCGGCACTGCGGTGCAGCATTACGCCTCCTGTTTCGACGCCGAAGAACCGCTTGCGGGTTCGAGCATTAAGACCGCACGGGAGTCCGGCTGCAGCCTGGCGGCCGCGCTCGCGATCTGCTCGGCACCCACCGCGGCCACCAATGCCGGCAGCTCCGTGATGAGCTCGGCGCGTCCGTGCAGCAGCTCGAAGGCGCCGATGGCCAGCGTCCGCGACACCAGCCGATCGTGCTCACGGAACAGCGTGGCAGCCCACCGGGCGGTGATCCGTCTCAACTCATCGGGGTCCGGACCGTCCGCGGCAAGCCGGGCGAGCTCCTCGTCGATTGCCACCAGCACCCGGTCGACGTCGACAGTGGACGGATGGATGGCGGTGACCGTGAAGGTATCCGGGTCGCGGGCATCCAGCGGCGTACCGAACAACCCGCACCTGGCGCTGATGTCGGTCACCAGCTCGTCGCGGTGCACGAGGCGCTGCATCAGGCGAGAGGAGTCTCCGTCGGAGAGCACCGCGGACAGCACCTCGTGAGCAACGTAGCCGTCGAGGTCGACGGTCGGATCGGGCATCCGGTAGCCGATGGCCAACGCGGGCAGCGGAGCGAGCGGATCGGGCTGGCAGTGCCGGCGTTCCCGATCCGGCGGTGGCTCAGCGAACGACGGCCGGACCGGAACCGGACGGGCCGGGACATCATCGAAATGCTGGTGCACCAGCTTCACAGCATCGTCGGTGTCGAGGTTGCCGGCCACCGTGAGTACTGCATTGCCGGGCGCGTAGTAAACGTCGAAGAACGCCGCGCAGTCGTCTACGGTGGCCGCTTCGAGCTCGGAGAAGTCACCGTACCCGTTGTGCGCGTTGGGGAAGGTCTCATAAAGCACCGGCGGTAGCGTGATCCATGGAAACCCGCCATAAGGCCTGTTCAACACATTGAGCCGGATCTCTTCTTTGACCACGTCGACCTGGTTGCGCAGGTTCTCCGCGGTGAGCCGCGGTGCCCGCATCCGATCCGCCTCCATGAACAGTGCACGTTCCAGCGCCGCCGAGGGCACTACCTCGTAATAGTCGGTGTAATCAGGATGGGTGGAGCCATTGAAAGTCCCGCCCGACGACTGCACGTGTCGAAAGTGCGCGAGCTTCTCAAGGCTCTCGCTGCCCTGGAACATTAGATGCTCAAAGAGGTGCGCAAAGCCGGTGCGACCCTCCGGCTCGGAACGGAACCCGACGTCGTAGTGGACACCGACGGCGACCACCGGGGCGGACCGGTCCGGGGCCAGCACCACCCGTAACCCGTTGGACAGTGTTTCTCGGTGCAGCTCGACCGTGGGCGAGGGAATACGGGACATGGGCCAACCCTACGGGTGGCTCAGCCGCGCTGGCTGCGCAGTCGCCAAGCCAGGAGTGCTCCGGCGGTTCCGGCGACCGCAACACCGACAGCTCCGATGCGCTGCGCTTGCGTCGCCGCAGCTGGCACCCCGGTTCCCGGCAGGCGGACGACCACGTCCCCCGCGGGCAACGGGTCGGGCACCTCGACGGTCAGCACCTCACCCAGGCCGTGACCGCAGCCGTCCAGCCGGCCGGGTACCGCGCGGCCGTCGAACAGCTCGACACGCACCTCGTCCTGAGCGTCGGATGGGCCACAATCCACCGACTGCACCACGGTGCCGCGGCCCAGGCGGACATCACCTTCCCCGGCGCCCGGCCACAGCAACCACCCCAGCCCTAGCACTCCCAATCCGATCCCAAGGGCCAGCACCGTTGCTACTCTGACGGTGTCCCTGCGTGTCACCGGGTCATCCTAGCCAGCAGCGCTGTGGATCACAGGCGGCGCAGACCCACCTCGATAGCTGCGGTCTCGAGCGCGTCCAGACCGAAGGCCTCCGCCGGGCCGAGCGCTCCCGGCCTGGACATTCCGTGTTCGGCGGCACGCTCAGCACCCCAGGCGAGCAGGTCTGCGGTGAGCTGGTAGGGCTCGCCGGACACCAAGTGCACCTCAGCCAGTGCGGTCCCGGATGCGTCATAGGCGGTTGCGATGAAATGCGGGACGACCCGTGCCAGAGCGACCGGATCCGGCTCCTCGGCTACCCACCGCTGCGCGAGCTCCCCGATCCTGCGCACCAGTGGTCGGGCCCCGGGCAGCTGCAGCAGCGTTGGGACCAGCCGGGAAGACCGATGCAGTGCACGCGTCGCGGAGCCGAACCAGCCCAGGTAGACGTCCACCTCGGGCAGGCCCCGGGGGCCGGCGAGCCGCGGCAACGCATAGTGCTCGGTGGAACCGATGGTCATTGCTGGGCGGTCCAGCCCGCCCAAGGGAAATGTCCGCATCCGCAACCCTGCGGGTTCCGCGCGGATCCCGTCTCGCCAGGTGAAGGCGGGCTCGGTTGCTACCCCGGCAAGTGAGGCGAAAGTACCCCGGCTGAACACTTGACTCCGGCCGACCCCGCTGATCAGGTAACCGATCTCGACCCGGTGCACCACGCCAGCCGCCAGCCGCAGCGCGAGGGCACCGGCAAGGTTTCCGGGCACGTAGTCGTTGCCGAACGCGGTGACCAGGCTCGCCCCGGTCCGCTCGGCGAGCGGACCGAACTCCTCAAAGACCCGCCGAATGAACGGGGGTTCACCGGTGGAGTCGAGGTAAATTGCCGCCGCGTCGATCGTGGCCCTCAGCGCGGGCTCGCCGAGTCGCACAAACGGGCCGACCGTGCTGACCAGGACGTCGCCCTGGCCGACCAGAGCCCGTACCGACGCGACGTCGCCGACGTCGGCGGTCACCACCTCGAGGTCCCCGAGCCGCCCTGCCAGCGAGGCGAGCCGGACGGCACTGCGCCCGGCCAGGACCGGCCGCAGGCCTCGGCGCACCATCGCCTCGGCAGTCCGACGGCCGGTGTAGCCGGTGGCGCCGAAAAGCACGATTCTCGCCGCCATGATCTCCAGGCTAGTCCAGCAAGGGATTTAGTCTGTCCGGAGCGCTCGGGCCAGCTCGGCACGGCTACTGATGCCGAGTTTGGCATAGGCGTTAGCCAGGTGAGCCTCGACGGTCCGCACCGACAGCACCAGCCGCTCGGCAATCGCCTGATTCTTCATGCCCTGCACGACCAGGCTAGCGACCTCGTCTTCTCGGCTGGTCAGGGGTCGCGGTGCGAGCTGTTCCAGGGCAGGCGTGCGGATCATCTCGCACGCCCGGGCCAGGCTGGCAGCCCGAGCCGTGGAGGCCGCCGCTCGGCGACGGTCACCGGCTCGCTGATGGGCCGCGGCAGCGTGCGCGGCAGCATCGGTGGCCAGCAGCCGGGCACCCATCGCCTCGAACTCGGCGGCCACATCGTCAAGTGCTCCACCGGCGCTGGCGGCGGCGGCCTCGGCGTGCGCGCTGAAGGCTGCCACCAGCGGACCATCGACCTGGCCGGCCAACTGGCGCAACCGCCCAGTCACCTGCCCGGCGCGTCCCAACCGGACCGCGGTGTGCAAGGCCTGTGCCTCCATGGCCCGCTGACCCATACCGGCTGCCACTGCCGCCGCTCGCAGCGCCCGATCGTTCGCCTGGGATATGCGGTCGTCAGCAGCCGCCTGCCAGGCTTCCGCCAGCAGGAACTCCGACTCGAAGACGGCACAGTGGTGCCCAAAAGAGTGTTGCCCAGGAGAGTCGTGTGCCGTGCCGCCGTCTAGAAGGCGCCGGGCAGCCGCGGGCTCACCGAGCTGAGCATGCGTTTGAGCCAGCAGTGCGATACACAGCTGTTCGAAGCCACCCGGGTCGCGTTCACCCAGGCCGGCCACGGCTTCGGTCAGCCAACGGATGGCGGTGCGGAGATGCCCGGCGGCCAGCGCCGCCCATCCCACATGCGCGGCGGCCAGGGCGTCCCCGGCCCACTGCGGCTGACTCATGCACCACTGGTGCAGTTCGACGGCCCGCGCCTGGGCATCGTCGATGCGCCCTGCCAGCAATAGCGCCGACAGTTCACTGTGGGCCAGGGTCTGCCTGCACAGCGCCATCTCCGGCTCGGTTGTGCAGCGTTTGAGCGCCTCCCAACCGGCGGTCACCGCCGACAACGCCTCAGTGGGGCGGCCTCGCGCGGCTAACCCCATCCCGGCCGCACTGGACGCCCAAACCACCGCCTCCGGACTGGCGCCCTCTGACGCCAGGATTTCGCCGCCGGACTCCGCTGCCTGCTGCGGCCGTCCCGCGAAGAATGCAAGCACGCCGTGTACTGCACTGGTGCGCCGGCACGTCTCGTTGTCGGCAGCGTCAGCCGACGCCTTGTGCAGGGTGGCCTCGGCCTTCGCCACCTGACCAAGACCGAAGAACAGGTTCAGGGCGCGCACTACAGCCAGGCGGGAGCGGTCCTCAGCCGAAGTGGCAAACGGTGCGGTCACGGCCGCCACCTGTTCGGCTTCGTCGGGTTGACCCTGCCAGCGCACCGCCTCCAGCAACGCCAGGTGCGCCCGCACGCCGTCCCGACCATCGCTGCCGTCAATCGCCGCCCGTGCCATGCGCGCAGCGATGTCGTGATCAAGTAGCGCGTTGGCGTGCACCGCGGCATCGGCTAGCAGGCTCGCGTGCGCCCCCGGCTGGTCACTGTCCAACAGCAATGTGCCGGCGCGGAGCAGGTCATCCTGGCGCTTCCAAGGCAAGTGAGCGTTAGCCAGCCGGCGACGCAACCGACAGGCCTCGGCCTCCGGCAGTTGGTCTCGCACCACCGTGGCATAGATCGGGTGGGCCAACCACACCTCGGCTCGCCAGCCGCTGTTCACCACGGTCACCAAGCCGCGGCGCTCCAGTACCGCGACTACCTCGGGATTGATCAGACTGGCCACCCGACCCAAGCCCAAGGGCTCGTCGGTGGCCAGTAACTCCAGTGCGGTCTGCTCGTCGGCACCGAGCCCACCGAGCTGGGCCGCAACAATGTCCCGCAGGCGCGGCGTGGGTTCGATGCGCCCTTCCCACCGCCACACTCCGTCGCGCATCCGCAGTCGGCCCGTCTCACATCCGCCCTCGACGAGCTCGCGAAGAAACAGGACGTTCCCGCGGGTGGCACGCCACAACCGCTCGATGGTCCGGCTCGCCACTACGCCGCCAAGCACCCCGGTCACCAGCCGCTCCATCTGCACCCGCGGCAGCTGCTGCAGCTCCAACCGATCGGCCAGTCCGTTCTTCCACAGCGTTACCACCGGATCCGGAGCAGGCTCCCCGGTCCGCACGGTCAACACCAAACACGCGGCACGGGTGAGAGCAAGCTGGTGCACCAGGGTCACCGACAGCTCATCGAGCAGATGCGCATCGTCGATTCCCACGATCAACCGGTGTCCCCGGCCTTGGTCGGCAATCGCAGCGCCCGCGCGTTGCAGCAACGTCAACGGGTCGGACACGGTTCCCAACGCCGGCAGCAGATGCGCTACCGCCCCCAAGGGAATCGCCGCCGCCGCGCTTGTTCCCGCGGCCCAACAAGTCGAACGACCGCTGCGCTTGGCCGCTTCCAATGCCTCCCGAGCAAGCCGCGTCTTACCGACTCCGGCGGGACCTGCAACAACTACATTACGTGGCTCCAGACTGGTTGTACGCTCAGTGATGAACTGCAACTCTGAGTCACGGCCCATGAGCGTCCAGGAATCCGCTCTCATGGCTGAACCGGCCAACGCGCTCGATATCCCGCGCTGGTCCGGGGTGTCGCTGATGGCCCGGCACAAATAGCCGACGGCTCATCCCCCCTGTGACACATTGGCTACGCCCCCCCGCGTCGCGCCAATAGCTAACGAGCTAACCCCTGTGAGATCAGCATATGCTAACGGTGACGAGATCGCCACAGTCGATATGCCCCAGAAGCTGAAATGCCGGTGAGTGCCGAAGAGATTGGACCTCTACACCGTAACAGGCCGTGCACATGTGGTGACTTTCCGCTCGGATTCCGGGTCAATAGATTTAGACCCGATCACGGGACAATGGTTGAGCACTTACTACGGTGAATCCCGCGCGATCGATGAAATCCCGGAAGTCTGCTGGCGAGTGATGTTCGGCGTGCCACGGTAACGCAGCACTGAGGCGCCGGCAGTCTCTGCGGCCAACGTGTCGCTGACCGTCACGGTGGCGTGGCTGGTCCCGGACAGGCCGACCTCAAGGTTGCGAACAGCCAAGTCGGCCAGCAGTAACCGGCTGGCACCCGCCCCGCTGAGGTCGGCCTCTCCGGCCAGCCCGGACAACGCCACGGTGGCGGCCCCGGACGCGGTGGCCTGCAGGCGATCGACCCGGATGGGGCCGGTCACCGCACTGGTCCCGGTGCTGGTCAGGTTCAGTGCCGGACCCGATGGTGCCGAAACCAGCATGATCCGGCTGACACCGCTGGTGGCAAGTCGATCCAGTCGACCCACGGTGACCTCGGCGGTCATGGTGGCGTCACGGACGGGGGCTCCCGGAGTGAGACCCAGCACGAGCTGGTCGCCAGTTACCGTGGCCTGAACCCGATCGGTGAGGTTGTCGTCCATCGTGATCTTTGCCTGCTCGGACCCGCCGATGTCGAGACGGACCACAAAACCGGCCCCGACTATCACTGAGTTGACACCGGACAAGCTGATCAATCGGCTTGTGAGGCGCCCAGAACCAACTACCGAGCCGGCTGCGCTGCCCCCGTCACCGCCGTAGCCATTGCTGCCCCAACCGCCATAACCATCGCCGCCATCGCCCCCGGTGCCACCATCACCAGCGGCACCACCCTGACCGCCATAACCATTGCCAGCGCTATCCCCGGTGCCCGGAGTGCCCGGAGTGCCCGGGTTACCGGTGCCGCTGGTGCCGCCACCCAGACAGCCGGCCAGCAACATCACTGCGGTCAGCACCGCTGCCGCACGCAACGCTGCGCCAGCCGCTCGCAGTAGGCCACGGTCTGAGCCGACGACGGTGACAGCCACTAGGACCTCCTCACGCGCAGGCGGGTGGGGGCCAAGCGGGTCAATGCCCACCGCAGCGGGCGATGCATGATCATGCAGAACAGCAGCAGACCGCCTGCCCAGGGCAGTAACAACAACACGATCTGGATCCCACCCAAGACGGTCTCGGCCACGCTGCCGGTGGCTGCCGCGGCCCCGGTCAACGACCCCAGTTCCAGCATCCGGTCCCACACCACCGGGAACACCTGCGGCACGATGATCAAAAACCCGATCACCCAGTACAGCAGGGCCGGCACCACCACGGCCACCCACACCGTGATCGTGCGGCGAACCCACGGCTTGAGCTCCGCCACCCGCGGATGACTCGGCCGCCCCGGCAACATGCTCTTGAGCACCGGCCCCAGGCGGGAAAACAGGTCCGGCACCCCGATCAGATCACTGAGGATGTAGTAGCCGTCCATCCGGATCACCGGCAAGAACTGCGTCGCGGTCTCGATGTGCATCAACACGATCGCCACCAACAACCACGGCGACCCCGTGTACAGGTAGGCCAGGCCCATCCCCGCGATGAACACCGCGTTGAAATACACCCCACCCAAATCCGTGCGCAGCCGACCAGCCCGGCTCAACCGGTAGGAGTCGGTCACCGTGCTATACAGCGCCGGCCACACCAGATACAACCCAAAACCCATCTTGCCCGGCCGCGCCCCGCCATACCGACACGCCGCGACATGCCCACACTCATGAAACGCCGCCGACACCAACACCATCCCCAACACCAACAACGTCAACGCCGGCTGATACACCAACGCCAACGCAGACGGCACGACCTGCCCCAACCCGCCACCAGCGATGATCGCCACATCCACCATCACGAACAACGCCAACCCGACGAAGATCACCGGCGGCCAGAACATCGGCCCGAACACCCCCGCGATCCGCCACACCGCCCGCTCCGGGATCACTCCCACCCGAAGCTTCAACGCCAACAACGGATCCGACTTCAACTGCATCAACGGCGCCCCACCAGCGGCCGCCACCCCAGCATCAGCCGCCACGATCCCCACCGGACGCAACCGGTTATCGATCAGATACGACACCTGCTGCGGCGCCACCACCTTGCCGAACTCGGCAGTCAACAACCCCGCCAACGCCGCCAGGTCACGCCGACCATCCAACAATGACGCCAATAAAAACAACAACCGAGGCAGCTGAATAACCTGCCCATCAGCCCGACGAACAATATACCTGGGCTCCTGAAAACCAGATCCCTGATATTCCCCGATCAGCTCAGTCCCCTCCGCCAACCGCGGCCCCCCACCCACCACAACGTCCGCAGGGTCGGCACCACCCTCAGCCCCCATCACCACACGTTCAGTATCGATGACGCCCTCCCCGACTCGAAAACCCCACTTTGCCGAATCGAAAACTGCCGCACCGAAAAGACATCGTGAGTGGCATTGCTCAACGCCGCCACTGCATGCTACCGACGCCCAACGCCACGCGACACGGCTCGTCGCTACCTAGTTTCCCCACTTCACTGCGTAGTCATCCGTTCATCAACCATGTTGCCGAAGGGGCGGCCACGCCTGGCCGCCCCTTCCGTCACAGCATGCAACCATGTGATCGCCCAGCGGTATTAGCGCGCCTCAGCTGTAGGCAGCTCCGCCGGGACCGCCAAGGCCGCCGCCGCCCACGCCGCCCACGCCGCTCCCGGCGTAGTTGGTCTGGTCGCCGAACAAGTTGATGTTGATGAGGTTGGCGCCGAGGCCGCCCCTGCCGGTGCCACCGGGGCCGCCCAGGCCCCCGTTGCCGCCACGGCCGCCACCGAGGGGGCCAGCGCTGAACAGCGAGAGGACGGTACGAGCCGGCAGCAGCTCCGCGTGCTGCTCATCGAGCGCGGCAAAGGTCAGTGCGTCAGACATAGAATCCCCCTAGGAAAGGTGGTCCCGGTGGTCCCCGGGACTGCAAGCACCGCATCGGTGGCAGTGCCGACCCGGCACCACATAGCCTGCATCCAGTGACGCCGTGTAGGCAATCAGTAGTCACCCTTAACTCTTCCGGGTTACTACCTAGGCTGGAGATTGAAGTCCCAGGTAACACCGAGGAGGAGTGGCTACTCCAGCCACCCCTCCTCGGTACCGCGCCATGCCCGATCGTGTAGCCCCCGGCCTTAGCTCGACTCAGCTGCCGAGCAGTCCGCCCATACCACCGTTGCCGCTGCCGCCAGCGCCACCGAAGCCGTCACCGGCGCTGTTCGTCTGGTCGCCGAACAGGTTGATGTTCAACAGGTTGAGACCGAGGCCGCCACGGCCGGTACCACCGTTGCCGCCCTCGCCCCCGTTGCCGCCGCGGCCACCGCCGCCACCGGCGCTGAACACCGACAGCACGGTACGGGCCGGCAGCAGCTCCACGTGCTGACCGTCGAGCACAGCAAAGGTCAATGCGTCAGACATCTAATCCTCCTAGGAAAGGTGGTCCCGGTGACCCCCGGGACTACAAACACCTCATCGGTGGCAGTGCCGATTCAGTACTGCATACTCTGCCCAGCGGTTACACGGTGTGGCAATCAGTAGTCACACCTAACTCTTACGGACGCACTACTTAGAAGTGACCTACTTGTCGAATACGTAGCAGGCGGCGATATTCTACGGAGAGTTCAGATATGGAGTACCTACGATTGCCTGTCGATGCACCTTATTGCTCGGTAAGCGACAGGGAGGGGATGGCCGCGAAG
>JALZDN010000080.1 GCA_030862525.1 Actinomycetota bacterium | reverse complement strand
CGCGCTGCGCTGGCAGCAGCGAGCTTCGAGACGCCCTGGAAGAGCTGCGCTACCCCATCCGCCAACTCACCCGGAGCAACGCCCAGCAGGTGCAGGCCGCTCAGCGAGTCCTTACCGAGACCCGCCGTGCGCTGTACCTCATCCTCGCTGAGATCCCCACCCCCACGCAGGAAGCCACCCAGCAGTGACCAAACACGACTGCACTACCGGCGCCCAGCCGTCTCCTTGCCTCTCCCCAGGGACGTGTTGTCTCACCTCACGCCTGAGCGTCGCGACCGAAGTGACGCTGCACTTTCACCCCGATCGAATCGTGGCCGGGGTGCCGATCCTGCAGCTCATCAAACTCCCACTTCATGTGGCCCCCGCCCAGGCCCAACTCCAGCCGTCCGCCGGTGAGCACGTCAGTGGTGGCCACCTCGCGGGCCAGCAACGTCGGGTTCCAGAACGGCACGTTGAGCACCAGCGTGCCCACCCGCAAGCGCTGGGTGGCCAAGGCCGCGGTGACCAACGTCGGGAACGGCGAGGCGACGCCCAGGTGATCCGAAGCGAACACCGTGTTATAGCCGTGGCGCTCGCTGCGCCGACAGGTCTCGGCGAACTCCTTCCCCGTACGGATGCCGAAGATGTTGTAGAGAAGCGGAAGCCAGTCACGGCCGCCACGCTGCCAGAAATGTGTCGACCAGCCCCCACGTTCGCGCACGGCACAACCGATGCACACCGACCTGACGCGCGCAACCGGCGAAGATCCGCAGCCGGGTCCAGGACTGCCAGCAGGTAGTCCCGATGCTGGATCCTCAATTGAGGAACCTCCTACGGGAACGTTGCAGCTCAACCGAGGTGCCGGGCAACGGTGTTCCGTAAGCCCCGCCCGCTGACGATTCCCGCAGAGGGGCGATAACCGGAACATCAACGGGGCCATCATGCACTGTCATCGGCAAGGTCGGAGGCGTCCGCTAGCGGCTGAGCCGGGATGCTGATCGCGACTCTTCCGTAGCGGCAAGAGAAAGAGAAGGGACTCGCACACTGGAGAAGCATGAATGCCCAGGTCATCGAGCTGAGCATTCTCGAGTGGAGCTGAGGGGATTCGAACCCCTGACCCCCGCACTGCCAGTGCGGTGCGCTACCAGCTGCGCTACAGCCCCGAAGAGATCGCCACCAGCCTGCCGCGGCGCGTAGGCCACCGTACACGAGACCGAAGATCCTCCCGCAACAGGACCGGCTCAGCGTTGAGCGCGGCTCAGTGCCTGGTCCAACCAGCCTGGATCACCGATGTCGACGAGCGTGCCGTTCACGACGACGCTCGGAGTACCGAACTGGCCATCGGGTCGCAGGCCGCCGATGAAAAGCTTGGCGATCTTCGTGGAGGCAGCCACGCGCCGGTCGGTACCGGCCTGCATGCAGCGCGCGAAGCCGTCGCCGGCACCCAGGTCGCGAGCGAGCTGCTGGAGCTGGGCGCTGGTCCACCCCGGACCTCCCTCGGCAGGTTGGGTGGCAAACAGGCTGTCGTGGAACCGGGGGAAGATTCCGGCCTGGGCGGCACAGAACGCCGCACCGGCGGCCCGCGTGGAATATCCGGCCGGTTCCGAGTCATCGTCGAGAATGGCGACCGGGTGGTACACCACCCGAGCCTTGCCGTCCGCGGCAGCTTGTGAGAGCTGCTGGTGGTAGAGCTTCTCGAACTCCGCGCAGCCCGGACACAGGAAGTCCTCATAGATGTCGATGGTCACCTGGGCCTGGGAGCTTCCGGCCACCACGGTGTCACCCTGCAGTGCCACCGGGTACTCGGGTCCGGCCGCAGCAACGGGGATCGTCGCCGGAAGGTCAGCCGGCTTGTTGCGGCTCTGCAGCCATAGCCCGAGCCCGACGACGAGGGCGAGCGCGACGACGAGGGCGACTGCGGCCACTACCCCGCGGCTGGGTCCTCCATCCCCGCGGGCCGCCGTCACCGCCTGGGCAGCCTGCCGCTTGCGCTTTGCCTGGCCCCGTTCGGCGCCACCCACGACACGTCCCTCCCGCTATTCGGCCGGCTGTCCGGCACGATTGCACGGTCTGCCCGGTCCGCGCGTAGCCACCCGCCGACGCTCGCCTGATCAGCGTAGCCATCACGTGATTCGGCAGGTGAGGCTGCCCATGGCGAGGAGAACCTGAGTTTCGGCTGGACAAGGCGTGCTCCGTACCGTGGATCGGCGACGGTGTCACGGAGGTGCTGGATGGTTGTCGATCCAGGTGATGAAGTCGGGCACATCCACCAGGACGTGTCCGGAGGATGGCTACGACCAGCCGTTTTCGGGGCAATGGACGGTTTGGTGACCAACATCGCACTGGTCGCTGGGGTGGGTGGCGGCGGGGCAGGTGCCGGCCTGATCGTGCTGACCGGGATGGCGGGGCTGGTGGCGGGCGCGTTCTCGATGGCGCTCGGCGAATATGCATCGGTCGAGACGCAGAACGACGCCGTGCGCGCCGAGGTCAGGGTGGAGCGCGACGAGCTACGACGGCACCCGGCCGCGGAGAAGGCCGAGTTGGTCGCTTCGTTCATGCAGATGGGACTGACCCGCAAGACCGCGCAGCAGGTGGTCGACGAGGTGCACGCCGACCCATCACTGGCGATCCGTGTGCACATCAATCAGGAGCTCGGGGTGAATCCCGACGAGCAGCCCTCCCCGTGGGTAGCCGGCGGCTCGTCATTCCTGTGCTTCGCGATCGGCGCGCTGGTCCCGTTGATCCCCTACCTACTCGGCTTCGAGTCGCTGGCCGCAGGCCTCGGCGCGGGCGCGGCAGGGTTGTTTGTGGCCGGGGCGCTCGCGTCGAGGTTCACCACCCGCTCGTGGTGGCTGGGCGGGCTGCGCCAGGTGGGGTTCGGCGTGATCGCTGCGGTAGCGACCTACCTGGTCGGCGCGCTGATCGGGGTCAGCATGAGCTGAGCGGCGTCACGCCTCGGGCGGGCGCGGCCGACCGGCCACCCGCTGCCCGGTCGGTACCTCGGGACCTTCGTCGCGGCAGCCGCATTCCGCAGCGATGTCGGTTGCGGTGCTGTCCTGCGGCTGGGGCAGTGTCTCCGGGGAACGCAGCCAGGCCACCGCGGCAAGCAGCGAGATGCCGCCCGTCAGGGCGAAGGCCGCGGTGTAGGACAGCTGGTCAGCGAGCAGCCCGGACGCGATCGGGCCGAGGATGGCACCGATATCGGCAGTCATCTGGAAAGCTGCGAGCACCGGACCACCCTTGGCCCGCGAACCGATCACATCAGCCACCGTGGCGCCCTGCGCCGGCGTGATGATCCCGGTACCCATCCCGGCGATCAAGGCGGCAGCCAGGAACTCCGGCACCCCGGCCGTGAAGCCGAGCCAGATCGTGGCACCACCGGTGACGACCAGCCCGATCAGCATCGGTGGGCGGCGCCCGAGGGAATCCGCAAGTCTGCCGGAGAAGGTCAGCGCTGCAACGTTGCCGGCGGCGAAGACCGACAGCGCCAACCCGGCCAGCGATGCCCCCCGATTCAGCACCTCGACAACGAACAGCGGCACCAGCGAAACCCGCACACCGAACAGCGCCCAGCCGTTGGCGAAGTTGGAGATCAGCGCGGCGCGGTATGCCGGATTCCCCAGTGCCTCACGGACCGTCAGCGCTGGAGAGTCCCCGGCCGATACCGCATCGACCAGCGTCGAGTGCCGCAGATATAGCCAGGCCACCGCGGCGGCGACGAACAAGGCCACCGCATAGACCATGAACGGTGCGCGCAGCGAGATGACGATCAGCCCGCCGCCGACCAACGGACCGGCGATGCTACCGAGCAGAAAGCTGGTGGCCCACAGGCTGGTGGACCGACCGCGCAGCGGCGGCGGGGTGAGCCTGATCAAGAGTGCGACCGCCGAGACGGTGAACATGGTCGACCCGATACCACCCAATGCCCGGAACACCAGCAACTGCCAGTAGTCCGCAGCGAACGCGCAGGCGCCGGTGGACAGGCCGACCAGGATGATGCCCCAGATGTAAACCGGTCGCTCACCGAACGCCGAGACCAGCTTGCCGCTGGCCGGGGCGAACGCCAATCGCATGAACGCGAACGCGCTCACGACGATCGACGCCGCCGTGACGCTGACATCGAAACTGCGGGCGAAGGTCGGCAACGCGGGCGCGACGATGCCGAAGCCGATCGCGATCACGAAGCTGACCACGACCAGTACCCAGACCTCGCGAGGTAGCCGCGCAGCGACCCGTGCAGCGCCCGTGGACGTCGGTTCCGCGTCCACGACACCAACTCCAATACGATCTTCTGGGCACTGCTGTCGGCAGCACTGTGCTCAACCGGTGTGGTGAGCCGAGGCATTCCCACGCGCCTGCGACGCCATGTGGTCAAGCCCCTAAGAGGGTGCGGTCACGTCCCTTTTGGGCTATTTTTATTTAGGCAAGCCTGGCCTGATCTCAAGGAGCGCAGATGGGACAACATCGTCGGCTGATCCTGGTGATGTTTGCGTTGATCGCTCTGGTGTTGAGTGGCTGCGGTGGCTCGGGAGTGGATCCGGGCGCAGCGGGCGCAGGCGGGGCCGACGCCGCGTCCCGGGTCGTGCAGCACGCGATGGGCAGCACCGAGATCATCGGCAAGCCAGAGCGTGTTGTCGTGCTCGACACCGGTGAGCTGGACTCGGTCCTCGCCCTCGGCGTCACCCCGGTGGGGGCGGTGCGCGCCGACGCCACCTCCGGGTTGCAGTCCTACCTGGCGGATCGCACCCAGGGCGTGAAGATGGTCGGCACCATCAACGATCCGAATCTGGAGGAGATCGCCGCCTTGCGGCCGAACCTGATCTTGTCCAATAAGGTGCGTCATGAGGAGCTCTACGACAAGTTGAGCGGGATCGCCCCCACCGTGTTCGCCGAGAAGGTCGGGGTGGCATGGAAGGAGAACTTCCTGCTCGCGGGCGAAGCGCTGGGCAAGCGGACGGAGGCGGAGCGCATCCTGGCGGACTACGAGCAGAAGGCGAAACAGGTCGGGCAGCAGTTCGGTGATCCGGGCGCACTGGCGGTGAGCATGCTGCGGTTCATCCCGACCGGCATCCGGCTCTATGGCGAAGGCTCCTTCATCGGGACCATCCTGAGTGACGCCGGCTTCGCCCGTCCGCAGTCCCAACAGGTCGACAAGACCTTTGTCGAGATCAGTCGGGAACAACTCTCTCTAGCCGACGGTGACCTGCTCTTCTACGCCTCGTTGGGCGAAACCGAGCAGGACAGCCTCACGACGGGCCCGCTGTGGCAGAGCCTCGACGCGGTGTCCAGCGGTCGGGCACACGAGGTGCCGGATGACCTGTGGTATCTCGGCATCGGGCCGATCGCCGCGGACCTGGTTCTCGACGACATGAAAGGTTTTGCGGCTTCGTAGGCGCCGTGACCGGCACATCGGCCTGTAGGCAACCTAGTGGGGGACCCTCGGCCGAGGGACAAAGGAGCCCTTCGTGACGTCGACCGCCACCCGTCCACCGCCGGCGACCGATTCGACCAGTCCG
Source organism: Actinomycetota bacterium (assembly GCA_030862525.1). GTDB lineage: Bacteria > Actinomycetota > Actinomycetes > Mycobacteriales > Pseudonocardiaceae. The sequence continues at coordinate 1,553 of JALZDN010000080.1, read as the reverse complement.
AGTGCGCTGCGGCGACGCCGCCTGCTGGTCGTCGTCGGGCTGCTGGCCCTGCTGGCGCTGGCGGCACTGGCCAGCCTCGCTGTCGGGGCCAAGCCGATCCCGATCGGCGTGGTGTGGGACGCGATCTGGTCGCCGACCGGCACCGAGGACGACATCGTGGTCCGCTCGCTGCGGGCGCCGCGCACCGTGCTCGGAATCGGCGTGGGCATCGCGCTAGGGCTGGCAGGGGCACTGATGCAGGGGCACACCCGCAACCCGCTCGCCGAGCCCGGCATCCTCGGGGTGGAGGCAGGCGCGGCCTTCTTCGTGGTGCTGGGTATCTACGCGCTGGGCGTGACGAACCTGTTCGGTTATGTGTGGTTCGCCTTCGCCGGAGCATTGGCAGCCAGTGTGCTGGTGTTCATGCTGGGGTCATTGGGCCGGGGCGGACCGACGCCGGTGACACTCGCGTTGGCCGGGGTGTCGGTGACCTTCCTGCTGTACGCGCTGATCCAGGCCATGTTGCTGGCCGACCTTGCGACCCTCGACGCCTACCGGTTCTGGGTGGTCGGCTCGCTGGCCGGTCGCGACGCCGGGATCGCGGCCCGCATCGCGCCGTTCCTGCTGGCCGGGGTGATACTGGCGATGCTGAACGCGCCAGGGCTGAACCTGCTGGCCTTAGGCGAAGACGTGGCCCGCGCACTGGGCCAGCGGGTTGCGGTGACCCGCTGGGTCGGGCTGGGGGCGATCACGCTGCTCGCCGGCTCGGCGGTGGCAGCCTGCGGGCCGATCGCGTTCCTCGGTCTGGTGGTGCCGCACGTGGCGCGGGCGCTGACCGGGCCAGATCACCGCTGGCTGCTGCCCGCCGCGGGGCTGGCCGGCGCCGTGCTGCTGCTGACCGCCGACGTGATCGGCCGGATCGTGGTGCGGCCGGGAGAGCTGCAGGTAGGCATTGTGCTCGCACTGATCGGGGCACCGTTCTTCATCGCCCTGGTGCGCCGTCGCCGGCTGGTGAAACTGTGACGATCAAAGAGACGACGGGGACCACCGGGACGCTGCAGCGCGAGCGGGTGGCCGGTCGCCCACCGCTGCGAGTCGGCCGGTTCTCCGGGGTGTGGCGGCCCAGGATGATCGCGGTCACGGTGGTCGGGCTGGCGCTGATCGTGGTCATGGCAGCGGTGAATATCGGCCGCGGCGACTTCCCGATCTCGATCGGTGAGGTGCTCAGTGTCCTGCTCGGCGGCGGCGACCGCGCAGACCAGTTCATCGTGCTGGAGCTGAGGTTGCCGCGCACGCTGACCGGCGTGCTGGTCGGCGCAGCGCTTGGACTGTCCGGCGCGATCCTTCAGACGATCGCGCGCAACCCGTTGGCCAGTCCGGACTTCCTCGGCTTCACCGCGGGCGCCAGCGCCGCCGCCGTCACGGTCATCGTGCTCAGCGGTGGTGCTGGCGCGATTGGAGCCACGCTGGGCACGATCGGGATACCGATCGCCGCGCTGGTCGGCGGGCTGGGCGCGGCTGCACTGGTCTACGCGCTGGCCTGGCGCGGTGGCATTGAGGGTTACCGATTGGTA
>JALZDN010000045.1 GCA_030862525.1 Actinomycetota bacterium | reverse complement strand
ACCGGCAGGGTGAGCGCATCCCGAACAGCATCCTCACCCCCCGCGAGGAGGAAATCGTCAAGCTGATCGCCGAAGGCCACTCATCCAAAGAGATCGCCGAAACGTTAGTCATCAGCGCCAAGACCGTCGACCGGCACCGCGCGAACATCTTGCAGAAACTCGGCATGCGCGACCGGCTCGACCTGACCAGGTACGCGATCCGCGCTGGACTCGTGGAGGCCTAACCGCGCGCCCCCAACTGTGAGCTTGTCGGGTCCATGACGCAGGGCCGGCCGCTGACTCGGCCTCGTACACGGGCCGCGGCCGAGCCCGGCCATTGTGCGCTGGTGAATCATGTCGCGGGGTGAAGAGGGACTTGCCCTTACGGTTGGGAGTTAGGCGCCAGCGAGCGTCCCGGTCAGGATGCGGACGCCGATTCCGCGCTCGTGCAGCTCGGCGGCGATGGCCAGGACTTCCTTGACCGACCGGCGAGGTGATCGAGCTTCACCCCACGGGCGTGTCGCCGCGGCGTAGGTACTTCAGGGCTGCGGCCAGTTTCGGCTGGTCGATCTTGCGGCTGAAGACTCTCTGTGGTGTATGTCGGTGGTCGCGAGCTGGGCAGGTTGGCGATCGGGACGCCGACGCGGCTGGTGCGCCGCCCCGGCCTGCTGGTGTCGCAGGCCGAAATCGAGGGACAGGTGCGGCGCCGGCTCGGCGAGCTGAGAGGCGTGGTGGAGTGGGGTCGGGAGGTCGCCGAGCTCGCGCCCGACGCCGAGGCGTCACCGGCAGCTCGCGAGCGGCGAGGTCGTGGACGGGGGCTGGGTGGTCGGTTGCGATGACGCGCACAGCCGGGTCGCAAGGCGGCCGGCGTCGGGTTCTCCGGCGTTCCGCTCGTCGAGCGTTTCCTGCTCGCCGCGTCCGCGCCGAGCTGCCGCTAACCCGCGACAGTGTGGCAGTGTGGCCCGACGGCCAGGACATGGTGGCCGCGTTCCCGTTGCCAAGCCATGGGCTCGCTCCCGAGGCGCTCCTGGCGTGTGTGATGGGATCATAGCTACACCGGGTCCGGGTCGCCGCGCTCACCAAACCAGCGTGCGAGCCGTCCTCGTCGGTTCACCGCCCGCAGTCGACATTCGGTCGCCTCGCGCGTTCCCGCGGCCGTCACGATCAGGAGGTCGTCGCCCCCTGCGAGCCGCGTCTCGCGGTCCGGTACGAATGCCCGGCCGTTGCGCACGATAAGGGTGACGACGGTGGGGTCCGGCAGCCGCAGTTCCAGAAGGGTTACGCCGTTCAGACGCGAACCCGCAGGAATCGTGAGGGTGAGCAGGTCGGCGCCGAGCGCGTCTAGCGGGGCGACCTCCACCGCCAGCTCCCGCGCGGCGCTGGCCGACGACAGACCCAGCGCGCGGGCCAGCGGCGGGAGGCTCGGACCTTGCACGAGGGTGAACACCACGACCCCGACGAACACGATGTCAAGGACCTGTTCGCTGCGCGGTACACCGGCCACGATGGGGAACGTGGCCAGCACAATCGGCACGGCGCCGCGGAGGCCGGCCCATGAGAGGAATACCTGCTCCTGCCACGGAATACGGAACGGAATCAGACTCACCACCACCGAGGCTGGTCGCGCGAGCAGCAGGAGAACCCCGCCCACGACCAGCGCGGGCACCAATTGGCCGGGCAGGTCGCTGGGCGTAATGAGCAGCCCAAGCAGCACGAACAGTCCGATCTGGGCAAGCCAGCCCAGGCCCTCGGCGAACGACCGCGTCGCCGCCCGGTGCGGCAAGCCGGAGTTACCCATCACCAGACCAGCCAGGTAAGCGGCGATGAACCCGCTAGCCTGGGCAGTCCCGGCGGCCGCGAACGCCACGATGCCAAGCCCGAACGTCGCCACCGGATACAGCCCAGACGCCGGGAGCGCCACTCGGCGCAGCGCCGTGACGCCGACCCGGCCGACGGCCAAGCCGATCAGCGCACCGGCCGTCAGCTGGTAACCCAGATCCACCAAGACGCCGGTCACGCCCGCCTCGGCCAGCGGAACGGTGGCGAACAACAACACAAGGATGACGGTCGGCGCGTCGTTGAAGCCCGACTCCGCTTCGAGCAGGCCCGCCACCCGTCGCGGCACCGGCAGCCGACGCAGCACCGCGAACACCGCCGCGGCGTCGGTGGAGGACACGATCGCACCAAGCAGCAGCGCGAGCTGCCAGTCAAACCCGAGCAGCAGGTGCGCCCCCGCCGCGGTGACCCCCACGCTGACGGCAACACCGACCACGGCCAGCGCCCCGGCCGCACCGAGCACGGGGCGCACGTCGGCCCACTTCGTCGTCAGCCCGCCCTCGACCAGGATCACCGCCAGCGCTGCGATGCCGAGGTTCTGGGCGAGCCGAGCGTCGTTGAAGACCAGGCCCAGCCCGTCCTCGCCGATCACGACCCCCAGAGCGAGGAATAGCAGCAGACTGGGCAGTCCAAGGCGCGCAGCCAGACGGGCCGCCGCGATGCTGGCAAGCAGCACAACACCGCCGCCCAGCAAGGCCACGTAGAGATGGGACAGGGACATGCTCTACACGACGGCGCCGCTGACAGCACGTTTTGGCGCTCGGTGGCGGGTAAGGGCCCGCGCTGCAGGCCGGTGGGCGTGCAGCTTGATCGCGAGCGATGCGGCCACGCTCACCGTCGACGCCGTCCCGGCCACGATGCCGATAAGCAGGGCCAGTGCGGTGAGTTGTGCGGTCCGGTCGAGACCTCGGCGGCCTTGGTAGAGCCCTGCAGACCCGGCAGCTCCACAATGATGCGCTGCTCGGGCGAGCGGGCCAGCGTCGGCTCGGCGACGCTCAGGGCGTCAAACCGTTCACGGTGCCCAGGTCGGCGCCCTCGACCTGGTATCGGGTCCTCCCGACCAAGCCGGCGAGCAGCAGGCTGGTCGTGAGCAGGACGAGGTTGCGCCCGGGGCAGATCCCCGGTCCGCCGCTGAACGGGACGAGGGGCCAGTCCTGGTCGGTCCGCTCGCGCAGCCACAGCTCGGGCGCGAACCGGTGCGCCTCGGGCAGCCGGGTCTCATCACGGTGGAAGTACGAGGCAAAGATCAGCACAGACGCTCCGGCAGGCAGCGTGCCGCCCTCCCACTCCGTGTCCTGTGTCGTATCGCGCAGGATCGCAGGCGTCGTCGGCCACAGGCGCACCGACTCCAGCACCGTGGCCCGGAGGAACGGCAGGCCGGGCAGGCCGCGGAGCTCGTCACGTGCCCGGTCCACCGCGCCGGGCTGGGCCGCGAGCAGGCCGAGCGCGCGGAACCCGGCCCAGGTGGCGGCGTCGAAGGCGAACAGCCACTGCGGTACCTGCTGCTCCGTCTCCGACGGGGCGGGGGTCGCCGCGATCACCTCGGCGAGGCTGCCCGGCTCGGCGCGCTCGAGGTGGCTGCGCAGCCGGACGAGGAACTCCCGACGATGGGCATCGCGCCCCGGCTTCAAGAACGACCAATTGGCATCCTCACGCAGTTGGAGCAGCAGGTCGGTGGTCTTCTCGTCGTCACGCGCCCGATCGCCCAGCACAACCCGGCGCACCACCCGCATCCATGTCGTGACGTAATCGTCCCAGGCCAAGACGCCTGAGCGCGCTATCTCCTCGAGCAGCAGGTCGGTTTCCTCGCGGACAACCCGGGTGAACGGCTCGACCAGTCGATGCACCGGTCGCTCGGCGTCGAGCACCGCCTCGTTGAACGGCCGGCGCGCGCTCCGCTCTGCGGGAGGCGAGATCAGGACGCCTTCGGGCTGGAAGTGGGCCAGCGCTGCCCGCTTCTCGCGGGTGTCGAGCCGGAAGGGCTCCGGCGACTCGTTGAGCACCCGCTGCACCTGGTCGAGCTCCAGGAGGATGGTCAGCCGACGACCGGGCAGGCGCACCTGCACCGGTCCGGGACCGTAACGCTCGCGCAGGCGCTGCACCTCCCGCACCGCGAGGGCGTCAGCGTCGACACGTTGGGCGACGTTGACCATCCGCGGTCGGCGAACGATCGCACCGCGTGACGCGACGGGCAGCACCACCCTGGCGAACGTCCGGACTGTGTCCACCGCGGACACGGTGGGAATAAGCTGCGTCATATTCTTCGATACCCCCGGTGCCCGATTTGATGGGCGGCGATGAGCCACACCTTGTCCAGGCCCCCCGCCCGGTCCTCCGCGACGACGTGACCAACCAGCGCCCAGAAGATGTCGGATGGTGTCGCGACTGCCGGCCCTGTCCTCAGTCGCAAGGAGCGATCGAACGGGGGCATGCTTGTAGAGGAAACACTCACGCAGCAATTCCCGCAGACAAACTCCCGCAGCGGCTCGACGATTGCCTCGCGGGCCGCCGGCGCAGGGGTCCATCTTCGGGACACCTATCGCACCTCCACAGTCTGGTGGGTCATTCGGACGTTCGTGCCGACGTTTAGCGGCGGATGGAGATTCGTCTTGGGCCGTTGATCGATCGTCAGGAGTTGGTGCGCGTCGCCAGGTCTGCTGCATCGGCCGTGATCCAGTGATTGCTAGCAGGGCCGAGGTTGGCCTGTAGTGTGGCCAGCGTTGCACTAGTGGTGGTGTCGGAGGCCGAGGACGACACGGCTCCAGTCGCGAGTCGTACTCGGCGGGGGAAATGCGTCGCCGCTCGCGCAGCTCAACCAGCCGAGCCAGCTTATTGAACACGCTCATTCCCTAATGTATCGCCGCTGCGCCGCTCATATTCAGCTTGTCACTTATGGCGATCCCATCGGCTGGTTGGTGTCGTTCGTCGCGTCCATACCGGTCAGGTTCTGACACTCCGGCGTCTGGTTAACGGCAGCGCTGAGCTGCGGGTCGACGGCGAGGTCGCCGAGCACCTGAGCGCGGTTGCCGAGTGCGCCAACGACGTTGCCGGCCGCGCTGACGGCCGGTCCAATTGCGCCCACGTCGTTGGGGTCAGCCCGGTTGAGTTGCGCCAATGCGTCGTCGATGTTTTGGCGCAGTTGGACGAGTTGGTCGTGCATGTTGGCGAAGACTTGTTGGCCGTTGTCCACTGGTGGGGCTCCGACTGATGGGAGCTGGTCGATCGCCTGTTGCGCGGCGTTTCGCGCGTCGCTCAGATAGTCGATGTAGACCTGCCGCGTCGCGGCGAGGTTGCCAAGGTCAGGCTGGGGTGGTGCGCCGAGCCGGTCAAAGGCAGGCTGCAGCGACTGGCACATCGACCTGGTCCAGTCGAGGGTGGCCGGTTGTGGTTGGGTCGGCGGCGCCGAGGTCACCACGGGCGCGTTAGGCGCTGGGGACGGCGGAGCGGGTGCGTTGTTGGCACAGCCCGCGACCGCGAGCCCCGCAGCAGCCACGAGTACGGCAAGCCGACGGCGCAGCAGCGCGTCCCGAGCGGCTTTTGTGTTCTGCTTCACAGCTGCTCCTGTCTGTATCGATTCGGGCTTCAGCCAGAGACCTGCTTCGTACGGATTCCCGGTCGCGCAGACAGTAACCTTGCGAGCACCTTACCAATCGGGTGATTTGGCCGTGCGGTCAAAGCGCGGATCGTGAGAACCTGGCCAAAGACCTGGACGGCACGGGTGCGCCGAGTGTCTCTGATAGAGATCAGACCTATCGGGAACACCTTGAGTGGCCGCTGCATTATGGATCTGTCGCCGGAGATCCTGAGTCTGGTGCGGCTCACCGAAGCGGTGTTTGGCATGTGCGTCAGAGCCCTCATACCGGTTAAGGATGATGCCGCCGTCCAGCGCGTACTTCCGCCACCCATCTCGCAGCTCCCTACAGCTTGCTGCCCGTAACAAACCAGATTTGCCGCATCACCACTGATTGACGAGCTAGCGTGGGGGTATCTCAAACGTATGAGCGCAGTGGTAGATCCGTGCAGCGCGACGGCGCTGGTAGCGAAGAGCTTGCTCGACGGCTGGACAAGCCGATGGGCGCCTTGGGCTTGGTCTTCCTGCTCGTTGTCCTCGGTCAGTAACTTGCCGAGGAGGAGTGGTTAGTCCAGGCGCTCACGGTGGCTGGGTGGGCACTGTGGTTGGTATTCGTCGCCGAGTTCGCGCTGCGCGCCTCCACCGCTCGGGACAAGAGCCATTTTTGGGCCCAGCACTGGTGGCAGATGATTTTCCTCGTGGTGCCATTCCTGCGGTTCACTCGGGCGTTCGCGCTTCTGCGGCTCGCCCGAGTGGGCAGCGTGGTCTCCGCTGCCGTACGCGGGTCCCGCTCCGCGGGGAGGTTGCTCACCGGCCGCATGGCATGGCTGGCGGCCGTCACGGCCGTGGTAGTACTGGCGTCTAGCCAACTCCTTTACATCGTGGGTGCGTACGGCTCCTACGCCGAGGCGCTGCACGATGCGGCGTTGGCCACGGCAACCGGAGAGCCAATGTCCGCGCACCACGGCTTTGCCCGCTTTCTTGAGGTGCTCCTCGCGGTGTATTCGGTGGCGGTGTTCGCGACTCTCGCTGGCGCAGCGGGTGCGTTCTTCCTCGAGCATCACGGACCGGGCGGTTTTCCCACCGCCGCGACAGCAGATCCGCCCGAGCGTGGGGAATCCACCCAGCGCTGACAGCGCTACGGCGTTGCCGCCAGGACGCTGTCAGCGTTGGTTGAGCGACGTGCCGCGGACCCCCTCCAGAGCTGACCCATCGCCGAGTTGACTGGTGGTGATGACGCTGAGAGTGCCGTCAGTCTCCAGCACGACTGCCGCCACAGCATGTAGATCTCCTGCGCCCACACCACGGACGGCTTGGCGTAGCTCATCGAGGGCGACCCGCTGCTGGCGCAGCGCGTCGTAACGGGGGATTCCCTCACGGAGGAGCAGCGTCGGACGTGCGGTCAGGAGTGATTTCGCACTGGGTAGCCGCACAGTGCTCCATGCGACTACGAACTGCAGCGCAGCTAGCAGCACTAGGGCTGCCGCACCTTCAGACCAGGACACGGTGGTGTCGAGCAGGATCGTGGCCAGCGTGGAGCCGATCGCGATGGTCACCACGAAATCAAATGCGTTGAGCTTGGCAAGCGTCCGCTTGCCGGACAGCCGCAGTGTCACCACGAGGGTCAAATAGGCGGCGGCACCGACCGCCAGCAGACGACCGATGTCAAACCAGGAGTCAAACCACATGGCGCACAGATACCCCGGGACGCACGCGCATACCCGTGCAGGTAGACCTCGCGCACCCGATGACCCACGTGTGGAGGATTGTGGGGCTGGTCTGCGGCCATGGTGGTTGGGATGGGCCGCTTCACTGTGCTGGTGGCGCTGGCTCATCACTGACCGGGGTGATCACTTAGGGCCCTAGTTGACCGCGCGTGGCCTGGCCAGTCGTTTGCCCGGCCAGCCGCTGGCTCGGCCGACCAGGGAGATCAGCGCAGGCACCAGTAGTGACCGGACTATGAAGGCGTCGATCAGCACGCCGACCGCCATCGCGAAGGCGAGCTGGCGAAACGGTACCAGCGGGATCAGTGCGAGCATCGCGAAGCTCGCCGCGAGCGTGATCCCGGCGGCGTTGATCGCCCGGGTGGACCGCGGCACGGCGACCGCAAGCGCCTCGGGCAGCGGTCGGCGGCGGGCCTCCTGCCAGATATAGCCGACGCTGAAGATGGTGTAGTCGCTGCCCAGGGAGACCAGCAGCACGGCCGCGGTGAACGGCACGAAGAAGATGAGGCCGTCGTGGCCGAGTTGGCCCTGGAACAACGCTACGGTCAACCCGAGCGTCGCCCCCACCGCAAGCACGTTGCTGACCAGCAAATACAACGGGGCGATCAGGGCGCGCAGGAACAGCACGAGCAGCACCAGGTTGACCAAACCGACCGCGACCGCGACTCGCACCAGATCGGCTCTGGCTTGGTCGGCCAGTGACAGCCCGATCGTGGTGTCACCGAGGTAGGACACTTCGGCGCCGGCCAGTCCAGACGTGGCAAGCAGACGGGGCATCGCCTCACGTAGCTGCCGCAAGTGTCCCACCGCGGTGGCGCCGAGCGGATCGCTGTCGAACACGACGAGGAAACGGGCCGCGCCGCCCCCCGGGGCAAGGAACAACCCGAACTGTTCGGGCAGTGCCTGGCCCAGCAGCGGTTGGTCCGATAACGGTGGGTCGCCCGGACCGAAGACGATGTCCACTCCGGGCTGACGCTTGAACTGGCCGGCCAGTTCGGTCAACGCCGCACGGCGATCGGTGATGCCGGGGGCGGACACGATCAGCCCGGTCGGTGACAAGATGCCCGGAGAGAACCCGGCGGCGGCGGCCGCTGCGGCATCGCGCACCTGGTTACCGGCCGGAAGCGTATCCACCGGTGAGACCCCGCTGCGCAATTCAGACAGCGGGACGCTGGCGACCGCAAGCCCCGCGATCACACCGGCCGCGACCACCGCGGATATCCAGCGGTGCCGGATCAGGCGTGCCGCACCGGTGGTCGGGACGGCCACTACCGGGGAGACCGAAACCGTGCCCGCAGCGGCATCAACGGGATCGGATTCGCCCGCGGGTTGCGCGTGGGGCCCGGAAGGTGGCCCGCTGCTGAGTCCATAGGGCCAAAACGCCCAGCGGCCCAGCACAGCCAGCATCGCCGGCACCATGACCACCGCCACCACCAACCCGACCAGCACGGTAACCGCGAGCCCGGGTCCAAAGGCACGGAACACGTCAGACTCGGCGACCACCAGTGCGGCGACACCAGCCGCCACGATCACTCCAGCGGCCATCACGATGGCCAGATACTCGCCCACGGCGTCACGGGTGGCCGCCGGATTGGTCTGCCCGGCCCGCAATCTCCGCCGCAGGCCGGACAGGAAAAAGATGCTGTAATCCGTGGTGATCCCCAACATCAGGGCGACCACGATCGGCTGGATCTCCACCGGCACCGTCAAGTCGGCGACCCCAGCCAGCCACCCGATGACCCGGTCCGCCAGCAGGTAGCCGACTGCGGCGGTGATCAGAGTGATCAACGGCGCCACCACCGAGCGGAATGCCAGCCCGACGATGAGCGCGATCGCGACCAGGGTCGCGGCCTCCACCAGCGGCAGGGTCCGGTCGAGGATCATTCTCGCTTGGACCTGGGTCGGGATCGTGCCCGCAACCCCGACCAGCGCGTCGTCTGGTTGGTCGAATCCCGCTGCGTACTCACCGGCCACCTTGACCTGCGAGCTGAAACCCAGCGTTGGGTTGGCGAACAGGTAGGTCACGATGGTGGTGTTCTGCTCGCCCGCGGCGGGTACCAATTGCGGACTGTTGACCAGCGGCAGAGCCAGAAATATGTCCCGGCCCGGCTGAAGACCGGTGTTGAGCGTGCGCCGGTCGATCTCAAGCGCCCGCAGCACGGCACGCTGGGTGGCCTGCGGATCCAGACCGTCCGGGTCGTGCTGCACCACCGCGGTCCTAGTCAGCAGCGGCAGACCAAAACGCTGTACCGCATCAAGTTGGGCCTGGATTGCCGGCCCGCCGGCCGCGGCAATGCCGGACAGCTCACCGCCGGCCGTCGCCACCCCGGGCAGCATGGTCAGCGCCGCCCAGGTGCCCACCGCCACGGCGAGTAGGACCAGCCAGCGCAGTCGCACCACGATTGTCGCGTAGCCCCTGGCGAGTCGCATCGAGGACCTACCACTCACTTCGCCCGGTGGCCGGCAGCCTTGCGAGCGCCCACGCCAGCAGCGGCGCGGTCCCCAACCGGCACAGGCTGGTGGTGGCCATCCCCACTACGACTGCGAGCGCACGGACACCTGCCGCCGCTTCCCCGTCGCTAACCCCGTCGAGGCGGCGGATAGCACGCTGGCTTGGCACGAGCGCCAGCTCAGCGGTCACTGCGGCTCCCCCTGCACGCCGACACCATCGCATGCAATGAGCTTCGCCGCAGCGGCAGCGAGGTGCAGAACCCGGACGGCGGAATTACCGTCGCGTCGGCGTTGTGGACGCCCTTTTGGTCGCTGCTAGGTGGTCTTCTGCTAGCAGCGATCGGCGGGATCCTCGACGGCCGCCTGCGTCAGCGGTGATCCTGCCAACGAGCAGTGCGCAGCCCAGATGCGCCGATGGACCGGCTGGACACCAGCGGGACCGGCCCCGGGCGGCAAACCGACGAGGTCCCGCCGGAGTCGGGCTTCTCTCTAGCCGAGACTGAGCCGCCGGTCGTCCACCGGGCGGAGGACATCTATATAGAACATTGGGGACACCCGCGACCCGAGACTCTCGATCAGCAACTTGGAGGAGTGAAATCGCTGGAGCACTGGGCGGGCCACTGTTCGCGAAGCCGGTTGTCTTGTTGCGATAAGCCTGGGTGCTCAGCCAAATCGCCAGGTTCGGCGCCATCGAATCGGGTCGCACCTGACAGTTCCGTTGCGAGCCGGGACACCGCGGTTCGGGTCCGCGCACAGCGGGCACCCGGTCGCCGACACCCGCGCCCGTCGATGAGGAGGACCTTACGTGTCATCTACCCGATGGCCCCAGTCGCCGCTGACATCGGCCTGGCCTTGTTGCTGATCAGCGTGCCGCTCACCCTCTCGATCACCGTCCTGGTGTCCCTCAGCACGTCACCCACTTATAGGTTTATCGTCGCCACGGTGAGCGGCGTCGTCGCCGTGCTGACCACGCTCGTCACCGAGGGCACCACGGAGATGCTGGTCGTCCTTGCTGTCGTGCTGGTGGTGTCCGCCGGGGCGTTGCTCGCGGAATTGCTGGCGCCGTCGTCGCGGTCTCACTGGTCGCGGTCGCGCACCGGGTGGCGGCTCACATGCGCATTGGACGGCGCACCCCCAGTGCCACCTCAGCAGCACGCGCAGCCGAGGAGACACCGTAATCCACAACTAGTTCGATCTGGAGTGGATCCTCGTGGTCGAGCGGTGGTGTACGCCTGGTGGTCTTGATGCTGCGGTTCGCCAGCATGCACACCCGATGCTCCGACGAGATCCTTGCAAGCCCGGCAGCTCGCATCGGCGGCCGATCAACAACCACCGATCAGACAAAGGTGTAGGAGTGAGCGGCTTGCTTGAACTGCTGCGCGACAACACGAGCGTGCTCGGGCGGTTGGTCACCACGGCGGTGCTACTCGTCGTGGCGTTGCTGGTGGCCGCGGCCGCCGGATGGCTAGTCGGCCGCCGGGCCGATGACCCGTACACGCGCTATTACCTGCGCAAGGCCGTCCGCGCAGTGGTCGTCGTCGTGTTGCTGTTTGCGCTGGCGTTGGTGTGGCAGCCCTTCGCTGGTCGAATCGCGGTCGTCCTTGGTCTTGCCACGGCCGGTCTGGCGTTCGCGATGCAAGAGGTCATCGGGGCGCTGGCTGGCTGGGTCAGCATCCTCACCGGTCGACACTTCCGCGTCGGTGACCGGATCCAGATGGGCGGGGTACGCGGTGACGTGCTGGACCTGTCCCCGCTGCGCACCAAGGTCCTGGAAATCGGATCAAGGCAAGAGGATGACTCCTGGGTCCGCGGGCGCCAGTACACCGGCCGGGTGGTATCGATTTCGAACAAGGCGATCTTCAGTGAGCCGGTCTACAACAGCAGCGCGGCCTTGGACTACCTGTGGGAGGAGCTCACCATCCCGGTGCCTTACGACGACGACTGGAAGCGCGCCGAGGAAATCCTGCGCCAGGAGGCCGAGCGTGCCTCGTCCTCTGCAGACGCCCAGCAGGCGATTGAGCAGGTGCGCCAGCGCTATCCGGTGGGACGGGCCGAGGTTGAGCCGCGCGTGTTCGTCCGCGCCACTGACAACTGGGTGGAGCTGGCCGCGCGGTTCGTCGTCCCCGTCCGCAGCGCCCGCGTGGTCAAAGACGAGGTCACGCGACGGGTCCTGGACCGCTTTGCCGAGCACGCCATCACCGTGGCCTCCAGCACCCAGGACATCACCGTCCACCGGCCCCCGGAACAGCGCGGCCCGACATAACCGCCTCGACGTGGCAACGAATGACGCCCAGCGGCTGACTGCCTCTCAGAGGCTTGCGACCGGAGCCCGCGAGGGCCAGTTCCTGCCCTGGGCCGTGCAATCCCCCGTCAGCGGTCAGGCCCTGGTAACTGAGTTGGCCTGAATTGCCGGGTCGCCGTCGAAGTCCTCGAATTCCTGGTCGATCAGGTCCAGATCGAGATCCTCCTCATAACCAGGCACCTGGAACTCCTTGA
>JALZDN010000075.1 GCA_030862525.1 Actinomycetota bacterium | reverse complement strand
GCGGCAGGTCGGGCAGCAGCAGCCACGCCAGGGCGAACATCAGCGCCGGCCCTGCGACCCAGTTGAGCACCAGCGAGGCCACCAGAAGCCGGCGGTCGCTGGTGACGGTGTCGAGGCGGTCGTAGCGGACCTTGGCCAGCACCGGGTACATCATCACCAGCAGTCCGAGCGCGATGGGCAGCGAGATGCCGTCGATCTGCACCGCGTTCAGCATCGACCCGAGTCCAGGCAGCCACCGGCCGGCGAGCAGGCCGACCACCATCGCCAGCCCGATCCACACCGGCAGGAACCGGTCCAGCGTCGACAGCCGCCCAACGCCGGCCGCCTGCTGCGAGGTCCCGACCGCGGTCATGCACTCGCCTTCGCGGCCGCGTCGCGGACCAGGACCGCGGACAGCTGCGCCAGCAGGTCAGGTTGCACCCGATAGTAGATCCACGTACCGCGACGTTGCGAGTCGACCAGCCCGGCCTCGCGTAGCACCTTGAGGTGATGCGAGATCGTCGGCCCGGTCAGCGCAAACGCCCCTGTCAGGTCACATACGCAGGCTTCTCCGCCGGCGTGCGAGGCGATGAGCGAGAGCAGCCGCAGCCGGACCGGGTCGGCGATCGCCTTGAAGACCTGCGCCAACTCGGCAGCTTCCTCGGCGGACAGAGGCTCGCCGGTCCGCGGCGAGCAGCACAGCAACGGCAGAATCGGCTTCGACATACTTCTATCTTGACGCCCATCTACTTCAAGGGCAATCTAAGCAGGGCATTAGACAGATATCTAAACAAGAGAGCGGTCATGTCACGGATACAGCTGGCGCTGCGGGTCTCCGACCTCGAAGGCTCGGTCACCTGCTACTCAACTCTGTTCGGCGTCGAGCCGACCAAGCGCCGGCCGGGTTACGCGTCAGGCGGATACGTGCTGTGGCACCGCCGCCTGCTGCACTCCCAACGAGCGCGCCGTCGATCCGACACAGACTCTCGAGCAGGCCAAATCTGCAGCGGCTGCGGCTGCAATCAGTGAACCCACGGTGCGGCCCGCCAGCCCTTGGTCGGCGGGTCGCCAAGGAAGGAACGAAACCATGATCGACTCAATCGACATCCGTGAACAGGTCCGCCGGCGCTACGCCGCCGCCGCAACACGCTCAGCGCGTGGCGAGCATGACCAAGCGCGCGCGCTGGAGGCCAGCTGCTGCGACGGGGCACCCGTCACAACCACCGACGACCAGGGTCGTGTGGTCTTCGGCGCCGACCTCTACGGCCCGGACGTCACCGAGGGAGCGACCAAGGCCGCGGTCGCGGCCTCACTAGGGTGCGGCGTCCCCACCGCGGTTGCCGACCTGCACCCCGGCGACACCGTCCTTGACCTCGGGTCCGGCGCGGGCGCCGACGTCCTCATCTCCGCACGACGCGTCGCTCCCGGAGGTCGCGCGATTGGATTGGACATGACCACCGAGATGCTAGACCTCGCTCGGCGCAACGCCGCCGACGCCGGCGTCACCAACGTCGAGTTCATCCAGGGCTACCTCGAAGACATCCCCCTGCCGGCAGACACCGTCGACGTCGTTATCTCCAACTGCGTCATCAACCTCGCCGCCGACAAACAGCTCGTCTTGCGCGAAGCCGCCCGCGTCCTGCGTCCCGGTGGCCGGTTCGCCGTCTCCGACGTGATCGCCGACTCCGACATGGACGACGCCACCCGCGCCGACATGGCCCAGTGGACCGGCTGCATCGCCGGAGCCCTCACCGACACCGCCTACCGTGCCGCGCTCACCAACACCGGGCTCGTCGACGTAGAGATCATCGAGACGCACCGCGTGCACACCCACGCTGCCTCCGCCATCATCCGCGCACGGGTGCCGTTCCGAGCGCGGTGAGGGTCAGCCGAAGCGGCCCGAAATGTAGTCTTCGGTCCGCTTGTCGGCAGGGTTGCGGAAGATTGCCGCAGTCTTGTCGAACTCGACGAGCAGGCCGGTCCGGTTTCCGGTGGTGTCGTCGGCCTGTGCGGTGAAGAAAGCGGTGCGGTCGGACACGCGGGCGGCCTGCTGCATGTTGTGCGTGACGATGATGATCGTAAAATGCTCGCGCAATTCGATCATCAGGTCCTCGATACGCGAGGTCGCAATAGGATCGAGCGCAGAGCAGGGCTCGTCCATCAGCATCACATCCGGTTTCGTCGCGATGGTCCGCGCGATGCAGAGCCGCTGCTGTTGGCCGCCCGACAGCCCGTAGGCGTTCTGCTTCAGCTTGTCCTTGACTTCGTCCCACAGCGCAGCACCGCGCAGCGCCTGCTCCACGACGTCGTCCATCTTCCTGACCTTCATCCCGGTGACCCGCGGGCCATAGGCGACGTTGTCGTAGATCGACTTCGGGAACGGATTCGGCTTCTGGAACACCATTCCGATACGTCGGCGCACCTCGATGGGATCGACGTCGCGGTCATAGATGTTCTGACCGTGGTAGGTCACCACACCCGTGACCCGAGCGGAACTGACGAGGTCATTCATCCGGTTCAGACACCGGATGACCGTCGACTTGCCGCATCCGGAGGGGCCGATCAGCGCGGTGATCTCGTTGTGCCCGAACTCCAGGTTGACGTCGCGCACAGCGAGAAAGTCGCCATAATAAACATTCATGTCATGGCAGGCCATCACGCCGACCGGCGCGTCCGGCACGGCGCGTTGGGACGGCTGGTCGATGCCGACGACCGAGCCTGCGTCCTCGTCGAGAGCAGGGTCCCCCAACGCCTTCTCCCGGGCAGTGGGCTGAGAGGTCATTGGCGTGTCCTCGCCTTTCACCAGCGACGCTGGAGCTTGTTGCGGATCAGAATGGCCACGCCGTTCAGCAGCAGAAGCAGGAGCAAGAGGATGATGATCGCGGCCGACGCGACCTCGCGGAATTCCGCCTGCGGCTGGCCCACCCAGTTGTAGATCTGCACCGGTAGTGTCGTGAAACCGGAGAGCAGGCCGTTCGGGTCGAAGGTCACAAAAACAAAGGCGCCGAGCAGAAGTAACGGCGCCGCCTCCCCGATTGCGCGGGATACGGCCAGGATCGTGCCGGTGGCGATGCCGGGCACGGCAGCAGGCAGAGTCTGCTTCCATACCGTTTGCCACGGCGTGGCGCCAAGGGCGAGCGAGCCTTCGCGAATCTCGGCCGGCACCGCCCGCAACGATTCGCGGGTTGCGATGATGATGACCGGAAGGATGAGCAGCGTGAGCGCGATCGCTCCGAAGATCACGGCGTTGACGTTGCGCAGACCGAGCAGCGGCGCGAGGACGCCGGCTACCCCCAGCGTCAGCAGGCCGTAGATGATTGACGGTACGGCGGCGAGGTTCTGGATGTTCAACTCGACGATCCGGAAGTACCACTTGTCCGGATCGCCGAACTCCTCCAGATAGATCGCCGCTGCCACACCCAGCGGAACGGCGAGCACGATCGTGGTGACGATGACCCAGACCGTGCCGAGGATTGCCGCCCTGGCACCGGCCTTTTCAGGAAAGAGTTGTGAGGTGTAGCTGAACAGCAGGTCGGCGTCGAGCCGGCCGATCCCTTCGAGGATCGTCGAGACGAGCAGCGCCGCGAGAAAGGCCAGTGCCACGAACAGGCTGAACCACAGCGCAACCAAGAAGGTGATCGCCGCCGGGGAGCGGTCGCCCCGCTCCTGGGCGCGCCCCAGCTGCGGCGGTTGCGGCCGGGCCAGCTGTCCGATCGTGGTCATCAGTACGCCTCCCGGAACCGCCGGACGAGCCGGATGCTGATGACGTTGATCAGCAGTGTGACGGCGAAGAGTGTCAAGCCGACTGCGAACAGCGTGTTGAACGCCAGCGAACCGGGCGGGTTCTCGCCGGTCGCTGCCTGGGCGATGTAGCCGGTCATGGTCTGTGCGCCCTGCCGGGGGTCAGCGATGATCTGCGCCTGGTTACCCGCTGCGATCGCGAGGATCATCGTCTCGCCGACCGCGCGCGAGATGCCCAGCACCACCGCAGCGATGATGCCGGACAATGCTGCCGGGAAGACCACCTTCAGAGTGGTGGTCATCTTGTTCGCACCCAGCGCAGCCGAACCCTGCCGCAACGCGTCGGGCACGGAGGACATCGCGTCCTCGGACAGCGACGCGATCGTCGGGATGATGAAGATGCCCAGCACGATGCCGGCGGCCAGAACGCTGAACGTGCCGACCTCGATCCCGAGCAGGCCCCTCAGCAGGCCCGGTGCCACAAAGTTCAAGGCGAAGAAGCCGAGGACCACAGAAGGGATTCCGGCCAGAACCTCCAGGATCGGTTTGACGATCCGGCGCACGCGTGGTGTCGCGTACTCCGACAACAGCGCTGCCGCTCCCAATCCCAGGGGCACGGCGACGATCAACCCGATCGCCGTGGTCCACAGGGTCCCGACGATGAGCGGAAGCACCCCATAGGTGGGATTGGCGAACGTCGGCGTCCACCGCGTGCCGGTAAAGAAGTCGATGAAAGAGATCTCTTGGAAGAAACTGATCGCCGGCACCACCAGCGAGATCACGATACCGATGGTGATGACCACTGACAGGATCGCCGCGGCCTGCAAGCAGAGCAGGATTACCCGTTCACCGACCCGGTTCGAGGAACTCCGCAACATCTGCCGTCCGGCCGGAGCCTGGGGTTCCCCTTCGCCGGGATGGGAGCCAGCCCCGGAGGCGCGGCCCCCACCGACCGTTGTCGTAGTCACTACGTGGCTACCTCTGATCCGTCACTGAGGTTGATCGTTCCTGAAGTTGATCGTTACTGAGTCTCATCCGTCACTGTGCTCGGTCATACGCTCAGGCCGCCAAGCCGTCGACCGCGGCCTTGAGTTTGGCCTTCTGCTCCTCGTTGAGTTGCACGAACTGCGCAGCCTCGGCAATCTGATCGATCTGTCCGGCGTAGAACTTGACGAACTCCGCCACCTCCGGCCGGTTGAAGGACTCGTTGTTCACGTAGATGAACAACGGGCGGGCGAGCGGGACGTAGGTGCCGTTCTGCACAGTCTCCGCGCTCGGCGAGACGCAACCCTTGCCGCCGTTGACCTGGACGGCCTTGAGCTTGTCCTGGTTCTCCTCGAAATAGGTGTAGCCGAAGTACGCGGTCGCGCCGGGAGCGCCCTGCACGCCTTGCACCAGCACATTGTCGTCCTCAGAGGCCGAGTAGTCGGTGCGCGAGGCACCCTCCTCACCGTTGATCTCGTCGGTGAAGTAGTCGAACGTGCCGGAGTCGGTACCCGGCCCGAACAGCGCCAGCGGGGTGTCCGGGAATGACGGGTCGACCTGGTTCCAGTTGGATACCTTTCCCTCGGACTCCGGGCTCCACATCGTCTTGAGCTGCTCGACGGTCAGGCAGCTCGCCCAGTCGTTGGCCGGGTTCACCGCGACCGTCAACGCGTCATTGGCCACGATCAGCTCGGTGAACTCGATGCCCGCCGCCTGGCAGCGCGCCTTCTCCTCATCCTTGATCGCCCGTGAGGCGTTGGAGATATCGGTGTTGCCGCTGCAGAACTGTTCGAACCCACCACCGGTACCAGAGGTCGCCACCGTGGTGTTGACGTCCGGGTTCTCCGAGCGGAACAGCTCGGCCGCGGCGCTGGTTAGCGGTGCCACCGTTGACGAGCCGTCAGCCCGGACCTGACCCGACGCCTGGCCGCCCCCGCCCAGACCGGTAGTGCTGGGCCCGGTCTGCTGGCCGCCGCATGCCGCCAACAGCAGGGCACTCGTCAGGGTGGCGCCCACCGCCGCGAGGCGGACGCCGCGCCGCATGGTCTTCACAAAGTCCTCCGTGGAACGGTCTCAGGACCGAGTCGGCTATGCGGCTTGATGTGGCCGCTCGCCAGGACCCTAAGTAGGCCCGGTGGACACTTTCCCTCGATAGCGTGAACACAAAGTGAACTAATCACGTATGGTAACAAACAGTCATCATTATCACTAGATCGAGTAACAATTCTTGGGGAATCGGGCCTGTCTGATTTCTCAATGTGACCGACACCGTGCCAGGGGACCCAGTTAGGTGACTTGGATTACTCCAGCCATCGAGGTCCGGTCGACTCCTCAGCCGATGCGCTGCCAGCCGATGCCAACCATTGCGAGAGCTCCGGCCGAACGCTCACTACCCTGCACTTCGAGTCACGGCGCAGGCAACGACATCGGCGAGGCTTCCGCCACGCCGACGAACCTCGCGCTGCAGCTTCGAACCGTTGCCTCGTCCGAACACGGCGTCGGTGAAATCCTGGACGACGTCATACTCACCGAGATCTTGCAGCGCCGGTGTGACGTGCTCGAGCAGTGCCCGCGCCACGCGCTGCGCCGGTGCCGGCCGGCCCGCTGGATCAATAAGATTGCCGTCGAGGCCCGATCGCGACGCTCGCCACCCAGCGAGGCGCAGCAGCTCCACCCGCAGCGGAGTGGGTGGCTGGCCCGCTTTCCACGCCCGGGCCGCGGTCTCCACCAGCGCCCTCGTCAAGCCGGCGAGCAGCACCGCGTCGTCCGGGTGCAGGCAGACATCGGCCACCCGCACCTCCACGGTGGGGAAGCTGCGGGACAGGCGCGCGTCGAAATAGATCATTCCTTCATCGATGACTGTGTCGGTATCGAGCATGGCCCGCACAGTGGCGTGGTAGTTCTCAGCGGAGCCGAATAGCTCGGTTGACCCGGCAGAGGGCCATCGGTCCCACACCTGCGACCGGAAGCTGGCGTAGCCGGTGTCCTCGCCCTGCCAGAACGGCGAGTTCGCGCTGAGCGCAAGCAACACCGGCAACCATCCGCGGATGCGGTCCAGCACCGCCACGGCCTCCTCGTCGGAGTTGACTCCCACGTGAATATGGCAACCACAGGTGAGTTGCTGCTCCGCGGTAATACCGAACCTCTCGACCATCTCCCGGTATCGCGGACTGGGCGTGATGCTGGGCACTACCGGCAGTGGTGAGGTTCCCAGAGCCGCCACCTGGGCGCCGCTGGATTGGGCTGCCTCGGCGGCGGCGTGCCGCCACCGCCGTACCTCGAATCCCAGCTCATCCAGCGACGTGCACGGCCGCGTATTCGTCTCGATCTGCTGGCGAGCCAGCTCCGAGGTCAACACGTCGCCGGCCAGTTCTTCACCATGCACCGTGGCATCGTGCAGAACGGCACTGGCAACGGCCAGTGCCCGACCGTCGTCCGGATCGACGAGTAGCAGCTCTTCCTCAACTCCGACGCTTCGTGGTCCCATGCCGTCGGATTATCCAAGCTCGGCGCGCTCATGCTTCTCGGGGCGAGAAAGCGGATTGACCTACCGTGTCACTGGTCCCGTCTCACCGGGCCTGTCTTACTCAGCAGAGCCGAAGACGATGTCTCTGAGACTCTTAGATCCTGAGGTGGCCTTGCCCTCGCCCGCAAGCTTGGATCTCCAGGCCGCGCGCAGATCCTCGCTCACACCGGCGGACTGCGACAGCGGCGAGTCCGGGTCCAATCCCTGGAAACCGCAATTTACCTCAACGTTCATGCAGTGCTGGTCGGTGCACTCCCTGATGTCCGTTTTGGTGTGCTCTTCTTCACTCCAAGGACTCCACCCGCCGAAACCGCCGCGCATCGCCGTGAGCCCCAGCTTGCCCTCGGCTGGTGTGCTGTCGGGCAGTAGCGTCTTCTCATGCTCTTGGCTCATACTGCACAGTCTATCTTCTCTACGGCGAGGTCGCAGGGGCGCAGCGGTGCCGCAACGGGCACCGGCCAGGCTCACAGTGTCTTGGCACCATCCGAGCAAGATGCTTTCGTGGAGTAGGGCGGCGGGCCTCCCGCCAGCATGCAGCGTTGTGCACACCGCTTACATCATCTGAGGAGGCATGGATGCGTCGGCACACCGATGCGACGGCCGGTGCGGACGCCCCCGTCGACCAGCTGATCTCGTTCGGCGCGCGGGAGGTCGGGGACAGCTGTCTGGTGACGGTCGCGGGTGAGATCGACATGGTGACAACCCCGAATCTGCGCGCCTTCCTGCAGCAGCAACTCGAGCAGGCGGGTTCGCTGCTCGTGATCGATCTGCGAGAAGTCAGATTTCTCGGGTCCAGCGGACTGGCGGTGCTGGTCGAGGTTTTCGATACGGCCCGGGAGCGCCACCTCGGGCTGCGACTGGTCTGCAACTCCCGTGAGGTGACGAGGCCGTTGGAGGCCATCAGGCTGACCGAACTGTTCGACATCCACCCTGATCTCGATACTGCGCTCGCGCCCGGCTGAGAAGCCCGGCTGAGGAGTGAGCCGCCGCGGCGATCGGGAGTAAGTTCACTCCATGGCGGAACTGTTGCGGACCGATCGACTCCTGGTGCGGGACTGGTCGGTCGCTGACGCCGAGGCAGCGCTGAAAATTTATGGCCACGACGACGTCAGCCGGTGGCTGTACGCACTGGAGCGCATTCCCGACGCGGCCACGATGCGGGTAGTGCTCCAGGGCTGGACCGCTGAGCAAAGCGCCATGGCACCGGGAACCGGACGGTGGGCTCTGGTCCTGCTCCAGGGAGGCGCGCTTGTCGGCGGGGTGACGCTGCTGCCGATGCCGGTGCCCGAGGCGGATGTCGAGATCGGCTACCAGCTTGCGCCGGACTACTGGGGCCGGGGTTACATCACCGAGGCCGTCCGGATGTTGGCGCGCTGGGCATTTCAGCATTCGCTGGTCGAGTTGTTCGCACTGGTGGCCCCGGACAACACCCGTGCCGCGGCGACCGCGCGGCGGATCGGGATGGAGTGGGTCGGCGAGAGCGACAAGTACCACCGCAGGTACCTGCAGGTGTTTCGGCTACGACCCGACGACCTGGTCGCCCAGGAAACCCACGGCGGCTGGCGCGCTAACCCGGCACGTCAGAAGTAGACCCGGGTGACCCAGTCCGCCACGCAACCCGGTTTGGTACTGCCCTCGACCTGCAGCGTGGCGCGCACCACGAGTTGCAGGCCGCCGGTTGCCTCGGTGACCTCGGCGAGCGCGACCTCGGCTTGCACCTTGGAACCGACCGGAACCGGGGCGGGGAAACGCACCTTGTTCAGTCCGTAGTTGATGACCATCGTTGCGCCCTCCACCCGATAGGTCTGGTTGATCAGATGGGGCAACAGGGACAGGGTGAGAAACCCATGCGCGATAGTGGTGCCGAATGGGCCGGCTGCGGCGCGCTGCGGGTCGATATGGATCCATTGATGGTCCTCGGTAGCGTCAGCAAAGGCGTTCACGCGCTGCTGGTCAATGGTGATCCAATCACTTGCGCCCAGCTGCGCACCGGCCGCGGCGTGCAGCTCGTCAGCCCCGGTGAAAACCCTCATCGCCGATCACTCTCCTGCCGTCGGTCATTCGGGGGCCAGTTCGAGTTGGGACACCGGTTTCAGTTGGCCGCCACTCCCGCTCTTCTCGATGATGAGCGTGGCCTTCCGATCTGAAAACACCAGGGTGGCCACCGCGTTGCCGAAGGTAGGTCCACTGATTAAACGCCAGGATAGTGTCGGATCTGGCACTCCGTAGCGGCGAACCATGCTGCGCACCACCGCGGCCAGTGGAGGGAACCAGGCGACCCGCATCAGCGCTGTGGCAGGCCACGGGACGCTGTGATATACCGGCGAGCACACCAGCTGGTAGACAGGTGATCCTTCTGCCGGCCCGTTGAAGTCGGCTCGTGCCACATAACTGTGGTGCACATCGCCGGATAGAACGCTGATCGTCGCGGGCGCATGGGGCCCGACCGAGACCCGCC
Source organism: Actinomycetota bacterium (assembly GCA_030862525.1). GTDB lineage: Bacteria > Actinomycetota > Actinomycetes > Mycobacteriales > Pseudonocardiaceae. Next base: position 27,762 of record JALZDN010000075.1, on the reverse strand, counting down.
GCAGCAACGCGCCAAGCCGGTCGAACGAGTTCCGAAACGCCGCCCAGTGTTCGAGGTCGGTGGCCTGACGGATCCGCTCCCCCAGTGCGCTGCCGCGAGCGCAGGCCGCCTCATTGGCCGACTGCACGTCGTGGATCGCCGGTGCCAGCAGCCACGGCAGCGAGCTACCGACCAGCACATGCTCGGCTTGGCGGGCGTCCTCACTGACCGCGTTCTCCACCCAGGCGAACTCCGCGTCGTCGAGCATCGTGCGCCGGCCCTCGGTCAGAATCCGTCCACATCGAGTGTCCACCACCACCAGCCGCACCCCGTCGATATCCCAACGAAAGCTCCATCGAATCGCCGTGGGGTCGGTGTCCGCGGCGCCGGCCATCTCCTGCAGCACTGGCCACGCGTCCCCGTCGGTGTCCTGCACGGCGCGCCAGATCGGATCGGAATGGCGCTCCTTGGGAGGCAGGTTGCCGATGTGTTGATAGATCCAGTACGCCGCGAGCGCTCCCCGGATGCGCTTGGGCCACCAGGGCTGGGCAGTCACCCGGTCGCGCCACGCTGATGACGTGTTCCAGTCGTCCCGAACATCGTGGTCATCGAAAATCATCGCGGTGGGCACTGTGGACATCAGCCACCGGAGCTCGGCGCCCGACCAGCTATCCCGGTACAGCCGGGCGTACTCGGTGAAGTCCGCGACCTCGTCCTCGGGTGAGGCAGCGATATTCTGGCGAGTGTCCCGCCAGCGCCGGGTCTTCAGGGGCGGGTCGTCGGCGTAGACCTGGTCGCCCAGCAGCAGTAGCGCATCCGGCCAGGCCTGCGGCGCCATGTCTGCCATCCGGTTGGCCTGAACGTCCAACGCGTCAATACCTTTGGTGGTGGCGGATCTCGCGTCACCGGGCTTGGCCTGGCGGCAGGAGCCGAAAATCACCCGCACCGGGGCACCGCTGCCCCGGGTGCGGATCCGGCTGTCCGGCCACGGCGAACCGGGCTGTGGCCAGGCAAGCTTCCCGTTCAGATGCACCTGGTAGGTCGTGACGGAACCCGGTTGCAGCCCGTTGACTTCCACTAGCGCGTAGTGCTGATTGCGAACGGTGAATGTCGATGCCCGGCAGCCCAGTACCTCCACCTCGGCCGGGCGATCGGTCTGCACCCACACCGTTGCGGTGGTTGTTCCGACATGCCGCAGCGCCGGTCCGAGCAGCAACCGGGTGGAGGGGGATGACGACGGGGTGGTCACCGTTCCTGCCTACCGCAGTCGGTCCGGTTACGCGAGGATAGGGGCAATGGTGACGAATCCTCCCTCGACGGGGGCGAGGATGGGCACGCCGGCCGGACGGTGGGTACTGCTGGCGACAATCTCCGGATCGGGCATGGCCATGCTCGACGCGACGGTGGTGAACATCGCGCTGCCCTCGATCGCCCGTGACCTCGGTACTGATTTCCGGACGCTGCAGTGGATCGTCAACGCCTACACCCTCACCTTGGTGCATAACACTGAATGCCACTCACGAGGGACCGCCACCGCGGCGGCGGTCCCTCACCACGATCGCCACCATGATCAGGGTGATCACCAGCATGGGGACCAGGAACGGCACCGCATCGATGAGCGGATGGTCAGCCAGCACCATTGCGCCCGTGACGGCTGCCATCATGGTGCTCTTGCCACCTCCCGTACCGACTCGCCCACCGGACGGGCAGCTGATTGCGATGCCCGGGACACCCGAGACACGCCCCAGCCCAGGGTCAGCGCCAACAGCAATGCGCAGAACAGCACGACTGCCGACGCAGTGCCCCACAGCGAGTCGGGAACGCCTTCCTTGAGCTCCCGCTGCATCAGCTGCTGCTCGTCGACCGCATCCCGGCTGACGTTGCCCAGCGCAGGTACCTCCGGCTCACCTAGCACGGCGTCCGCGGGCAGGTAGATCGGCATGGCGGTGAGGATGCGGCCGTCCTGCAGCCGCACGAATGTCTTCCAGTCTCCCGACATCGGCATCGGTTTGGTGGTCCGGTAGCTACCATCACCGACCGGCACCAGGTGGTTCACGTACAAACCGCCGCCCTGCCAGGAGGTGATCGTCAACCACGACGGCTGATCAACAGTGGCAGCCGGGGTAATCCGGACGACGGCCTGCGCGGTGCGGAAGGGTTCCGGACCGATGACCTCGTTCAGCGTGATCTCGGCGCGCACGCCGTCCGGCATGGTGCTCACCAGCCCGTTTGCCACGGCGGCCATCAGCACGGCGATGATCCCAAGGAACAGCGGCCGGGCGACGGCGGGGCGGGGCAACTTGCTCTGTAGACCCTGCGCCAGCAGGGCCCCGGCGACCCCACCCGCGATCCCGCCGGCCAGGGCCATCAGCATCCCCTCGACGAGCATGTCGGGAGTCCAGGGCAGCCGGTAAGCCACCTGGGTCCAGGCGTATTCAGCGGCGAAGCCGGCTGTCCCAATCAGCAGGCCACTGACGGCACCGCACAACAGCGCCCGGCGGGCCAGCACCAGGGCGGCAAGTTCCACACACAGCGCCTCTGCCAGGTACAACGGGATGGTAGGGAAGGGTTCTGCAAGGAACGGTCCGACGATTAACCCGACTGCACCGCGCACACCGACATAGAAACCCACGGCGAACAGCGCGCCGCCCCGACCGATCCATAGCCGGGCGGCCACCAGGGCGCACGCGGCGGCCATGGCGATGAGCATGGGCTGGAGCACTATGCGGAACTGAGGCACGCCGAAGTCCCATTCGCCCTGGAACACCGACAGTCCGATGAGCAGGCCGCCCATGATCATTCCACGCCTGACGAAGAGACCCAGCGCGGTGACTTCGTCGTAGCCGCCGGCCAGCCGCCCTTCCCGCTCGAGCACCGCAAGACCCACCAGCGACAACCCACCGCCGACGATCAACATCAGGTGGGTGGGACTCCACAGGGTCACATCCTGGCCGAACAGCCGGTGCCAGACGTCATCGAGAGGAAAGCCCAGCAGCCCGAAAAACCCAGCGGCGGCCATCAGTATCCCGCCGACCGGCGCGTACCAGTCGCGGGTGATCCGCACCGCAGCCGGGCCGGGCCGCTCCCCCACCGGCAGCACGATGGCCAGCACGCCGGCGGCGAAAATACCGAACAATCCGAACATGATCGGGTAATGCCCTGGGTTGGCCAGCGGGCCGGTGTCCCGGCCGTCAGCGACGTGCAGCGCGATGTCCCAGTACATCCCCAGCAACGCGGTGATCAGTGAGAAGAATCCCAGCGTTGAAGGCAGCTCGACCCAACCCGGTTGCCCCGCGCCAAACGGCCAGCGTTGGGTCTCGATGGCCAACCAGCGCAGTATCGGGATCCGCCCGGTGCGGTGGCCGTAACCGAGTAATAGCAAACCCGCGGTGAGCACAGTCGCCACCGTGCTGGCGATGATGATCTGGTTGAGCGCGGCACCGCCGGCGGGACGCACTTCCGGAACCGCAGCCAACCCGGAGGTGGCGGTGGTAACCAGCCCCTGGATCGATGTCATGGTGTTATGGAACACCATCTGCCGCTACGTTGTCACGTATTTATGTCACATTGAACGCCGTCAGGAGTTAGCGCTCCGGTCGGCCCCCTCGGCCAACCTGTCGCACTCCTCCCGGACGAACGCCTCGATCGCCTCGGGCATCGTGGACCGGAAGGCCGCCAGAAGCGCCTGCGCGGCGACGGGTTGCAGCGCTTCGACGACCCCGTGGACCTCCGACCACTCCCCTTGCGGCATCCCGCGCGCAACGTAGTCCCGCCACACGGTGTCCCGGAACAGCCCGACGAAGAGTTCGGAAATCGCCCGGACGTGCTTCAACAACTCAGGGCGCAACGCCATCACCGCATCAACCGGCATTCCCAGGCGCACCGCTTGGGCCCCGGCCCGCAACAATCCGGGGTTAATGACCCGCACCCGGTCGTGCCCCAGGGGCTCCAGGGTTCCCTCGGCGTGCAGCTGCTCCAGCGTCGCAGGCTGCGGCTCGACGCCCAGCCATTCGGTGAGCTCGGCGTAGGACATCTCCAGCGGATCTTCGGGCTGCCAGGGAGCGAGGACACCCCGATAGAAGGCGAGTGCCTGCTCGGCCGATCTCGCCGGGGTCTGCCGCACCACCGCCTCGATTGCCGCCAGCGAGAAGCCCTGCTGCTGCAGCCCGGCGATCAGCTGTAGTCGAGCAAGGTGCTCGGTGCCGTAGTAGGCGGTTCGACCCCGCAGCTGCGGTGACGGCATCAGCCCACGGCTGGCATGCGAGCGGACGTTGCGCACCGTCATGCCGGCGCGCGCCGCGAGCTGATCGATGGTCAAGTCAGTGTCCGGAGCAGCCACACAGTGCATATTACCGCTAAGATGTAACATCAAATACCGTCAAGATCACTCGGATGAGGCCGCCCCTGCAGGCCCGGATCGCCACCACCGCAGCGCGCGACGGCACCCGGCATCCGATGCACCGTTCATGTGCCGTGGCGGGACGTTCTCAATTACTCCCGAACTCGGATCAGACCTGGGACAGCGTGGAGTAGATTTCGGCGTGGAGGCCCGCCAATCCAAGGTGGTGGATGAAATTCCGGGATACCGCCGATCATCTCGATCCACCAGTCGGAATGATGGATGAGTCGATGATGACGACCGCAGAGCGCAACGCAATTCACGACGCTAGTCGGGCCGTGGTCAGCCCAATGAATGACATGGTGAATATCGCACCAGCGAGCTGGTACAGAACACCCTGGGAAAGCACAGCCACCATCCCGCAGGACCACGGCTCGGCGAATCGCCGCCGGCACCGTGTAACTGGCGCGTCCGACGTCAAGCGGTTCACCTCGGCTGCCAAGCACCACCGGAATAACCCGCGCATCACAGGCGATGCGGCGACGATGTCAGCGTTGATTGGGCTGCCGAGGGCCAGCGACGCTGAACCGATCCGACCCTGCAGCACGGCCAGCGGGACTGTCACCACCTGCGGGCGTTCACCGCCCTCGGTGGGCAGCCCACCGCTATCCAGCGCGCGCTGAGCAAGTTCGACCAGGGCGTCGGCGTCGCGCTGCACCGCGTCTCGCAAGTCGACCTCTGTGTCGGTGGTTGGGCAGGGCGCGGCCAGCGGGCTCAGCGCCGACCGGACGATCTCGGCTGCTTCCCGATCGAGCCATCCCCGCAGCTCACAGCACTGTCACGATCATGGAAGCTCAGCCGCCGGCGAGCCTCGGGGGTGTCGGTGGGTGGGCGCCCGTCCGGATCCAGGTAGACGAGGATCGCTCCACCGGCACGCCACCCAACCCGCGGCCCGGTAGCACGTCGGCAGCGACCGACACCCGGGCCCGTGCCTCACCCCGCGGGACCCGCGCCACTGCGCGTACCAGCTCCACCGTCGTGGCGTATCCCACCGTTGCGGCTATCCTCGGGAATCGACTTCGGCGACCACCGACAGCATCTCCGTCCAGGTGGAATGCAAGCGGGATTCGAGTGCCCGGAGCTCTGTGAGCAGCTCCTGGTCACTCGCTTGCCAGCCTGGCACCGTTGACATACCCCAATGCTAGATCGAGGCACCGACAAAATCGGTCCCGGATGCACTCATCGAACACCGGAACGTCAGTCCTATGTCGACCGCGATACTCGAAAGGTACGCGGTGACTACATCGACATCTACAACCTCAGCAGGCATGTAGACGACGGCGCCACGGTGCCGGGACGGCCGCTCACGCTTTGGGCACCCCAGGCTCGATCATCTGCGCAATCCGGAACGCCTCCGCACAGGAGTCCAGCGGCGTCGGATTCAGGCTGAACGACGGCGCCACACTCACCGCCAGCAACACCGATCCCCCATCCATCAATTATGTGCAATCCGTGCGGTCACGCTCTACCGGGAAATGGGCTCCGGTCCGGCCGTTGACCGTGTTGTCCAAAGAAGCTGGTGAACGCCGGCGCGCGCTCGGCAACACCGGCCTCCATCCACAGCTCACCGGCGGCCACCGCGCGCTGCAGGTCGGTCTGTTGCGCCACCACACTCGCCAGCTGCGCACTGGCCTGCTCGAAGCTGCTCGCGTACGTACCCATTGCTCCCCGCGTGGCCAGAGAGGCTCAGGGCTTGAGCAAGTGCTGGTTGGTACGGCGCACCAGATAGGCGAGCTCGGATAGCTCCACGACCTCCCGACCGGCGGCGCGGAGAAGTTCGGCGCCCTGACAGTCGACGAAAAGGTCGGGCTCGCGCCAGGCGAACACGATCCGCTGGATCGGGGTGGCGAGGATGAGCTCGGTGCAGCTGCGCGGTCGTGAGGCGCGAGCGCTGCACGGTTCGAGCGAACTGTAGAGGGTGGCGTCACCGAGCCGGGTATCGTCGGAGGCGAGCTTGGCCAGTGCGGCCTCCTCGGCATGGTCGTGGGGATCGGTCTCCCGGGAGTAACCCGTGGCGAGCACGGCGTCCTCGGCGTCGACGATCACTGCGCCCACGGAGAACGCAGTTCGCGACCGGGGGCACCACTGCGCGAGTTCGATCGCATGGTGCAGATGCCCACGGTCGTGATCAATTCTCGGATTTGTCATCGGCCGGTACCGGCGAGGTAGCGGAGCAGGACGGCGTCGCCCATCTGCCGGGTCTCAGCGAGTGTCATCGGATGCTCGGCGTTCTGCGGGAACCGACCGGGATGGACGAAACGGGGGGCACTGGCCTCACCGACGAAGAACGGTGCGATCACGAGGTGAATCTCGTCCACAAGTCCCGTAAGCAGGAACTGGGTGACAACGGTGCCCCCGCCCTCCACCATCAGGCGCTCGATCTTGCGCTCGCCCAGATCGTCCAGCATGACACCCAGCGCCATTGGCTCTCCGGCTGCCACCACCGTCGCGGCATCCCCTAGCGCCTCACGAAGGGCTCGGACTACCGAATCACGTGTGTAGACGAGCTTGTCACTGTCACCGCAGGAGAAGAACCGCGCAGTGGCATCCAGATTCCCACGGCCAGTCAGGGTGACCTTCATGGGATGCGCAGTCACACCACGTCGGATTCGCTCCTGCTGATGCTCCGCGGAGCGGACGAGCAACCGCGGGTTGTCCCGACGTATCGTGTTCGCCCCGACCAGGATGGCATCGACGCCGGCGCGCACCTCGTCGACCCGATCGAAGTCTTCGGCGTTGGACAGCAGCAACCGCGTCTCGTTCATGTTGTCGAGGTAGCCGTCGATGGACGTCGCCACCGAGACAAGAACGTACGGGCGAGGCAAGGCTGTCAGCGCGTGAAGGTGATGGCCTGCACCGGGCAGGCCAGCGCACCCTCCTGAGCCTGAGATTCCAGCTCGGGTGCGACCTCCAAGTTGTGGATCAGGCAGTACCCGCCGTCGTCGAGGTCATAGACCTCGGGTGCGACTGCGTTGCACTGCCCGTGACCCTCGCAGATGTTCGGGTCCACCTCGACGCGCATGGCGTCCTCCTCGGCTTGGATCTCGGCGCCCCGGGGGGTAGTCGGAAGGTGTGTGGGAGCGTGCGGGCTACGAACTTCAGGGGGAGTTTAAGTGCAGCAGGGATGTCCGGTAGAACAATGTCCTGAGGCGTGACGGCGTTTGGGCCGAGTCGTTATGCGTGTCAGGTGCGCTCTCGGGCTGGTCGGGGGGCGACGAGGAGGTGGGTTGGTGGATCGCAGGGTGCGGCGTGCGGTGTTGGAACGATTGGCTGCGGTCGAGGAGATGGCCGCTCGGGCGGGTGCGGCGCTGTCTGTACCGGTAGCGCGCAACCACATCCGGACCATTACCGACGGATGGCGGGAGCTGCTCGTCCAACACCAGCCGGACCCCACTGGTCGCTGCCCGGTGTGCTCCGGGTGGCTGCGCCGTCGTCGCTGGCCCTGCAAGGTGTGGGAGACCGCGCACCGGCATCTCATCGGTGACGGAACCGAGTCGATCGAACGTCCCGCTGCGAAGTCCCATTCATTCCGCCGACCCCGCCAGGTGCTGGTGGTCCCGCGCCAGCTCAACGCTCCTGCCGCCGACCAGGTCACCCTGAAACACTTCTCCCCCCACGAGACCGGCAAGGCATCGGTGCACCGGCCCGATGTGACCGAGGTCGCAGCCGCGATGCCCCACTTGCGGCGAGGCGGATACCCCAGCGCTTGATCGTCCTTTCGCAAGCGGCGATTACTGACCCGGCTACTGATCCCGGCGCGGGTTGTCGGAGTGGCGCCTAATCTGACGGTCGTGCCCGAGCAGACCACGGCGAACCGACGCGGCTGGATCCGCAGGCTCGCGGCTGCATGCTGGCGTCACCCTTATCTCAGCGTGGCTGCACTGGTCGCTTCCGGGGTCGGGGTCGGCATGGAGGCCACCATCCCGCTGCTGACCCGGCTCGCGGTGGACGACGCGGTGGCGGGCACCACCCAGCGGCTGGGTTGGTTGGTCGCCGCCCTGGCCGCGATAGCGCTACTGCGGTTCGGGACCGCCTTCGTGCGCCGCTACCTCGGCGGACGGCTATCCCTGGACGTGCAGCATGACCTGCGCCGTGCCGTGTTCCGCGCGGTGCAGAAGCTCGACGGTGCAAAGCAAGACGGCCTACGCACCGGGCAGGTCGTCTCCCGCGCGATCTCCGATCTGCAGGTGGTGCAGGGCCTGCTGTCGCTGGTGCCGCTGGTCGCAGGCATGCTGGTGCTCTTCGTCGTCGCGCTGATCGCGATGCTCTGGCTGTCTCCGTTGCTCACGGTGGTCGCGCTGGTGGTGGTACCAGCTGCGGGGTTGATCACCGCTCGGACCCGGCGCACTCTTTTCCCGGCGACCTGGTCAGCCCAGCACCGCGCCGCCGAGATCGCTGAGCATGTCGAGGAGACCGTCACCGGGGTGCGAGTGGTGAAGGGTTTCGGCCAGGAGACCCGCGCGGTGTCCCAGCTCGAGGACCGGGCCCGGCGACTGTTCGCCGAACGGATGCGTTCGGCGCGCCTGACTGCCATGTTCGCCCCCACCCTGACCGCGTTGCCCTCGCTGGGCCAGGTGGCAGTGTTCGCCCTGGGTGGCATGCTTGCCCTGGACGGCACGATCAGCCTGGGAACCTTCGTGGCGTTCGCTGCGTATCTGGCGATGCTCGTCAGTCCTGCCCGAATGATCGCCAACCTGGTGGTCAGCGCGCAGCTGGCCCGGGCAAGTGTGGAACGAGTCCACGAACTGATCGACTCCCAGCCCGAGGTACGGGATGCCCCGGACGCCATCGATGTCCCGGACGGGCCGCTGGCGGTGCAACTGGACCGAGTGTGCTTCGGTTACACGCGCAGCGAGCCGGTGCTCGACGGGGTGTCCCTGCTCGTCGAGCCGGGCGAAACGCTGGCGCTGGTCGGCACATCCGGCTCGGGCAAGTCCACGGTCTCGCTGTTACTGCCCCGTTTCTACGACATCCAGCAGGGTGCGATTCGGATCGGCCCGCCCGGCGACACCGTCGACGTCCGGCGGCTGCGCTTGGCGTCGCTGCGCCGGGCATTGGGCATGGTCTTCGAAGAGGCGTTCCTGTTCTCCGACACGGTACGGGCCAACATCGCCTACGGTCGCCCGGACGCCACCGACGAGGAAGTGCACCGAGCAGCCCGCGCAGCGGCGGCACACGAGTTCATCTCCGCGCTGCCGCAGGGCTACGGCACCCGGGTCGGCGAGCGGGGACTGACCCTGTCCGGTGGGCAGCGCCAGCGGATCGCGCTGGCCAGGGCGCTGCTGTCGAACCCGCGGATACTGGTGCTTGACGACGCGACCTCCGCGGTCGATGCGACCACCGAAGCGGCCATCCACGCCACGCTGCGTGCAGTGACCGCGCAACGCACCACCTTGCTCATCGCGCACCGCCGCTCTTCACTTGCCCTGGCCGACCGGATCGCGGTGCTCGACGGCGGTCGGGTGGTCGATGTAGGAACCCAGGCTGAACTGACCGCGCGGTGTGCCCTGTTCCGCGCGCTGCTCGCCGGCCCTGGCGAGGTGATCGACAATGTCGCCGCCGTGACAGCGGATGGGCTGCAACCAGGATCGGACGGCATCACCGCGCAGCTCTGGCCCTCGGAAGTCCCGGCCGATGCGCCGGACGATTCCAGCACCACTTCGCACCCGGCCGCCCAGCCCGTCCGAACTGCGGGGGGCGACGTGCGGGGCGGGATGAACAGCATGGTGGGCAGCGTCGGGCCGACCCCGGAGCTGCTCGCGGCGGTGGCCGCGCTACCGCCGGCGACCGCCCAGGTCCGCATCCAAGGGATCGATCCGACAACACCTGACCCGAGCTTCCGGCTTGGACGGTTGCTACGGCCGGTGCGGGGATGGCTGACGGTCACCGCGCTGCTGGTCGGGCTGGACGCCCTGGCCACCGTAGCTTTCCCGGCACTGGGCGGGCTCGCCGTCGACGCCATCACCCGCCAGGCGCCAGACCTGCTGGTCGTCGTGGTCCTCGTCGGGCTCGGGGTGATCATCGTCGACTGGCTTGTCGTGGCCGCCCAGACAGTGGTCGCCGCGCGCGCCGGTGAGACGCTGCTCTACCTGCTGCGGGTGCGCAGCTTCGCGCACCTGCAGCGGCTCGGGCTGGACTATTTCGAACGCGAGATGGCCGGTCGAATCATGACCCGGATGACCACCGACGTGGACGCGCTGTCCACATTCCTGCAGACCGGACTGTCCACGGCGCTGATCAGCGTGCTGACCGTGATCGGAGTGGCCACCGCGCTCCTGCTCACCGACGCCGGTCTTGCTGCGGTAGCGATGCTCAGCCTGCCAGTGCTGATCGCGGCCACCGTGGTCTTCCGGCACCGGTCGTCAGCGGCCTATGCGCAGGCCCGCGAGCAGATCAGCGAGGTCAACGCCGATCTGCAGGAAAACGTCTCCGGTATCCGGGTGGCGCAGGCGTTCACCCGGGAGCGACGTTCGGCCGGGGATTTCGCCGCTCGCAGTGACGCCTACCGGCGTACTCGGCTGCGCGCTCAGCGCTATATCGCCACCTACTTCCCGTTCGTCGCGATGCTCTCCGACCTGGCACATGCCGCCGTGCTGGGCGTCGCGGCGTCCCGGGTCGCTGCTGGCACCGTCACCCCTGGGGTGCTCACCGCATTCCTGCTCTACCTGGGGCTTTTCTTCGCGCCCGTGCAACAGCTGTCCCAGGTCTTCGACAACTACCAGCAGGCCACGGTCGGGCTGCGGCGCATCCGGGACCTGCTGAACACACCGACCTCGGTGCCGTCCCCGGGTGCCGACGCTGTCCCAGTGCCCGCCCGGTTGCGCGGCGAGGTAGAACTGCGGGAGGTCACCTTCTGCTATCCCGGCGCGCGGCAACCTGCGCTTGACCGGGTGTCGCTGCGGATTGCACCTGGTGAAACCGTCGCGCTGGTCGGTGCTACCGGGGCAGGCAAATCCACCCTGATCAAGCTGATCGCCCGGCTTTATGACCCGGTCGGCGGGACGGTACTGGTCGACGGTGTGGACGTGCGGCGCTACGACTCAGCGGCGTTTCACCATCGGCTGGGTATGGTGCCGCAGGAAGCACACCTGTTCCGCGGCGACGTCGCGGACAACATCGGCTATGGCGCACCGCGGGCAACTCCTGCCGAGGTGGAAGCCGCGGCGCGGCGGGTCGGCGCGTTGGAGGCCGTCACCGCGCTACCGCACGGATTTCGCCAACCGGTCGGTGAGCGGGGACAGGGTCTGTCCGCTGGACAGCGGCAGCTACTCGCACTGGCCCGCGCCGAGCTCGTCGATCCCGACCTGCTGCTGCTCGACGAGGCCACCGCCGCGCTGGATCCGGCCACCGAATCCGTAGTGCTGGCTGCCGCGGACCGGCTCGCCAAGCGCCGCACCACCGTCGTCATCGCTCACCGGCTGGCTACCGCGGCCAAGGCCGACCGGATCATCGTGCTCGACGGTGGGCGGATCGTGGAGCAGGGTCGCCATCCCGAGCTACTCGCGGCGGGTGGGCATTACGCGCGGCTGTGGGCTGCGGGCTCGCCGGACGGGACCGTTGCAGCCTGATCGGCCCCGAATCCGACAGGCAAAGGGTTGCACCTGGCTCTGCACGGGAACCCTGAGCGCGCCGCAAGGTTCCACTTGGCTGGTAGGCCGCCGACGGCGCGGGCGATGCCTGGCTCCGCCCGGCGGGGGCTAGCCTGGGGGACGGCTGAGCGACCCGAATAGAACGGATAGAGGCGAGTTCCCGCAGTGTCCCGCAGCAGCTCCACACCCCACAACCGCTCCGCGCAGTTCGGCCCCAACGAGTGGCTGGTCGAGGAGATGTACGAACAGTTCCTCGCCAACCCCTCGACCGTGGATCCAGCGTGGCATGACTTTTTCGGCGACTACCGACCCGCGCCCCCTGGCGGAAACGGCGAGGCGCCCGCGAAGCAGCCGCCGACGCCATCGTCGAAGCTCGCACGGACGAACCGGGCTACCGCCAGGGAGCAGCCTGTCCCGCGCGCCGAGCAACAGGACAACCCGGAGCACGACACCACCACCCCGCTGCGCGGCGCGGCCGCCCGCGTGGTGGCGAACATGGAGACCTCGCTGGCCCTGCCGACGGCGACCAGCGTGCGCGCGGTCCCGGCCAAGCTGCTCGCCGACAACCGCATCGTGATCAACAACCACCTCAAGCGAACCCGTGGCGGAAAGATCAGCTTCACTCATCTCATCGGGTATGCGGTGGTGCGCACACTGGCCGATTTCCCGCAGATGAACCAGCACTACATCACTGATGAGCAGGGTAAACCCGCTGTCGTGGCGCCGGAGCACGTCAATCTCGGTCTGGCGATCGACCTGCATACCGGCCGGGGCCGCAACCTCGTCGTCGCGTCGATCAAGGGCTGCGAGGGGATGGCCTTCGCCCAGTTCTGGCAGGCCTACGAGGACATCATCCGCAAGGCTCGCGAAGGCAAACTCACCGCCGAGGACCTCGCGGACACCACGATCTCGCTGACCAATCCGGGCACCATCGGCACCAACCACTCGGTGCCCCGGCTGATGTCCGGGCAGGGCACGATTATCGGCATGGGTGCGATGGAGTACCCGGCGGCCTTCCAGGGTGCCAGTGAGCAGGCACTCGCCGACATGGCCGTCAGCAAGATCATCACGCTCACCTCCACCTACGACCACCGCATCATCCAGGGCGCCGAGTCCGGCGAATTCCTGCGCCGGGTACACGGCCTGCTGCTGGGCCAGGACGGTTTCTACGACGACGTCTTCGCCTCCTTGCGCATCCCCTACGAACCGGTGCGCTGGGTGCAAGACATCCCCGAAGGTGAGGTTCACAAGACCGGCCGAGTGCTCGAGCTCATCGACGCCTACCGCACTCGCGGCCATCTGATGGCCGACACCGACCCGCTGAACTACCGGCAGCGCAAACACCCCGATCTCGACGTGCTCAGCCACGGCCTGACCCTGTGGGACCTGGACCGCGAGTTTGCCGTGGGGGGGTTCGCCGGGCAGTCGAGCATGAAGCTGCGCGACGTCCTGGGTGTGCTGCGAAACGCCTACTGCCGCAACATCGGCGTGGAGTACATGCACATCCTGGCGCCCGACGAGCGGCAATGGTTGCAGGAGCGCATAGAGCGGGTGCACGACCAACCCAGCGCTGCCGAGCAGAAGTACATCCTGTCCAAACTCAACGCTGCCGAGTCCTTCGAGACCTTCCTGCAGACCAAGTACGTCGGCCAGAAGCGGTTCTCGTTGGAGGGTGCCGAGACCGTCATCCCGCTGCTGGACGCCGTGCTGGACAAGGCCGCCGAGCACGAGCTGGACGAGGTGGTGCTCGGCATGCCGCACCGCGGCCGGCTCAACGTGCTGGCCAACGTCGTGGGTAAGCCGTACTCGCAGATCTTCCGCGAGTTCGAGGGCAACCTCGACCCCGGCCAGGCGCACGGTTCCGGTGACGTCAAGTACCACCTGGGCGCAGAGGGTAAGTACTACCGGATGTTCGGCGACGGCGAGACGAAGGTGTCACTGACGTCCAACCCGTCGCACCTGGAGGCCGTGGATCCGGTGCTGGAGGGCATCACGCGAGCCAAGCAGGACATCGTGAACAAGGGTGCGGACGGCTTTACGGTGCTGCCGGTCGCGCTGCACGGCGACGCCGCCTTCGCCGGGCAAGGCGTGGTAGCTGAAACTCTCAACCTCTCGCAACTGCGCGGCTACCGCACCGGCGGCACCGTGCACGTGATCGTGAACAACCAGGTGGGATTCACCACGGCGCCGCAGTACGCACGGTCCAGCGAGTACTCCACCGACGTCGCGAAGATGATCGGCGCCCCGGTGTTCCACGTCAACGGCGATGACCCGGAGTCCTGTGTGTGGGTGGCCAAACTCGCGGTGGATTACCGCCAAGCCTTCCAGAAGGACGTCGTCATCGACATGATCTGCTACCGCCGCCGCGGTCACAACGAGGGCGACGACCCATCGATGACCCAGCCGAAAATGTACGACATCATCGATACCAAGAGATCTGTTCGCAAGGGCTACACCGAGGCGCTCATCGGGCGCGGTGACATATCCGTAGACGAGGCCGAGCGCGTGCTGAAGGACTATGCCCAGCAGCTCGAGCACGTGTTCAACGAGGTGCGGGAGCTGGAGAAGAGCACTGTGGCACCGAGCGAGTCGGTGGAGACCGAGCAGATGGTGCCCACCGGGCTGTCCACCGGGGTAGATCGCAGCGTCATCGAGCGGATCGCCGACGCGCATGTCAACTTGCCTGAAGGCTTCACTCCGCATCCGAGGGTCAAGCCGGTGCTGGAGAAGCGGGCGAAGATGGCCCGCGACGGTGGCATCGACTGGGCCTTCGCCGAGCTGCTGGCGCTCGGCTCGCTCTGCATGGACGGCCGGATGGTGCGGTTGTCCGGTCAGGACACCCGGCGAGGCACCTTCGTGCAACGGCACTCGGTGCTGATCGACCGCAAGACCGGGGCCGAGTACACGCCACTGATGAACCTGGCCGACGATCAGGCGAAGTTCCTGGCCTATGACTCCGCGCTGTCGGAATTCGCTGCAGTCGGTTTCGAATACGGCTACTCGGTGGCAAATCCGGATGCCCTGGTGATCTGGGAGGCGCAGTTCGGTGACTTCGTCAACGGTGCCCAGCCGGTGATCGACGAGTTCATCTCCTCCGGGGAAGCCAAGTGGGGACAGCATTCCGACGTCGTGCTGCTGCTGCCGCACGGCCACGAGGGGCAGGGTCCGGACCACACGTCTGGCCGCATCGAGCGATTCCTGCAGCTCTGCGCCGAGGGCTCGATGACCGTGGCGCAGCCATCCACTCCGGCGAACTACTTCCACCTGCTGCGCCGGCACGCACTGGACGGAGTGCACCGCCCGTTGGTGGTCTTCACGCCGAAGTCGATGCTGCGGCTCAAGGCGGCGGTGAGCCCGGTGGAGGACTTCACCTCAGGGCGGTTCGCCTCGGTGCTCGACGACCCTCTGGTCACCGATCCGTCGGCAGTGTGCCGGGTGCTGCTGTGCAGCGGCAAGATCAGCTATGAGCTGAACGCCGCACGCCAGCAACGTGGCATCTCCAACGTTGCGATCGTCCGCGTCGAGCAGCTCTACCCCGTGCCCAAGCGGCGGCTGGCGGCGGCGCTGGACCACTACCCGAACGCCACCGACGTGCGTTGGGTGCAGGAGGAACCCGCTAACCAGGGCGCGTGGCCGTTCTACGGGCTGAGCCTGCCCGACCTCATTCCCGAGCGGTTGGGCTACCTGCGGCGGATCTCTCGGCGCGCCATGGCGGCCCCCTCGGCCGGATCGGCCAAGGTGCATGAGGTCGAGCAGCGTGAACTCATCACCGCAGCCCTCGAACGCTGACCCTCCCCCAGCCCCGCGTGTCCGGCGCTGGTGTACGGCGTGTCCGGCGCTGGTGTACGTTGCGCCGCCGGTATATGCCCGGGCGCCTCGGAGAAGAACAGGAGTTGAGGTGTATTTCACCGACCGCGGTATCGAGGAGCTCGAAGACCGACGCGGCAACGAGCAGCTCAACGTCGAGTGGCTGGCCGCGCGAATGCGTGCATTCGTCGATGAGCACCCGGAGTTCGAGCACGCCGTCGAACGGTTGGCCACGTTCCTGGCCCGCGACGATGCCGACGAGCCGGACAACCTCGAAGACTGAACGGTGCCACTACTCATCAGCCCTCCGCACTACTGCGGCCTGTCCCTACGACGACGACGTGCGTCAGGAACAGGCGGTGCGCATCAACGCCGGACACACCGTGCATGGGAGCACGACACGCCGGGGGTACGGGTGTTACCAGGCATAGGCCTCGGGGGCGGGCTTGGCACCCTTGAGGCCGGGCGAGGGGAACTGCTCATCGAGCCGAGTCAGCACCTCGGCATCCAACGTGATGGTGACGGCCCGAAGCGAACTGTCCAATTGCCCGACTGTTCGCGGACCGACAATCGGCGCAGTGATCCCGTGCTGATGCAGCAGCCAGGCTAGGCCAACGTTGGCGGGTTCCTCGCCAAGATCGGCACACAACTTCTCGTAAGCCTCGATGCGCTCCCGGTTTGCCCCGAGCATGCCGGCCGAGGAGCTGGAAGTGCTCCGCGAACCACTGCCCTCACGTTGCTTGCGCAATACACCGGCCAACAGACCGGTCTGCAGTGGTGACCACGGGATCAGCCCGATGCCGTAGTGCCGCGCGGCGGGCAGCACCTCCAGCTCCACCCAGCGATTGAGCAGGTTATAGATCGACTGCTCGCTGACCAGACCAGAGAAACGCTGCCGACGAGCCGCCTCTTGGGCGGCCGCGAGGTGCCAGCCGGCGAAATTCGATGAGCCGACATAGATGATCTTACCCTGCTGCCGGAGCACCGACATGGCCTCCCAGATCTCCTCCCACGGGGTGGCCCGATCCACGTGGTGCATCTGGTAGAGGTCGATGTAGTCGGTATGCAGCCGGCGCAGCGACGCGTCACAAGCCTGCCGAATGTTCAGCGCGGAAAGCAACGTTTCGTTGGGCCAATCCCCCATCGAGCCGTACAGCTTGGTCGCCAACACGGTGCGCGCGCGGCGCCCACCACCAGCGGCGAACCATCGGCCGATGATCTGCTCGGTGACACCTTTGCCCTTCTGCCAGCCGTAGACGTTCGCGGTGTCGAAGAAGTTGATGCCGTGCTCGTGGGCCCGATCCATGATCGCGTGACTGTCGGCCTCAGAGGTCTCCGGGCCGAAGTTCATCGTTCCCAGGCATAGCCGGGACACCGACAGGCCGCTACGGCCGAGCTGCGTGTATTCCATGCCCGCCAGCCTCGCACCGCTGCTGGTGCCAAACCACCTGAGTCGTGAGTGGCATTGGCTGCTATCCCGCCTGGAGGTTATACAAGACTGTTACGCACTCACGAGAGGAAGTCCTTGGCGAGGTCGGCGGGGACGGCCCGCTCCTGGATCACCCGCCGGTTGAGCTCGGTGAGCTTCTCTGTGGTCAGCGCAGCTGAGACCGCGTTGAGCGCGTCGACACCTGCCTGGTTCAGCGCCCCGGCGCGCACCAGCGGAAGGACGCGCTGAGCCGGGTACATGTTCTTCGGGTCCGCCAACTCGACCCATCGATTAACAGCGATGTCGGGTGAGGTGGTATTCAGGTTCACGACCTGGGCGTCGCCGCTGCGTAGCGCCTCCAGCGTCACCGGACCGGCCACATCGGTGCGGAGAATCTCGCGGAAAGTACATCCGTAGAGCTGGGCGATCTTGTCTTTCCATCGACCCGGCCACTCACCTGCGGCGCCCAGGGTGAGTTGCCCGCAGTGCGGCTCGAGCTGATCCATACTGGTCAGGCCCAGGGCTGCAGCGGTCTGTTGGGTGACTACCAGGACGTCGGAAACCTCAGCCTCAGACTGCTCAAGCACGTCCAAGCCCTGCGGTAGGGACCGCTGCACCGCGGCGTACACGTCGTCTGCCGCCGTTGCGGTCGCGTTCGGGTCTACCGACTGCAGTAGGTTGCCGGAGAACTCAGGCATTACGGTGATCGACCCGTCCTGCACCGCGACGTTGGTGATCTCACGGCTACCCAGCCGGGGCCGAGTCTGCGCCTCGATACCTGCCTTTTGCAGCGCCGCGGCGTAGATCTCCATGAGCAGCTCGCTCTCGACGAAGTCAGCCGAGCCGACCACGATGGCGCCGCCGCTGCCGCCTCCGGCGAGCGGGTTGCCGGATCCGCAGGCTGTGACAGCGACCGTCATCAGGACGGCCATGATCAGCGTTGCGATGCGTGTCATCGATCCTCATCCTCCGAATCCCGGACCACCGAATCCTCAGCCCGCGCCCCGCGAAGCTGCGCTCGCCGCGGACAGCCGCACTCCGGTGGGTACTGCGAGGCGCTGCATCCCGGCCAGCATCAGGTCTAGCACTACCGCAAGCCCGGCAGTGAGCAGTGCCCCGGCCACCATCTGCGGGTAATCCCCCGAACGCAGCCCGTCCAGTAGCAGCCGGCCCAGGCCACCCAACCCCAGGTAGGCCGCCACGGTGGTGGTCGCAACCACCTGCAGCACTGCGCTGCGCACTCCACCGAGTAGCAACGGAAGCGCCCCCGGTAGTTCAACCTGAAACAGGCGTTGGGCCGACGTCATGCCCATCCCCCGCGCAGCGTCGGCGATCCCGGCCTCGACGCTCTGCACCCCGGCGTAGGCCCCGGCCAGTACCGGTGGCACGGCGAGCACGACCAGCGCAATCACCGTGGAGACGCCCTGCGAGCGAAACAGTAAGAACAAAAAGGTCAGCAAGCCCAACGTCGGCAGTGCCCGCATCGCGTTGGCCAGCCCCACCAGCAACACCTCGCCGCGGGCCGTATGTCCCACCAACAACCCGAGGGGAACCGCGATCGATGACGCGATGAGCACCGTGACGACGGTGTAGTACAGGTGCTCGGCAATCCGCACCGGGACGCCACCAGGACCGTGCCAGTGCGCGGCATCGGCGAACCAAGCCAGCACCTGGGAGAAGATCACGCGCCGACTCCCGCCCGCACCCAGGGCGAACACACCCGACGCAGCCCTACCAGCAGCAGGTCCATCGTCACCGCCAGCACGACAGTCAGCGCGATGCCGATCATGATCGGTGCCAGGTACTGGGTCTGGAACCCCTCAGTGAACAGCTGGCCCAGCCCTCCGATACCGATCAGCGCCCCCACACTGACCAGGCTGATGTTGCTCACCGACGCCACCCGAACACCGGCGGCCAGCACCGGAACAGCCATTGGCAGCTCGATGGCGATGAATCGCCGGAGGGGTTGGTATCCCATCGCGGTGGCTGCGGCCACCACGTGCCCAGGCACCGCATCCAGCGCGTCGACCACCGGCCGAACCAGCAGCGCAGACGTGTACAACGCAAGTGCCACCACCACGTTCGTGCCGTCCAGGATCCGGGTACCCAGGATGCTGGGCATGAGCACAAACAGCGCAAGTGACGGCACCGTGTACAGCACGCTGGCCGTCCCGAGTACCGCCGGCCGCAGCCAGCGCATGCGCTGTGCTGCCCAGCCCAACGGCACCGCCACCACCAGCCCGATGAGCAGCGGTAGGACCGCGAGGACGACGTGCTCGCCGAGTAATTCGAGTACCTTGGCCCGATTGCTCGGGCTGCTCAGATAGTGGCCGATGTCACTGAACATCGACGCCCTGCTGCCGGCGCCATACCGCGAGGACGTCCTCAGCGCGGACACCGCCCGCCACGGCACCGTTGCCATCAACCACTACGCCGAACCCCGACGGTGAGGACAGCGCCGCGTCCAGCGCGGTTCGCATCGGACCACCCAGCCGGTGCAGCGACCCGCCAGCCCGCAGCATGCCGTCGGCACCCTCCGGAGCCAACCAGCCGCGCGGCCTGCCGTGGGCGTCCACGGCCAGCCGCCATCCTCGCCCCTGCCCGGCCTCATCGATCCGTACCGTGTCCAGTTCGTGGACCGGAAGGTCATGTGAGCAGACGAACGACATCGCGCGGTAGCCACGGTCGCGTCCGACGAATCCGGCGACGAAGTCGTCGGCGGGCTCAGCGAGCACCTGCTGCGGTGCGTCGAACTGGGCCAGCACTCCCCCAGCCCGCAACACCGCGACGGCGTCACCGAGCTTGACCGCCTCGTCGATGTCGTGGGTGACGAACAGGATGGTCTTGCCCAACTCACCCTGCAACCGCAGCAACTCCTCCTGCAGGCCCTCCCGAACCACCGGATCAACGGCCGAGAACGGCTCGTCCATCAGCAGCACCGGTGGATCGGCCGCGAGTGCGCGGGCGACCCCAACCCGCTGCTGCTGCCCGCCGGACAGCTGCGCGGGGTAACGCCGACCCACCTCGGCGGGCAACCCGACGACCTCGAGCAACTCCGCGGCCCGAGCCCGGGCGTCCCGTCGAGTGGTGCCGGTGAGCCGCGGCACCGTGGCGATGTTGTCGACCACGGTGCGGTGCGGGAACAGCCCGGCCTGTTGGATGACGTAGCCGATTCCTCGGCGCAGCTCCGCAGACGAGCGGGAGCGGATGTCGCGCCCATTGATCAGCAGCGTGCCCGAGGTGGGCTCGACCATCCGGTTGACCATCCGCAGGGACGTGGTCTTGCCGCAACCCGATGGCCCGACCAGCACGGTGATCTGCCCCTCGGCGGCGAGGAGATCCAGCGCGTCGACGGCCACGGTACCGTCATCGAACCGCTTGGTAACGCCGCGGAATTCGATCATTGGGGCCGTCTTCCCGGTAACCGGTCGGAGCACCCGAGGGTGTCCGGGCACCATAACCCGGGATCTGCACCCGGGCACCAGACGCGGTCACAGCGGGCACCAGAGGCAGACACAGCGTGCATGGGGTGCGGACACAGCGTGCATGGGGTGCGGACACGCCGGGGAAGGGGGAAGAGTTAGCGCAGCGGTCCGAGGCCGAGCAGCGCACGGAACTCGGGTCCGCCGACCGCCCGAGAGAAAAACCAGCCTTGGTAGGCGTCCACGCCGAGCCGCCGCAGTGCCTGGAATTGGGTCGCGGTCTCCACGCCCTCAGCGACACAGGTGAGACCCATCGCGCGGGCCATGTCGACCACGGCGCGCGCCACCGCGAGGTCCGACGGATCGACTCCGACCCCGGAGACGAACCGCCGATCCAGCTTGACGATCTGCGCGGGCAGCTCCTTGAGCCGGGCCAGCGACGAGTAACCGGTGCCGAAATCGTCGACCGCGAAGCGCACCCCGCGCTCGACCAACTCATCCATCGCTTGCCGGGCCGCGCTGGGCAAGTCCACCAGCACCGTCTCCACCAGTTCCAACACCAAGCGGTTCCACGGCAGCCCGCTCTCGGCTAGTGCGGTGGCCACGGTGTCGACGAAGCCGGGTTCGCCAGGGATCTGCGCGGAGAGGTTGACCGCGACGGCGATGGGGCGCCCATCAGGCGTCACCCAGTTCCGCGCCTCACGCAACGCGGTGCGCAACACCCAGCGGTCCAGCTCGCGCATCAAGCCGCCTTGCTCGGCCACCGGCAGGAACACGTCCGGACCGAGCATCCCGTGCTCCGGATGTGGCCAGCGGATCAGCGCTTCCGCCGAGAGAATCACACCGTCGGGATTGACCACCGGCTGGTAGTACAGCTGAAGTTCGTCGCGCACCAGCGCCTCGCGAAGCTGGCACTCCAGCTCCACCTGCCGATCGGCCGATGCCATCAACGCCGCGTTGGCCATCGCGAAATGTCCGATGCCACCACGCTTGGCCTCGAACATGGCCGCATCGGCGAAGCGCAGCAAGTCCTCCGCGCCGTCGGTAGCAGCTTTGCTGGTAACGGCGTCCGGCACCGCCACTCCGATGGCTGCCGACACTCGGACCAGCTGACCCCGCAGCGGGATCGCGGTACGCAACAACGCCGACACCGTGGCGACAACTGAGCTGATACCACCCTGCGCGGTGACGTCGGAACAGACCACCGCAAAAACATCGCCGGAGAGCCGGCCGCCGGTGCAACCCTGGGGCAACCCGTCGCGCAGCGACCGTGCCAGCGCGCTCAGCAGCTCGTCACCTGCGTCGTGACCCAGCGCATCGTTGACCCGCTTGAAGTTGTCGATATCGCAGAACAACACGGCGAGGTCGCGGTCGGGCGACGAAAGCAGCTCGGTCAGAGTGTCCTTGATCGCGGCCCGATTGGGCAGGCCGGTGAGCTCGTCGTGGGTCGCCCGGTACTTCAGGGCCTCGGCCACTCGGCGCCGCTCGGTGACGTCAGTGAAGACAACCAGCATGAAACGTTGCCCGTCGTCTTGCACCGACGTCGAGATGTGCAGCTCGCAGTACACCGGCTCACCATCGGCCCGCAGCAGCATCCGCTGCGGCACGGTGTAGCTCTCACAGGGCGCCGCGCGGTGGCTACGCATGGTGCGCAGCCGCTCAGCTCGGTCGTCGGGGTGAGTGAGCGCCTCGGAACTCATCCCCCGAAGTGTTTCCAGGTCATAACCCAGCAGCTTGCACAGCGCTTCATTGGCGTCGATCAGCCGATCGGCGTCGTCGAAGATTCCGATGCCTACCGGGGCAATGGCGACCAGGTCAGCGAAGCGCTGGCTGGAACGCATCATCCGGATCTCCGCGGCTCGCTGGTCGGTGACGTCCTGCGCGGTCCCCACCAGGCGCAGGCTGCCGGACGTATCGACGATGACCGCGCCGTGGCACCGGAAGGTGCGTACCTTCCCGTCCGGCCGCAGCACCCGGTGCTCGCATTCCACCGGCACGTGGTCGATGAGCAGCTGACGCCACAACTCGTCTACCCATTCCCGGTCGTCGGGGTGCACGAGGGACAGATAGGCCTGGTAAGTGGGCTGGCCTGGGGCCGGCGCCGCTCCGTAGAGGTCTTGCATCATGTCCGACCAGACGAGCCGGTCCGAGTCCGGATCCCACTCCCAGGTACCGATCCGGGCCACCCGCTGCGCCTCCGCCAGCCGACGCTGCTCGTCGCGCAGCTCACGCTCCAGCGCCCGTTCCTGTGTGACGTCTTGCACGGTGCCCATCAGGCGCAGGATCTCCCCGCTGTCCGACCGCTGGGCCCGCAGCCGGCATACGTAGCAGGTCTCGCCGTATTCAGGCAGCCCACGGAACTCCGCCTCCAAGGTGCCCGCACCAGGATCAGAGACCATCTCTTGCACCCGCCGCACCAAGGTCGGCAGGTCCTCGGGATGAACGTGCCGTAACGGGTCGGCGGGATCGACGCAGCGCCCGGCGAACAGCTCCGCCAGAGCGGGGCTGTGGCTGAGCTTGTTGGTGACCCACTCCCAAGTAAAACTGCCGATCCGGGCGATCCGCTGCGCCTCCAGCAGCCGCGCGCGCTCCTGCGCAAGCTCGCTGTCCAGCCGGGGTTCACCAAGGGGGCTCTGGGGTTCGCCAAAGAGGTTCCGGGGTTCACCAAGGAGGTCCCGGGCTTCACCAAGGGAGTCCCGGGGTTCGCCAAAGAGGTCGTAGTGCCCCCGCGACCACCGGGTCGCACCGGCCACCGGGTCGGGCTGCCAAGGCCTGAGGCTGACGACCGACTCGGCCTCGGTCCGCTGGGCCTCGGCAAGCCTGGGCTCGGTCATCGGTGCCTCGCCGATCGAGCGTAGATCGGAGACGTCGACCAGGAACAGCACCAGCAGGTTCGTGCCCGGCATGATCCAGCGCGTCACCCGAACCGGTACTGGGGGCCCTTCCGATCTGACGAGTTCGGCATCGGTGCCGGAACCCATGAGCAGACGTTGCAGCGGAAGCCCGATCAGCGAGTCAGGAAGCCAGCGGCCGGCGAGCCGCGCCGCGGCCAGGTTGGCCTGGACGATCATGCCGCCGTCGCAGACCAGCGCGGGCGACTCCGGCAGCGGGATCGCCCGGCCCACCCTGACGGCCGCAAGTGGCCAGCCGGGTGCGGCCCGACCTCCCTGCCCGAGATCCGGCGATAAGGGCCCGAAGTCGGCCCGCTGTGCCCGGTCGGCCACCGCACCACCCTTCCGCCGCCGCGCCTACCGGCGACCCTCACGCGTCGGCATGACAGTCACTGACAGCAAGGGCTTGGCCCTTGACAACGGCGTGTCACAACTCTGTCGAGTGCACAACGCGCGAACTGACGATTGGTTATGCGCGTCAGCAACCGCCTGTGACCTCTCTGGCCATCAATCCCCGCAGCAGTCGATCAGGGTGTCACCGGATCAGGTGGTGGGAGTGGCAGCTCCGCGCTGGAACATCCCACCGGGCGTCCGGTGAGGTCGGTACAATCTCAGGTCCTTACGGTGCTAGCTAAGGTGGGGCACTGTGCAGTTCCGTGAGTTGGCGGTGCCCGGAGTGATCGAGTTTCTCCCGAGGACCTTCCCCGACGCCCGCGGTCGATTCGTGGCACCGTTCCAGGAGCTGGCGTTCGTCGACGCCACCGGACACCGGCTGCATCTTGCCCAGGTCAATCACAGCGTGTCGCGGCGCGGCGTGATCCGCGGAGTGCACTTCTCCGAGGTGCCGCCCGGCCAGGCCAAGTACGTGTACTGCTCTCGGGGTGCGCTGCTGGACGTTGCGATTGACGTCCGGGTGGGCTCGCCCACGTTCGGGCGCTGGGAGGCGGTGCGGTTGGACACCGAGACCTACCGCGCGGTGTACCTCGCAGAAGGAATCGGGCATGCATTCATCGCGCTGGCTGAGAACACCGTCATGACCTATCTGTGTTCGACCGGCTATGACCCTGCAGCAGAACGCAGGGTGTACCCGCTGGATCCCGCTCTGCAGCTGCCGTGGCCCACGGACCTCGACGTGGAGCTGTCATACAAGGACCGTGCGGCGCCCGTCCTCGCCGATGCCGCGCAAGCCGGGATCCTGCCGCGCTGGGACGACTGCCAGGCTCGCTATGCCGAGCTCCGCGTTACGAGATGACGCATTCAGCGGGCTGAGCGGGTCACCGGCGTCCGAATAACCCCGCTGAGCCCGCTGAATGGGGGGGTAGCCAGGGGGGAGGGCGTCGGGGCAGCCTGCCGGGGGTGGGCCAGAGGCGGGCAAGGACGAGCCCGACCGGTTCTGCGGTGCCGAGCTGGCGCGAGTCGGTGGACCCGTTGGGATTATCACCCAGCACCCACCAGCCGTCCCCGTGGCGCCCTACGACGCGCTTGACCGACAGCTGGCCGGGGCGCTGAGCCCACCGGACCAGCGCTACCGCCCCGGGACGCGGTCGGGCTCGCAAATCGATCAGGATGACGTCGCCGTCGGACAGGGTCGGGGACATCGAAGGGCCACGCACCACCGCGCGCCGCCACGGCCACTCGAGCGGGTTGGATGTCACTGATGATCACCGTGCCGATGCTTGCCAGGCCGCGCGGTAGTAGGGTCGCGTGACGTCGAAGCATCACATGTCAGGGAGGCACGATGCGACTGCTGTCCTGGATTCTGCACCGCCCCCGCCTGGAGGTTACTGCCCACTGCGACCTCCCGTGCGGCGTCTATGACCCGGCGCAGGCCCGGATCGAGGCCGAGTCGGTCAAGGCAATTCAAGAGAAGTACCAGTCCAACCCCGACCCGGAGTTCCGTACCCGCGCGATGCTCATCAAGGAGCAGCGCAGCGACCTCGTCAAACAACACCTCTGGGTGCTGTGGACCGACTACTTCAAGCCACCGCACTTTGAGAAGTACCCGCAGCTGAACGAGCTGTTCAACAAGGCCACCAAGGCAGCCGGCGGCGGTCCGGGCGGCGCCAAGTCGTCGATGGACCCCGCCACCGGGCAGGAGCTGCTGGACCAGATCGCGCAGATTGACAAGATTTTCTGGGAGACAAAACAAGGCTGAGACCAACCCCGAAATGACGCTGACCAGCCGACATGGCTGGTCAGCGTAATTTGCGCGGTCAACGCTCGAGGTATCAACAGCCGGTGCGGGTCGACAGCGGGGCCCGTGGGGCGCACGATCGACTACATCATGAACGCAGTCGAGCGCTTCACCGCATTGCTGGCCGGGCGCGGGCCTGGGCCAGAGCTTGATGTGGGTGCGCTCGCGATCGCCGCTGGCGCAGACCCCGAACTCGACACCGGGCCTACCCTGCGCGAGCTGGACCGGCTGGCCCAGCGAGTGGACTCGCTGGAGACACTCATCCATCGGCTGTTCGTCGAGGAGGGTTTCGCCGGCAACACCGGCAGCTACTACGACCCCCGTAACTCGCTGCTGGATCAGGTGGTCGACCGAAGGCTCGGCATCCCGATCACGCTGTCCGTCGTCTGCATCGAAGTAGGACGTCGCGCCGGGATCTCGCTGGAAGGTGTCAGCATGCCCGGTCACTTTCTGGTCCGGTCGCTGGCCAGCGACCGGTACCTCGACGCGTTCAACGGCGGTGAGCTGCTCGATCTGGCCGGTTGCGAGGCGCTGTTCCGGGCCTCGACCCGGGCAGGTCCCAATGTCCGTTTCGGACGCCAATTGCTCACGACCTCGCCCAGAAGGGCGGTTTTTGCGCGCATCCTGGAGAATCTTCGGGTGGTCTACCGGGGCCTCGGACGGCCAGCAGACCTCGAATGGGTGTTGCGGATGCGGCTGGCCCTGCCCGGGGTGGGGGTCCAAGAACTCATCGAGCTGGGCGATGCACTCGGTCAGCAGGGCCGCTTCCTCGACGGCGCCACGTTCCTCGAGTCGCGGGCTCCCGACTGGCCGCAACACGCCCAACTTCTCGGACAGGCCGCTCGCAGCTTACGGGCGAACCTCAACTAGGTCCGTTGGTGTCCGGTGGCCCATCGCAGCGCAGGTGGGCAAAACAGCAACACCAGCACGGCCACACAGAACGTCGCGGCCGGCACCCCGTAGCCAGGCCGCGACGATGGCCCTGCGGCGTACCAACAGACGCCCAGCATCAACAGCTGCGCGACAATGGCCGGACTACGAGCACCGTGGCGGCCCCGTACCAGGTTCACACCGACGGCGAGCACGACGGCCCCAAAGCCGGCGAACCACGCCGCAGTAGCCAGAATCGGCACTGGACCGGTGGGTCCGCGCGCAGCCGCGACGAGTAGACCGGTCGCGATCACGACACCGGCCAAGCCCTCTAGCCCCACGAGTACGCCCGCGACCTGAACCGGACGCGGAGTCGTGGAGTCGGCGGTCACCTCGGCAGATTAACCACCGACGACACGCCTTGCGGCGCTGACTGGCCGTGGTATCCGTGGCCCGCGGCTCGGTGTGGCGCCCAAGTACGAAAACTAGCGCGAAACGTTCTGAGACGTGATGTCGTTAGGTCCAGTAGGGCTAGCTGCCGTGAGCCACATCGACCTCTCAGTCGATGTGGCTTGTCGGACGACACAACCGCGGTGAACCTATCGCGGTGTCCGAGCGGAACGGGCAGTTCGGGTAAGGCGGCCGTAACTCGTTGAGTCCAGCGCCGTGACGCACAGCTATCCCCTGGGTAAGGCTTCTGAATCGGTTTCACGCGGTTAGCAGTTCGACTAGTGGGTACCCGCTTGGTGGATCGGCGTACCGGGTCCGTAGATACCTCTTGACATCGCGGGCGATTGTGAAATCATTCACAAGCCCAAATGACAGACGACGACAGCGCTGGTACCTGAGATCAGCAGCGCGATCGACGAGGAGCAAGAACCATGGACTGGCGCCATCACGCGGCCTGCCGAGACGAGGACCCGGAGCTGTTCTTCCCGGTGGGAACCAGCGGTCCCGCGCTGCTGCAGATCGCCGAGGCGAAGACCGTCTGCCAGCGCTGTCCGGTCAATAGCGAGTGCCTGAGCTGGGCACTTACTTCCGGACAGGATGCTGGTGTATGGGGCGGCATGAGCGAGGACGAGCGACGCGCCCTCAAGCGGCGTAACGCTCGTACCGGGGCCCGTACCGGCGCCTGATCCGCGCAATCAGCACAACCAGTTGAGGGGTCCGGCACTGCTAGGT
>JALZDN010000024.1 GCA_030862525.1 Actinomycetota bacterium | reverse complement strand
CAGCAGTCGTGCGAAGTAGGTAAGCAGGTTGCCGCGGCGGTGCTGATGAATCTGCCGCTGAAGAGTTGAGGGGACGCAGTGATGGGGACGAACTTCAACTACGACGACACCGATCATCAGGTCATCTTCGACCGCATCAACGGTGGGGCGGGGTCGGGTTCGCTGCAGGAGGCTAGCCAGGCGTGGCAGCGGCTGGGTGCCGATGTCGGGGCGATCGGGAAGTCCTACGTGCAGAGTGGGCTGCGCGGCATCCTCGCCTCTCGGGAGGGCGCGGCAGCGGAGGCGGCGGCAGCGGTCACCAGTGCGATGCTGCCGTGGATGGATGACGTTGCGCAGGTCGCCACCACGGCAGCGCAGCGGACACAGGGCCAAGCCGACTACTGGGTCACCACCAAGCACAACGTCCCACCGGTCCCACCGGCGCCGCAATCAGCCAGCTTCTTCGGTGATCCCACTGAGTGGATGGCCCAGAAGATGGATTGGTTTCCGGGGCTGACCACCGAGGAGGAGAAAGCTCAGCAGCGCCAGCAGGATGCCGCGGAGCAGGCCCGCCAGGCGATGCGCGTGTATCAGTCCAGCTCCAACGGCAATATCGATCTCGAACCGGCCTTCACCGCGCCGCAGGCATTGAACGCCAGCATCGGGGCCCTACCGTTGACCGACGCCAGAGTTGATGGCGCCGCCAGCGCTGCACCCACGCCGATGGGTGCCGACGGCGCCGGTCGTCACGCGGGGGGGCACCAACCGGCAGCCCATCCGATGGCCGCCTACCAGCCGGTGGCGACGGCGGCACAGCTGGCCGAGGGCGGGCCGGCCGGACCGGGCAACGTCGCGCCGGGGTCGGGCCAATGGGCGGGCAACCCGACACCGAGCCAGGGCATGGCGCACGGTCCAGCGGCCGTTGGCACCGGCTTCGGCGCCAGCACTACTGGACGAGATCCAGCAAGATCAGCACAGGTGGGGGGTGGGGTACCGGGAGCTCTGTTCGGGCGCGGTGCCAGCGGGGTCAGTGGGGCCGGCGGGGGTGGGGCGGGTCGTGTCGGCTTTGGACCAAAGCCCAGCGTCGGCGCCGCTCAGTTCGGTCCCCGGCCCGACATCAGCGCCCATCCCCCCGCCGAAGGTGGAAGTGGTGCGCGAAGCACAGCCGCCTCAACCGGTGCGACGCGCGCTGCCGGTTACGTGGAGCCTCTCCTGGGGGGCGCCGGCCAACGCGGCGAACAGGATCGTGAGCACCGCAGCAAGTACCTCATCCACGACGATTCGAACGCGATCGTCGGTGATCTGCCGCCCACGGCGCCGCCGGTGATCGGCGCGGATCCAGGCTAGGAGAGTTATCGCCTTGCGTGGCATCACGGTGGAGTTGACCCATGACGAGTACCGCACGGTCTGGCATGCACTGGGACTGGGTACCCGGCATTGGAACATGGATCTGCCGGGGCTTCCGGAGTTGACCGAGCAGCAGCGGCGGGCTCAGGTCGGACGCACGCTCGACGGCTTGCGGGCCCGTGGGCTGGCCGATCATCGCAGCCTGGCGCCGATGCTGGAGGACCCGCTGCGCCTGCTGGCCAATCCGGCGCGCGAGATCAACGGATGGGTGCAGACCGGGGTCGGTCCCGTGCGGTTGCTGGCCGGGTCCCGGGGTGAGTGGGGAGTGCTGGCGATGCTCGACGAGCATCGGTTGCTGGTACGCACCGGTCCGGCCGGCGAGTTGTGCACCGCGGTCGCGCGGCAGCTGCCGGATCGCCCAGCCGGTCCGGGATCGTCGGTGTCGGTGCCATCGGAGCTGTTGGCGAAACCGGCTGAAGACGGGCAGCGCGGGCTCACCGGGGAGCAACTGGAGAACCGGCTGATCCGCGGCGGGGTCCGACCTGACGACGCGCGGGCCTTCGTGGCCATGGTGCACGGGCCCAAATTCAGCGGTGCGAAGTTCGGCGTGGCCCGCCGCGACCGCGACGGCCGACGTCATTCGGCGGGTGTCGCATTGACCTACCTGGCCACCGAGCGTGGCGGGTACACGCTGCAGCCGGTGCGCAGTCCGGACCGTTCGGCGTGGACCACCCTGGCTCCGGCAACCCTCAGGCAGGTCGCACAGCGCATCGACCAGCTCCTGGACAGCATCCGGACGGGCGACCAATAAGTCCCATGCCGGTGCGACGAGGCGAATCGGCATGCCAGGCCGGCGTGGCGACGGTGGGCGGGGCTGTCCGGCATCGTCAGGCGTCGGCGGGCCGGTGCAACCCACCTTGGGCGAGCAGAACACCACCATCGTGACTTACCTGTTCGCCGACCCCACGCTCGGATTCAACACGCAGGTCCGGGTGGCCCACGATCACGCGCCGCAGTTCGATCAATCGGGTGACGCGCTGGTCGGCGTTGCCGGCACGATCCCGGCCCAGGTCCAAGCAAGGACGGTCCTGCCAACCGCTTCTGGTCGCGCTGATGTTGGGAATCACCACGGATTACAGCATCCCCGACTGGTGCCGTTTCGCGAGCTGGCCTTCGTGATGACGGTGGGCGTACTGATCGACGCTTCGTGGCCCGGTCGCTGCTCGTCCCGCGCTGGTCGGCCTGACCAGCGGATGGCCGGGAAGCGGCTGGCTGGCGACCCGGATCACCCAGTGCATAACGTGCTCGCTACGTTACTCTCCGCGAGAGGGGAATTCCGGTATATCACCGGTCCCCGGCGGCAGGCCGAATCCCACAGATACCCAGGAGCACTCGTGACGCACACCACGAACGCCGCTCGGAGCGCTGCGCTACGCCGTCCGCTTGCCGTACTCGTCGCCGCCGCGGGGTTCGCGGTCGCAGGGTGCGCCACCGACGCAGCGCCGTCCCCGGCGCCCTCCCTCCCCGTGGAGACCTCGACGCAGCCGGCCGAACCGCAGACGGCGACGGTCGACTGGGCCAGGTCGATGTGCCAGGCGCTCGACCCGGCCTTCGAGCAGCTCGGTGCACCACCCCAGCCCGACCTGGGTAACCTCGACGCGACTCGACTGGCCTACATCGACTATCTGGGCAACGCGCGAAACGCTGCCCAACAGGCGATCGACCGGCTCGCGGCGGTCGGGGCCCCGCCGGTGGAGAACGGACAGCAGGTTCTCGAAAGCATGCGCATCCAGCTCATCCAGTTGCGCGAGGATCTCGACGAGGCATTGGCGCAACTCAATCGGGCTGACCCCAACGACGTGGGCCGGGCCGGCTTGGCCCTCGGTGCGGCCGGCAACGTCCTGGCCGCGCTCGGCAACCGCGCCCAGGTGCTCGCCAACCTCGCCGTCGACCCGCAGTTGCGCGCTGCCATCAACCAGACGCCGGAGTGCCAGAACGTGATCGGGGACGCGACGATCGGCACGACCCAGCCGACGGGGTCGCCGCAGCCGACAGGCTGACGGGCCCGGTGCAACGGTGCCGTGACGTCAATGGGTGCTATGGGCAGCGCTCTTCGAGCTTGACTGCGCCGAAGTCGATCCGGGTGCCACTATCGATGGTGGCGCCGGGTGGAATGTTCTGTGAGCAAACTCTCCAGTTCGCATCCACGACCTGTTGACGGCCAGCGCCAGCCGCGTCATGTGAAGTCGTTACGGTTATCGCGAAATCCGTGAGACTCTGGATCTGGTTCTGCGCGCTCTGTAGCTCAGAACCGACGAGGTCGGGCATCGTCCAGCTCGTCACGGCTTTCGTCTCGCGCGTCGCGGTGACGGTTTCCGGTAATGGAATAGCTGGCGAAGCGTCCGGATCCTGCTGGGTCGTCGATGAGTCGCACGCACCCAGCCCCATGACCAGCAGGGTTGATATGCCCACAATGACAGAGATACGTTGCAACACGGACAGTGCGTTGGGATGACGAGCACTAGCGTTCATGTCCGGAGACCCTGCAGTTGGGTGTCAGATCAGAGCTGCCGTCGACTTTACACCGTCACGCGCAGTTCGCTCGCTCGTCAACCGGTGATCGATTGGTGCTCACCATGGCCTTCCACTATGGACCCATCAGCGGTAATTCCCGGACCGGGAGTGAATCCGCTGGCCGTTCACTCGATGTTTACCATCGGTTAGCGGTTTGGCTCTGGCCCGGTCATGTCCAGGACCAACCATCGGGCACATGGCGCGGGCGGAGTACTACCACGATGTGGCCGCACCCCAGGCGCGCGAGTTCTTACCCGCCGCATTCGCGATCGTGCGCAATGGCTTAGGTCGGATCCTGTTGGTGCGCCGAACCGACGACGGGTACTGGGAGTTGCCCGGAGGTCGGATTGAACTGGGGGAGTCCGCCTCGGCCGCGGTGGTGCGTGAGGTCGCCGAGGAGGCTGATGTGACCATCAAGGTCACCGGGCTATCCGGGCTCTACAGCGATCCTGGGCACGTGCTGGCCTATCCGCACGGAAACGGGATTTACCAACAGTTCGCGGTGTGCTTCCACGCCTTCACTCCGGCCCGTGACGCCCAGCCCGATCACCATGAGACGAGCGCCGCGGCGTGGTTTGACCCCGAGCAGACAAGGCAACTCGCCATGCACCCCGCCATGCGCCAGCGCCTGGCCGACGCACTTGACGAACCGGACCGGGCGCACTTCGACTAGCCCACGCCGGCGCCGCGGCCCAGTGACGTCATCCCGGTCACCCTCCGCTGGTCATCGACTCCTCCGTCCGGGCATGGATGCGTGACGGCGACGGGTCGATGGGGTAGGTCTGCACCTATGGCAAAGGGAAACGGCGTGACGACGATGCGGGAGACCGAGCGCAAGTATGAGGGGATCGAGGGGCTGGAGCTGCTCGATCCGGCTGAGTTGCTCGGGTTCGACGTCGCGACGGGGCCGAACGAACAGAACCTGGAGGCGGTGTATTTCGACACCGCTGATCTGCGCCTGGTGCGGGCCGGGGTGACGTTGCGGCGCCGGGAGGGCGGGTCCGACGCGGGCTGGCACCTGAAGCTGCCGGTGGGCAAGGACAGCCGTGACGAGCTGCGGCTACCGCTGGGACGTTCCGCCCGTCGCCCGCCGGCCGAGCTGGTCGCCCTCACCCGGGTGTACACCCGCGGTGCCGTACTGGCCCCGATTGCTGAGCTGAACACCCGCCGGCGCAGCTGGGTGCTCGCCGATTCCCGCGGGCGGTCGCTGGCGGAACTGGTTGAGGACCAGGTGGTCGCGCGGACCATGGGTGAGCAGACCACCACCGTGTCGTGGCGCGAGGTGGAGGTCGAGCTCGGCGAGCATGGTCAGCAGGCGCTGCTGGACCGCATCGAGCGCCGCCTGCTCAAGGCGGGGGCGCAGCGGGCGGATTCGGCGTCGAAACTGAGCCGGGTGCTGGCCGATCGGATGCCTGCCGGTATCGCCACGCCAAGCCGCGCCGCTGCTCGATCGGCCGGTGACGTGGTGTTGGCCTACTTGTGGGCGCAGGCCCAGCAGCTGCGCCGATATGACCCGCTGGTGCGCCAGGACGCCCCGGACGCGGTGCACCAGATGCGCGTCGCGGCCCGCCGGATGCGCAGCGCGCTGCAGGCATTCGGCCGGGTCCTGGACCGGGACTCCACCCGCGAACTGACCGAGGAGCTGAAGTGGGTGGCCGGCGAGCTGGGCGGCGCCAGGGACGCGGAGGTGATGGCCGAGCGGTTCGCGGCGATCTTGGCGGAGTTCCCCGACGAGCTCAAGCTCGGACCGGTCGACGCCGCGCTCACCCGATCCTTTGAGCGCAGGCAGGCCGACGCCCGCGCGGTGGCGCTCGCCGCCCTGGACAGCGAGCGCTACCTGGCCCTGCACGATCGGATCGACGCATTGCTGGCCGACCCGCCGGTCACCGCCCGCGCCACCCGCAAAGCCAAGCGGGAACTGCCCAAGAGCGTCCGGCGGGCCTACCGCCGCGTCGAATCGAGCATGGCCGACGCGGATTGCCAGCCAGCTGGCCAGCGTCGTGACTTCGCGCTCCACGAGACCCGCAAGGCCGCCAAACGGCTGCGTTACGCCACCGAGGCCGTCGAGCCCACG
The DNA here is from genome assembly GCA_030862525.1 of Actinomycetota bacterium. GTDB lineage: Bacteria > Actinomycetota > Actinomycetes > Mycobacteriales > Pseudonocardiaceae. The sequence goes on along the minus strand of JALZDN010000024.1, from coordinate 443 downwards.
CTGGGCAAACCGGCTGCGCGGCTGCGCAAGCGCCTCAAGGCCGTCCAGGAACTGCTCGGGGAGCACCAGGACACCGCCGTGTCGCGGCCGGTGCTGCGCAAGCTCGCCGTCCAAGCCCACCTCGACGGCGGAAACGGATTCACCTACGGCCTCATGTACGCAACCGAGGCCACCCGCGCCGAGCAGGCCGAGAACAACCTCTCCCCAGCATGGAAGCAGATGCGTAAGCGCAAGAACACCGCTTGGCTGGAGAGCTGAGTCCGCACGCAGCTGACTGGTTGACGAACTGTGTCTTTGTCTGGATCGGTGTCATTGGCGCAGTGGGTTGCGTAGGGGTGTGCGATCGGGATCCAGCCATTCTGGTGGGATGAATTCGGGGACGTTGTGGGGGATGCGAACTTTCCACTCAGAATGGTGGATCAAGTGATGATGCCACCGGCACA
>JALZDN010000023.1 GCA_030862525.1 Actinomycetota bacterium | reverse complement strand
GCGTAGAGCCGGGCCGCCTGCGCCGGGTCGCGGGTCCGCAGCGCGTCGCCCGCGCGTACGAGGTCCTCGACCGCCCGCAGCGGGTGCCCAAGCCAAGTGTGCGCACGTCCTCGGACGAGCACCGCTTCGGCGGCGAAGCACGGGTCGGACCGTAGCGCGAGAGCCTCGTTACACCAGTCCCGCGCGGCGTCCGACGCGCCGGCGAGGTGGGCGTCCGTGGCCGCCGCGAGCAGCCTCGCCGCCCGGGTCGACGGATCGACGGTCAGCTCGGCCGCGCGTGACCACGCCTTCGACGACACCAACAACCCACTGTGTTTCCGGGCAGCCATGGCTGCAGCGGCCAGACCGTCGGCGACGACGTCGTCTGGACCGCTCAGAGCAGCGGCCAGGTACCAAAGCTTCAGGTGATCCACGTGCTCAGCGAGGGTGCGCAGCACCGACCGGCGGGTAGCGAAGGGCGTGCGCTCGAAGAGGATCGGCCGGACCAGCGGGGAGCGCAGGCGGACCCCGCCGGGAATCGACTCCAGCAGGCCGCTGCGCTCCGCCAGGTCCAGATCGGCGAGCTGCAGGCCCAGGGCGGCAAGGGCAGATTCGAGATCCGAGGGTCTCGACAACCCGCTTGCGGCAACGACGAACAGCGCGGCCCGCGTGCACTCGGGGACGGCGTCGAGCGCTGCCGACCACACGCGGTGCAGCGAGGGGCTGAGCCGGGGACCGGTGAACCCGAGGCCGGAACCCTGCAGCTCGGCGACGGGTGTGCAGCGCACGGTCTCGACGACGGCCAGCGGGTTTCCCCCGGTCTGGGCGACGATCTCCTCCAGGACGGCGCCGGACACGTCGACGCCGAGACTCGCGACCAGGTCACGGGTCTCCTTCGCGGACATCCCGGCCAGCCGGACGGTGAACAGGTCGGTGACCGGCGCCTTCGATCCGGGCTGGTCATCGGTCGCGAGCAGCATGCCGACCTGCGCGCCGGTGAGGCGCCGGGCCACGAACAGCAGGATCTGCCGGGACCCGGGATCCACCCACTGCAGGTCGTCCACCACGATGAGCAGCCGCTGTTCGGCGCCGGCCGCTGCTAGCACGGTCAACGCCCCGGCGCATGCGGACAGCGGGCTGGTCGATGCGTCGGACCGCAGCGCGAGGCTCGCCTCCAGCGCCTCCCGCTGGACGTCCGGAACGAGGTCGAAATACCCCCGGAGCGGGCCGAGCAGATCCGCGACCGCCGCGAACGGCAGGATGGCCTCGGATTCCGCCCCGCGGATCCACAGCGCCCGCCCGGGTGTGGTGGCGGCGAACTGCTCGAGCAGCGCGGTCTTGCCGACACCGGCCTCGCCGACGATCAGGGCGGCGGTGCTCCGGCCGGGCTGTAGCCCGTCCAGCGACTGCCGCACGAGCCGGCACTGGTGCTCCCGGCCGACGAACAGGCGCTCTGGCCGGTCGGGCGGGGGCGCGGACGGGCCGGGCGCCGCCGTCCATCCCCCCGCTCGCCTACTCGGCAGCACCCGCAATCCTGGCGCGGTATGGCTGTCGACGGTGATCGACGGAGAGGACGCCACACCGGATGCCATGCGTATCGCCTTCTCTTCCTGATGAGCCACATCTGGAAGAGCGCGGGAGAGCCCGGCAGATACCGCGCCCGCGCAATTGCACCATGGATGAGCGGGCCGGCCAGGCTGTCAGGGCATAGCTGTCAGGGCACGAGGAGGTCCCCGATCGGCCGGGCCACTCGGGGATCGGCCAGGTATTCCTCGATGTCGTGCGCGCGGTCCTTGGCGTTGTCGGTCAGCACGTCGCGGATCCCCGCACCCCACGTCGGCCGCAATGGGCAACCGATGGCCACCGCGTCGGCGGCGCACCAGGCGTTGACCCAATCCCGGACCCGATCGGGCTGCCGCGGCCCGCCGCTGAGCAGGCGCTTGTGCACACCATCCATGCCGAGCGGGCTGCCCGCGGTGACCAGCAGGGGAACCTCGACGCCCGCCGGAAGCCGTGTGATCACGTCGAGGGCGACCACCGTGCCGAGGCTGTGGCTGATCAGCACGACCTGCCCGGCAGCCGGGAAGGTGTCCAGCACCGCGGCGAGCACGGTGTCGCGAATCCGGCCCTGATCGAGGTAGGCGGCCACGTCGCGGAACGCGGTAGCGATGAAGACGTCGTCGAGTCCGCTGCGGTTGGCCAGCCACGACAGGTGCGGCTGCAGGCGCTCGACGAGACTGTCGCCGAACCCCTCCTGCGGGACCCGGTGCGCCGCTGCGGGCATCCCAGCGCGTTCGGCGGCGTCTTGGATGAGCGCCTCATACACCGTTCGGGCCGAGGCGGCGTCGGGCGCATAGGCCTCAGCAACCGTGAGGCCGGGGCCGTCGCCGGCGAGGGACCGGGTGGCGACAAGCTCGCGGCCATCGAGCGTCTCGGCCAGCACGTCGCCGTAGAAGGGGAACCACACTTCGGCGGCGTCGACCGGTGGCAGCCCGGCCGCGGCGAGACCACGCGCCAGGCCGCCGGCCCAGGCGGCGCGCAGCGTCTGCGGATCCTTGCCCTGCTGCCGGCGGCCGTGCAGGAACACCACGTGCCGAGGCCCCCCACCCGGCGTTCCCCGAGCGACGATCCCGCGCCGGGACGCCGCCTCGCGCCCTGCCGCAGCCGGCACCGCGGTCGGTCGGGCAGCCACGGCAGGCACGGCCTCGACGGGGATCGCTTGCGGACCCAGCTCTTCGTCCAGCACGGCCCGCTGCGCTGCTGGCAGGTCGAGCCCGGTGAGGTATCGCAGCAGCACGCTCACCCGGGCGCCCTCGTTGGCGATCCAATGCACCGCCGCGTCACCGTCCTGCGGTCGCCAGCGGGCGCCGTCGGCCGTCAGCCAGTTGCCGTCTGCATCGGTGCTCGGCACTGCCGAGTGGTGCAGGGCCACGACCTCCCATTGGTCGTTGAACACCGGGGAGCCCGAGTTCCCCGGCAGCGTGTCCGCCTTGTAGTGCAGGAAGTCATCGATCTGGTTGAGCAGGGCGTTGTCGCGGATCGCGATCTCCTTCGGCCGCCCGTTCGGGTGCCCGATGACGTTGACCGGCTCCCCGGTGACGATCTTTCCCTGCATGGCGAGCAGGTGGTTCCAGCCGAACTCGTCACCGGCCCGCCGGCCGTCCGGGCCCGGCCGCAGCGCTACCAGCGTCACGTCGAGGTGCTCGTCGGTGAGGTACAGCGCGCCAGGGTCGAGGTCGAAACGGACGAATGGCTTCGGGGCGCCGTCGCGGTCGACCTCGCAGTCGAAATCGACGAATCCGGCAGCGGCGGTCGCGGAATCGGGCAGGACGTGGTTGTTCGTCATGAGCAACCGCGGCCCGACGAGGAAGCCGGTGCCGAACCCGACGGTCCGCCCGCCCTGCTGCAGGGAGATCCGCGCGACGGTGCGAGCGACCCGCTCGCCACGCGGCAGGAAGTTGACGCTCTGCAACTCGCTGGTGAGGCCGACGATCCGCTCGAGCACACCCGCCCGGGACACTGGCTCGCCCTCGGGCAGCGCCGCCGTCAGCGCCTCGACGGCGATCTCGCCACTGCTGAGCAGCCGCCGCGCGCGGGCCTCGATCTGATCGGCGCTGTCCACCACCCGGGTCCCGGTGGCCTCCTGCTGACGCTGGATTTCCGCGCGCTTCTCGGCCGAGGCCCGGTACCGCTCGGACGCCTTGTCCTGCTGCTGCCTGAGGTCCATCCGACGATGGTGACGCCGCCGGGCCCAGCGGGGCTTCGGGGAGATCCCTACAATTGCTACCTCAACACCTCGGCGAATCGCAGCAAGTCGCTGATGGTCCGGATCTGCCCGCCGTCGGTGAACAGCACGCCCCTGCTCGGGTCCCATGGGCCGGGTTGGCTCAGGTACGACGTGGGGTCGTTGCGGATCTGGCCGATGATCGTCTCGCAGACGACGCGGCTGCCGACCTCGCCGAGGTTGGCGCCCTGCTCCTTCACCTCCGCCTCCTTGAGGACGTAGAACCACAGCGGCGTGCCGTCGAGGAATCCGCCGTCGGCGAGCGCGTCGTTCACCATCTGGTTGTCGCCGCTGAGCAGCTCGGCCGTCGTCAACGGGGCCACGCCAAGGGCGTCGGCCACGGACTGACCGGTCGGGATGGCCAGCCGGTAGCCGCGCAGCAGGTTCCGCACCGCGAGGCGCTTGACGATGCTGCGGATCCGCCGGGCGAGGTGCGGGTCGTTGCCCTCGTTCAGCAGCGTTTTCAGTGGCGGCGCGAGCCGGGTGTCGATTTTGCGGGCGAACCGGTCGGAAAAGGCGGGGGTGCGCTCGACGAACCGGTCCCACTCGATGGGCCAGTTGCCCGGCAGCGAGGGGAGCCCCTTGAACGGCTTCGGGGTGCCATTCCCAGTGAACTCAAACAGCTGCTCGAAGGTCGCCCGTTGCTGAATGTTGCCGGGCCGACCGAAGTTGCGGTTGTGGTCGTACGCCGCCCGCACCATGCTGTGGCCGAACCGGAACCCCGCCACCGAGAACTCCAGCGGCATGTAGACGGTGCCGTTCCGTGGCGTGAACACCGGGTTCGGGTTGGCCAGCACGTCGTTCGCGACGCCGGCTTTGGCGACGGTCTGCAGGAAGTCGTGCACCACCAGCCACTGATAGTGCCAGCGGACGAGGTCCCGGACACGGTCGAACCTGGCCTGCGCCGTCGTCAGCTCCGGCTGGTTCGCCAGCACCCAGTCGACCACGGCGTTGTGGAAGCGCAGGAAGGCCACGTGGAGCTGGGCGACGATCAGGTTCTCATCGTTGCGGCCGTCTCCGATCCGCGCCTTCACCCCGCCTGTGACGCGTGGGAGGTCGCGCTCGACATCCGTCTCCGGGGGAATCGTGTTCCCGACGTCCGTGATCTGACCCAGCTGGAACTTGATCTTGTCGGGCCCCGTGTAAGGAACCGATTCCGCCATCTCGGGGGCGAACGGCCCCTCACCGTAGACGGAGTCAAGGTTGAGCGATGGCTCGCGCAGATTGCGCAGCACCTGCAGGACCATGCTCGGCGGGAGCGGTACGAGTTCTTTGTCCGTGATGCTCACGGTGGTGTCGCGGTCGGTGTTGGCCGTGAGGTCGTGGTCGATGAACTGACCCCAGTAGGTGTAGACCGGCGGGATGGTCGAGTCCGTCGCAGCGTCGTCCGGTAGCGGGCCGTCCACCATCGCCGAACCCAACGCCTTAAGGGCGACGACGACCGTGCTCGCCGGCTCCACCGGCAGGTGCGCCACGGGGTAGGCGTCCTCAAGGTCGACGAACAGGTAACCGAACGGCGTCGTGTTCGCGTCCGATGCGGCGGTGACCGCTTCGTTCCGCACCACGTCGGGCAGCCGGCTGACGCCCTCCAGCGCGTCAGCGGATGGCTCGGCCTTGTACAGGTCCTCGGCCAGGGCGTGGCCACCGTGGCGCAGATCGGACAGCACACGGGTGAGTTTCGGTTCGTCGGCCATCGCCACTCCTCCTGCAGGATCCGGTGGAGTGCAGCGTGCCGCGGTGGCCACCCGATGGGTATCGGGGAACTCCCTACGGTCGCTCGTCGGGGTGCAAACGGCGCGGGTGTTCCACGGCCTCGATATCGGGATCCTCGGCCGCCGCCGCGAGGTCCGCCTCGCCCGCCTCCGCGGTGAACATCCGGTCGTCGATGCGGGCCCGCACGACGAAGCCGGACGGCACGTATCCGGGCCGGTGCACCTTGACGATCACCTTGCGTCGGCGCTGCCCCTCCGGGTCCGGAGGCGGAGCCCCTTCCGGACCCGGAGGGCCGAAACGCAGTGGTTCAGGCACGTACCCAGGCTGGTCTCACGGCGTCGGCCCGTCAACCGGCATCTTGAGGAACCGGGAGATCATGGCGGCGGCGGAGATCCGACCGACTCCGTACCGGGCATCCCACCCGCCTGGCGCGGGCGGTGCCGAGCGGGCGGTAGCGATCACGACGTCCCTGATCTCGTCGACGGTCAGGGAACGGCCGTCGGCCCGGGCGCTCGCGAGCAGCAGGGCGACCGCACCGGCGACGGCCGGCGCCGCCATGCTGGTGCCGGACATCCGGGTCGTGCCGTTTGTCGTCCGGGACGCGGCGGCGACGACGGCGTGACCGGGAGCGGACACCTCGGGCTTTTCCCGGCCGTCCCGGGTGGGCCCGGCGCTGGAGAAGAACGAGATCGGCAGCGTGGGCTTATGCGCGTCGTAGGAGCCGACGACGATCGTCTTCTGCCCGCACGAGATCGAACCGACGGTGTGCGAGTTGTCCTGCGGTGGAGCGAACGTCGACTGCCCGAAGTCGTCCCTCTCGATCCACGCGTGGTAGGGCACCGCAGCGCCGCTCCTGGTGCGCAGCCGCAGCACCCAGCCGCCCCGCAAGACGGCCGGAGCCATGAACACGCCGATCGTGCCATCGCCGTTGGCGGGGTCGTCAAGCCGGTTGGCCGCGAACAGGACCACCTGCCCGTCCCGGGTGGCGGTGGCGCTGTTCCCCGGCTCGACGGTGCCCACGCTGGTGCCGTTCGGATCGATCAGCTCGACGCTGAGCCGGGCACTGCCCGGGTACCACAGCTCGAACTCGTTCTCCGTGCGGTCGCCTGGCAGGATCTGCCAGGCCAGATCCTCGAACCCGGTCGCCGGCACCGTCCCGGCGGCATGTATGCCGTCGGCGAAGGCGTTCGACGCCGCGAGGCACACCGAGCGGTTCGGGGCCTGGGTGAGCAACCGGTCGATACCCTGTTCAACGAGCGTGCTGCCGTCGTGCGGGCCTCCGTTGGTGCCCAGACTGACGTTGATTGAGCAGGGCGTCGAGCCGGCGGTGTGGAACACGAACGCCAGCGCCTCGAGCAACTGGACGGAGTCCCCGAAGCTCGTGCCGATGACGTCGGATCCGCTGAAGGGGACATCGCTGCCGGCGAGGTCGACGAAGACAAGGTCTGCCTCCGGCGCCACGCCCGGGATGCCGGTCCCCCGGCCGTTCCCCGCGGCAATGTCCATGACGTGGGTGCCGTGCGCGGGTTCGGCGGGGTCCGGGCCGTAGCCCAGGGCCAGGTAGGGATCGGGCCTGGTGAGCGCGGCGTTGATCTGCGCCGCGGAGTGCACGGTGCCGAACGCGAAGCCTGGCACGCCCTGGCCCGTGCCGGTCTGGTCCCACAGCGCAAGCAGCCGGGTCTTGCCCGCCGCGGTAAGGAAGTTCCGATGCGCGAAGTCGCCGCCAAAGTCCACGATGCCGACCACGACACCCGCGCCACCCGCAACCCCCCCGCCTGCCGGTAGGTCCGCCGGGCGGGCGGCGATCTCCTGTGTCGTGGCGGCGAGCTGGGGGGACAGCCGCCGCGCGCCCTTGAGGCTCAGGACGAAGGGCTGGCGGCGCACGTTGTCGAGCCGGGTCACCGGGATTCGTGCCGTGACGATCGTGGTCCCGTCCGCGGCGACGTCGCCGATCACCGTGCCCAGGGTGACCTCGGACAGTGCCTCGAAGGCGCCCAGCTCGGACACCTTCGCGATGATGGCGACCTCGTCGGCGGCCGTGCTGGACGTGGGCGGCTTGCGCCGTCCGTGCTGACGCCAGGCGGCCAGCCGCTGCAGCCGGACGTCCATGTTCACCGGGTCCGCTCCGCCAGGTGCGGTCAACGGCTCAAGATGATATTCCGCGTTGAGAACCACGACGGGTTCCTCTCCCTCTTTCGGTTACAGGACGCTGTGCAGGTGCGCGGCGAGGCGCAGTGACAGAGCGGACAATGTGAGCGCTGGATTGGCGGCCGGGATGAACGGCACGACGGAGTTGTCCGCGACGTAGAGATTGTCCAGACCCTCGAACCTGAGGTCCGTGTCCACGACACCGGTGCCGTTCCCGCTCATCCGCAGCGTGCCACCGGCGTGGTGGGGGGTGCCCTCGTTGCCGAAGTGCATCCCCTCGCCCGGATTGAACGGGTCCGCGCCGAGGAACCCGATGATCTCGTTGCGCAGATCGCGGACCTCGTTGAACAGTCCGGAGCCGGTGAGATTGGGCGTGACCCGCACGCGCGCCTTCTCACCGGGACCGGCGTCGGTGACGGTGTTGGCGTCATCGAGTTGGCTGGCGAAGATGAACTGCAGTATCACGCTGGACCGCTGGATCGAGTCGATCCGCCGCTTGCGGACGTCGTCGTCGGGATGGCGCACGTCCCAGTACTTCGGGTTGATCAGGATCTCGACGTTGTAGCCGTGCTGCGCCATGGACGCCTGCTCGTGCGACGCCAAGATCTTGGCGTGGTCGTCGAGCCCGCCGAACTCACCGTTGGGCGGCAGGCCGTACTCCCGCGAGAAGAACGCCGGGTGGTCGGTGAGCCCCCGCCCGACCTTGCGCAGGGGATCGGGCAACCCGCTGCGCAGCGCGATACGAGGACTCTCCAGCGAACCGGCGGCGAGCACGACGATCCGGCCGCGGTAACGCCGCTCGCCGCCACCGATGAGGTCCCAGCACACGACGTCGGTGATCGCGGGGCCAGCACGTTCGAGGTGGACGACGTAGTGGTTGGCGTTCACCGTCAGGTTGTCCCGGCCGGCTAGACCGGTGTAGGCCAGCGAGTCTAGGAGCAGGTCGGCGGTGGAGAAGGTGCCGGTCGACTTCTCGAGCACGTTCCCGAGCTCGTCGTTGTTTCGCAGGTTCGGCTGATGCAACGACTGGGGGAGGTCCCCGACGAGGTGATCGGGGAAGCGGCCCCGTAGCGCGGTGACCGCCTTCTGCTGGAACGGGCCCAGCGTCCGGCGTTTGCGCAGGAGTGTCTCCGCCTCGGCGTAGCCGCCGCCGCTGAGATGCTCCCGGACGGGCTGGGGCCAGAACGCCAGCTCCCACTCCCGCATCTGCGGGATCAGCCCCGACCAGAAGACCGAGCGGCCCCCGAGGTTCATCTGCACGCCGAACAGGAATCCCGAGCCGGGCTCGTTGACGAAGTTGCTGACCTGGTGGTGAGGCGCCAGCTGCGGCCAGTCCCCCGGCAGGTTCGTGATGTGGGTCGGGTAGATGACGCTGCCCGCCTCAAGAACCAGCACACGGCGTCCCCGGTCGGAGAGCGCGTCGGCGAGCACACCGCCGCCGAAACCCGAGCCGATGACGACAACGTCGTAGTCCGGCCCGGCCAGGTGGTTGGTACGCAGGCGTTCCTGCTGTCCGACACCCTCCTCGGTGCGGAGGTTGTCGTAGCCCAGCAGCGGCCTCGGCGGTGCTCCCGGGAACTGCACCGCGCCGCCGTCGAGGTGGTGATCCCCGGTCGTGGCCAGCTGCAGGTTGGCCCCGGTCATCCACAGCGCACCGTCGAGCAACAGCTTCATCTCCAGCTGTACCGGATACCGGTCGCGTTCGAACTCGAACACCCACGCACCGTCGCGGTAGGTGCCGTAGACATCCCGGTCCCACCCATCGACGCCGTTGCGGACGGTCACCCGGTGATTGGGGCGCAGATCAACGGTGTGGAAGGAGACCCGGAAGACGTCCACCTGAGGCAGGGCGAGGGCGACCAGCGCTTCCGGCGCCGCCTGCCGGTGCGCCGACGTGGCCTGCTCGGGCGAAGACGAGCCGCTGTGGTACGGGATGTAAACCATGATCGACGCTCCTCTAGCGGTCTTCCCGGCCGCTGCGATCAGGTCCGCACGAGCCGGCCGTTGATCTGCCCGGAGTCCGGACCTCGATCAGCCGCACCACCACCGTCTACTTATCCGCATATGCTTTCCGCGAACAGCGTCGCGAGGTCGAGGTGACGGCGCATCGGGGAAGTCCCTACGGCGGCTTCTGCTTCGTCGCTGCGCCGTCTTCGTGAGGTTGGTGCTGATCCAGTCCCACCGAACGGCGGCGTTGAGCGTGCCGCTGATGATCGAGTGGATCTGAGAGGCGTTCGCCGTGAGTAAGGATTCGGTGTCTCGGTCGTTCCCGTCGCACTCGTCGTACGCCGTCGACAACCGTGGCATCTGGCATGGATTTGGCGCCGCTGGTCGGCTCGGCTTGCCTCCGTCCATATGAAATTATCGCTCCGAAAAGTTGAGCTGGATGCTGCTATCGCTTGCGCCCCAGGTAGATACTGTCGACCCCAGGATCCCTGTTATTAGGAACGCTTAGGAGATGCTTGAATCCGAGGGTATCTAACAGTTGTAGATGATGTGTGTTGGTGGACCGTGTGCGTAGAAGAATCCATGTAGGCAATGTCTCGGGAAGCCCTAAGAGTTTTTGGTATAGCAGGCGCGCAAGTCCGCGTCCTCGCGCCGCGGGACGAACAGAAATGGTGCTGACGTAGATGCAGATTCCTATCTGCGGCAGGCGGGCGTCACGGTGAAAGGCTCGGAAGGAAAGAAATCCTTGCAATTGGCCGCACTCGATTAGCAGAAGGCAATGTTGCATAAGCAATTCATCAAAGTAGCTCCTCGATGCGCTACCACTGGCACTCGTTAGCACCGCCTGGGTTGTGCTGCTTCGAGTGGTCAGCGGTGGAACGAATTCATTTGACACTTTTTCGACGAGTGATTCAAGCCTGCGTTGTTCTAACTGTGTGATCTTCCCGGGCGTGCGCCACAAGATCTCGGTAGCCATCATCACTCCCTATGAGATGCCTGTTAGGAGCGTAGCGCCTTCTCGGTCTCCGAGAGACGGGTAGCCATCTGTCGAGAATTGCGATGTTGAGGTGCGACCTAGCCTGTGGGTGCCCGGAACTCGGCCTACCTCCGTGACCTGTAGGTCCGCCGCGGACCGCGGCCGGCATGATCTGACTAATGGCACTCCGGCTGAGGCCACCGAGAACCCACTTGGGGATACCGACGCGTATGCGGCGAGCTCGCCGACCTCGGCTACGAGATCGGCGCGTCCACCGTGTGGAAGATTCTCAACGCCGCCGCGATCGACCCCGCACCACGGCGGTCCGGGCCGACCTGGACGCAGTTCCTGCGTGCCCAGGCCCACGCGATCCTGGCCTGCGACCTGTTCCGCCTCGACACCATCACACTGACCCGGCTCTAGGCGTTCTCTGTCGTCCGAACACGCCACCCGCAAGTCACCGGATGGTGGCATGCAGCAGGCGGATCTTTTGGGCTGAGTGTCGTCCCCTGCCCTGCGATCCAGGCTCCCCTCCTCCAGTGCGTCGATCAGGAACTGGGCCGTCTCCATGATCCACGCAACACCTGACCAAGGATGCGCTTGGAGCGATACGGGACCTCAGCACCCTTGGCTGCGCCGTAGCAGGCCGGCAGGAGTAACAGTGCAGGATCAAGATCATGTGTCCGGCATACCGGCCAAACAAGTCGTTGGCGCTGCAGGCGAGCCGGCTCGGTCCACGCTGCCAGCGCTGACCTCTCCTGAAAAAGGTGCTCAGCAGCGGTGGAAGGTTGGCCGGCACCGCATCACTGTTCTTGTGGAACTCGCCCAGCAGCTCATTGATCCGATCCGCCTGCCCCAGCTCGAGTCCGCGATCGCCGCGTCCGCAACCGGATCACCCTCGACCCACATCGGCTCCAACAGCTCATCACTCCAGCGACTACTCATCATTAATTGCCCCTCCACCTCGGCGTGCATAAAGCCCCAACCAGTAACCAAAATTCTCTGGGCACAGGGTGACCACTCTGGCGGTAACATCGGGACCAGAAAATAGAAGTCGGTCCAGCGCTAAACCTGACTACGGACAAGCCGACGACGCGACTGCGGACTCGCCACCAGATTCCACAAGCCGTTAGGCTGTCCCGTTATCTCCCACTCTGGGGGATCGCATCTGCCTAAGTCAACCCACTCAACCTAAATGTATCTGTCGAGGTGACCCCTCCCAACATCACCACCTAACGATCTTTGACACTGGATGAGTAACGATGCATAGTGACGATCGGGGCGCTGCGAAACCTCTCCCAGGTTCGTTGTGGTTTATGTGGGTGATGCCAAGGATTGTTGGTAGCAGGCGGCACGCTTTAGATCATCCGACAAGTCCTACCCCGCTACCCTGCGAGCCGATACCTCGGGACTTGTCTCCTCACGGGCTCCCCACCAACGTGCTGAGGGAAACGCCGTCTCAATACGTAAGCGGGGTGCACAGCCGCCACGGGCTGCCGCAACCGTCGAAGCAGTTAATTCCGACCCGTCGGTAGGCTGGCCGGCTCGGGGTGTCGCCCCGGCGGCTGGGGGGGTTACTGCAGAGGGGTTGGCTTGACAGGGACGGGACGTTCCGTTCGTCTTTGTACGTCGCCCGCAATGGCCCTGATCTTGGAGCTGTGGTTGCTCCGGCTGGTCCCGCTGTTCTACAACACCCAGGGCGGCCCGTGCCGCGACAGCCGCGCGCGTGCTAGGCATCAACGGCCAACCCACCCGGGGCTGTACGCGGCAGGCGAGTTCGGCTCGATCTGGAAATCCCGCTATCAGACGTCGACCAACTTCGCCGAGGCCCTTTTCTTCGGCAGGATCGCCGCCCACACCGCGCCAGCTGATCCGTCTCCTCGACCAGTCCTCCACTCAACCTCCCAATGGATACGAAGGACCGCAAGGAGCTGCTCGCGGCCACCGATGTGTCGGTGTCGGCAGCGTTATGTGGAACCGATGCTTTGGCGGTAATGGAAAAGGTTGGCTGGATCGTATCGGTGCTTGATTTGGACCAGGCGGGGGTAGTTGGCGCCGTAGTAGCGGTAGGCCAGTCCGGCAAGTCGGGGTCGGGGAAGTTGACGCCAGCAATGGCGCGCTGAGCAATGCGG
>JALZDN010000022.1 GCA_030862525.1 Actinomycetota bacterium | reverse complement strand
AGGTGAATCGCCTCGGGAGTAGTGCCTACCACCGGGACACCGGCGTCGGCCAGCCGCTGTGCCAGACCCAGCGGGGTCTGCCCGCCCAGCTGCACGATCACGCCCGCCACGGTGCCCGAGGTGCGCTCGGCCTCGATCACCTCCAAAACATCTTCGAAGGTCAGCGGCTCGAAGTAGAGCCGGTCGGCGGTGTCATAGTCGGTGGACACGGTCTCCGGGTTGCAGTTGACCATCACGGTCTCGTAGCCGCCGGGTGGGTTGGGAGACGAACCCAGCGCCATCGCAGCGTGCACGCAGGAGTAGTCGAACTCGATGCCTTGGCCGATCCGGTTCGGCCCGGAGCCCAGAATGATCACCTTGGGCCGTTCCCGCTGCTGGGTGACCTCGGTCTCGGCCTCGGCATCGGCCTCGTAGGCGGAGTAGTGGTAGGGCGTGCGGGCGGCGAACTCGGCGGCGCAGGTGTCCACGGTCTTGTAGACCGGCCGCACGCCCTCGCGGTGCCGCAACGCGGCTACCTCGGGTTCAGTGAGGTCACCGCGCACGGCGGCGACCTGCCGGTCGGAGATACCGGCGCGCTTGGCGCGGCGCAGCAACCCCTGGTCCAGCACCGCCGCCGCAACGAGTTCAGCGCGGAGCTCGACCAGGCCGGCGATCTGGTCGACGAACCACGGGTCGATACCCGAAAACTGCGCGACCTGGGCGACCGTCGCGCCCAGCCGCAACGCCCGCTCGACGGTGTAGAGCCGGCCGTCATGGGGCACTGCCAGCGCTGCCAATTCCGAGTCCAGGGTGGCGTCGGGCGGATCGGGCCTGGTCCAGAAGCCGGTGGCGGAGGTCTCCATCGAGCGCAGCGCCTTGCCCAGAGCTTCGGGGAATGAGCGGCCCAGCGCCATCGCCTCGCCGACCGACTTCATCGTTGTGGTGAGTGTGGGATCCGCGCCGGGAAACTTCTCAAAGGCGAACCGGGGAACCTTCACGACCACGTAGTCCAAAGTGGGCTCGAAGCTGGCCGGGGTCTCACCGGTGATGTCGTTGGTGATCTCGTCGAGGGTGTAGCCGATCGCGAGCTTCGCGGCGATCTTGGCGATGGGGAAACCGGTCGCCTTGGACGCCAGCGCTGACGAGCGGGACACCCGGGGGTTCATCTCGATCACGACCAACCGGCCGTCTTCGGGATGCACCGCGAACAGGTTGTTGCAGCCGCCGGTGTCCACCCCGACCTCGCGCAGCACCGCAATGCCGACATCACGCATGTGCTGGTACTCGCGGTCGGTCAGGGTCATCGCCGGGGCGACGGTCACCGAGTCCCCGGTGTGCACGCCCATCGGATCCACGTTCTCGATGGAACACACCACCACCACGTTGTCCCGGTGGTCGCGCATCAGCTCCAGCTCGTATTCCTTCCAGCCCAGGACGCTCTCCTCGATGAGCACCTGGTGCACGGGGCTTTCCGCCAATCCCGCACCCGCCAGCCGCTCGAGCTCGGTGGGCGTGTGAGCCATCCCGGATCCGAGCCCGCCCATGGTGTATGACGGCCGGATCACCACCGGCAGGCCGAGCTCGTCGGCGGCCTCGCGAACCTCCTCCAGCGACCGGCAGACGGCACTGCGTGGCACCTCGGCGCCCACCGCGCGGACGACGTCCTTGAACCTCAGCCGGTCCTCACCGCGCTGAATGGCCTCGATGTCGGCGCCGATCAACTCGATGTCGTACCGGGCCAGCACCCCGCGCTCATGCAGCGCGACGGCGGTGTTCAGCGCCGTCTGCCCGCCCAGGGTGGCCAGCAACGCTGTCACCGGAGTCCCGCCCGCCTGCTCTGCGGCAATCACCTTCTCGACGAACTCCGGGGTGATCGGCTCGATGTAGGTGGCGTCAGCGAACTCAGGATCGGTCATGATCGTCGCCGGATTGGAGTTCACCAGGCTGACCCGCAGCCCCTCCTCCCGCAACACCCGGCACGCCTGAGTACCGGAGTAGTCGAACTCACAAGCTTGCCCGATCACGATCGGCCCAGACCCGATCACCAACACATGCTCGATATCAGTGCGCCTGGGCATCAGCGACCGCCATCCGGAGCCGAATCGCGGTTTTCGACCGGAACCTGGCCGCCATTCGGCTCCGAATGGCGGTCCGGCTGAGCCATGAGCTGGCAGAAACGGTCGAAGAGGTGAGCGGCGTCGTGGGGGCCGGCGGCGGCTTCGGGGTGGTACTGGACGCTGAATGCGGGGGTATCCAGGCACGTGAGGCCTTCGACGGTGTTGTCGTTGGGGCAGAAGTGGCTCACCACCGCGGAGCCGAAGTCGGAATCGAACCGCTCCCCCGGCTCGCCGACGACAGCGAAACCGTGGTTCTGCGAGGTGATCGCCACCCGGCCGGTGGCGTGCTCAACGACCGGGACGTTGAGCCCGCGGTGCCCGTAGCGCATCTTGTAGGTGCCTCGCCCCAGAGCTCGGCCGAGGATCTGGTTGCCGAAGCAGATCCCGAACAGTGGTACCCGCTGCGCGAGCACCCCGCGGGTCAACGAGACCGCGTGGTCCGCGGTGGCTGGATCGCCCGGACCGTTGGACAGGAAAACCCCGTCGGGTTCGCGCTCCAGCACCTGGTGGAGGGTGGCGGTGGCCGGCAGGACGTGCGTCTCGATACCCAGGGCGGCCAGCATCCGTGGGGTGTTGGACTTGATCCCCAGGTCCAGCGCCGCCACCCGGAACCGGCGCTCGGCGGTGGCCGGCACGATGTAAGGCACGACGACGGTGACCTCGCCGACCAGATCCGCGCCGACCATTGAGGGGCTGGCCAGCACCCGCGCCACCAGCTGCGCCGGCTCGGCCAGCGCGTCACCGGAGAAGACCCCGGCCCGCATCGAGCCGTGCTCACGAAGCCGACGGGTCAACGCGCGAGTGTCCACCCCGGAGATCCCCACGACGCCCTGGGCTGACAGCTCCTGATCGAGCGACCGGCGAGACCGCCAGTTGGAGGTGACCCGGGCCGGATCGCGCACGACGTATCCGGCCACCCAGATCCGGTGTGACTCGTCGTCCTCGTCATTCCAGCCGGTGTTGCCGATATGCGGAGCGGTCTGCACCACGATCTGGCGGCGGTAGGACGGGTCGGTGAGAGTCTCCTGGTAGCCAGTCATCCCGGTGGCGAACACCGCCTCACCCAGGGCCTGGCCCACCGCGCCGTAGCTGTCACCACGCACCGTGGTGCCGTCTTCCAGCACCAACACGGCCGGTGTGCCCATCCGCCCCACAGCTGTCGTCATCGCTGCACCTTCCCGTCCTCGGTCGTCACCTCGCCGCGCAACAGGGTCGCCACCACCCGAGCGGGCAGCTCCATTCCCTCGTAGGGTGTGTTGCCGGCCAGGCTCGCCAACTGCGCCCCACGCACCGTCCAGGTGGCGTCGGGGTCCACCAGGACCAACGTCGCCGGCTGTCCCACCGCGATCGGACGGCCCTGACCGGTCGCCCCACCGATTCGGGCCGGGCGCTCGCTCATCACCCGGGCCACGCCTCGCCAGTCCAGCAGCCCAGGACGCACCATCGTGGCCACCACCACCGACAGCGCGGTCTGCAGCCCCAGCATTCCGGGCCGGGCCGCGGACCATTCGCAGTCCTTGTCCTGCGCGGCGTGCGGGGCATGGTCGGTGGCCACGCAATCCACGATCCCCTCGGCCAGTGCGCTGCGCAGCGCTTCGGTGTCGGCAGCGCTGCGCAACGGCGGGTTGACCTTGTTGACCGGGTCGTAGCCGGCCAGACGATCATCGGTGAGCATCAGGTGGTGCGGAGTGACCTCAGCGGATACCCGGATACCCTGCTCCTTGGCCCAGCGCAGCAGTGCCACCGTTCCCGCCGTGGATACGTGGCAGACATGCAGTGATGCCGCGGCGTCGCGAGCGAGCAGGCAGTCCCGCGCCACAATCGACTCCTCCGCGGCGGCAGGCCAGCCGGCCAGTCCCAGCTGAGCGGCGACTCGACCCTCGTGCGCCTGAGCGCCTGCGGTGAGCCGGGGATCCTCAGCGTGCTGAGCGACCATTCCGCCCAACCCGCGGGTGTACTCCAGAGCCCGGCGCATCAGCAGTGAGTCGTGCACACACGAGCCGTCGTCGGAGAACATCCGCACCGCGGCAGCAGACGCGGCCATGGCCCCCAGCTCGGCAAGCCGTTCACCACGCAATCCGGCGGTGACCGCACCGACAGGATGCACATCGACCAGCCCGACTTCGCGGCCGCGCCGATACACGTACTCGACGACCACGGCGGTATCGGCCACCGGATCGGTGTTCGCCATCGCGAACACGGCGGTGTAGCCGCCCAGCGCCGCAGCCGCTGAGCCGGTGGCGATCGTCTCGGCGTCCTCCCGGCCGGGCTCACGCAGGTGCGCGTGCAGATCGACCAAGCCGGGCAACGCGACCAGCCCGCCGACGTCGAGCACCTCGACGCCGGTGCCGTCCAGGCGAGCGCCCAACTCGACGATCATCCCGTCCCGGATCAGCAGATCCACCGGCGCTGCTGCACCATAGGGCCGGATTCCGCGAAGCAGCAGCGGGCGCGTCATACCGGTTCCTCTTGACCTGCGAGCAGGTGATACAGCACCGCCATCCGCACGTGCACCCCGTTGCGGACCTGGTCGGTGATCGCCGCGCGCGGCGAGTCGGCAACCGAATGCGCGATCTCCATACCGCGCAGCATGGGGCCCGGGTGCAGCACGACGGCGTGCTCGGGCAACAGTCCCAACCGAGCCTCGGTAAGCCCGTAGCGGATCGAGTACTCCCGCGCGGACGGGAAGAAACCGCCGTGCATCCGTTCCGCCTGCACGCGCAGCACCATCAGCGCGTCAGTGCCGGGCAGCGCAGCATCGAGATCATGCCCCACCGTTACTGGCCGTATCGGCGGTTCGTGGCCCCGGCCATCCAAGGTAGCAAACTCCCAGTTCTCGACCCCGCAGGGCAGCAGAGTGGGCGGTGCGACGAGATGGATTCGTGCACCGAGGGTAATCAAGAGCTGGATGTTCGAACGAGCGACCCGGCTATGCAATACGTCGCCTACGATGGTGACGGTGCGCCCATTCAGGGTGCCTAAACGCTCACGCAGCGTAGCGGCATCCAGCAGTGCCTGTGTCGGGTGCTGGTGGGCACCGTCACCGGCGTTGATCACATGTGCAGGCACCCAGCCGGCCAGCCGATGCGCCGCGCCAGCGGCAGGATGGCGGATCACCACGCAGTCCGCGCCCATCGCGGCCAGGGTGAGCGCGGTGTCCCGCAGTGACTCCCCCTTGACCACCGAGGACGCAGCGGCCGAGACATTGACCACGTCAGCACTCATCCACTTGCCGGCGATCTCAAAGGAGGCGCGAGTGCGAGTGGAGCTTTCGTAGAACAAGGTGACCACGGTGCGCCCGCGCAACGTCGGCAGCTTGCGCACCTCGCGACCCAGCAGCGCCTGCTTGAGCGCCTCAGCGGTGTCCAGCAGCGCGGTGGCGGTCTCGCACTGCAGGTCAGTGGTCGTCAGCAGGTGCTTCACCGCGACCCCCGGCGGATCACTACGGCATCAGCGCCGTCGGTCTCGACGAGCAGCACGCCGACCTCCTCGTCCTGCGAGGTCGGCAGATTCTTGCCCACGTAGTCGGCCCGGATCGGAAGTTCACGGTGGCCCCGATCGACCAGCACGGCGAGTTGCACCGCCCGGGGCCGACCGTAATCACGTACCGCGTCCAGTGCGGCCCCGACGGTGCGGCCGGAATACAGCACGTCATCGACCAGCACGACCAGGGCATCGTCGAGCCCGCCAGCAGGCAACTCGGTGGGCTGCAGCGGTCTGGTGGGCCTGCGCCGCAGGTCATCGCGGTAGAGCGTGATATCTAGGATGCCCACGCCGGCCAGAGTTCCGCCGAACTCACGAATCCTGTCGGCCAGCCGCTGCGCCAGCGGGACGCCGCGGGTAGGAATGCCAAGTAGTGCCACGGGCTGGGCAGCGGTGCGCTCGATGATCTGGTGCGCCATTCGAGCGACGATGCGCGTGACATCGGCCGCCGAGAGCAGCTCACGCTGTCGCGGTGGTCCTGCCGCACCCGTCCCGAAGGGGGACGACACGGTGGAACTCCTTCCCCGCCTCACCGGACGGGTCTTAAAGGACGTCGGGTGCGGGCAGGCGCCCGGACCCGGTCGCCGACGGTATCACCGAGGCCTGATCGCGGATTATCGGCGCTCACGCGCTGCCCCGTCTGGGTGGTGTGTGTGACTCTCCTCAGTGTTGGACCCCCGATGGCTTGACCTGGGAGGTTACGCAGCGCAGCATTACTCTCCGTATCATCCCGATGCGCGCGCGGCGCCCTGGTCGGGTTTGAAGAAGAAGGAGAAGCGCCAGATGGGCGACTACGCCAAGGCCCTGGGGTCGAAATTGCGCGGCATCCGTCAGCAGCAGGGGCTGTCGCTGCACGGTGTCGAGCAGAAGTCGGCGGGCCGCTGGAAGGCTGTGGTGGTCGGCTCCTACGAGCGCGGCGATCGTGCGGTCACCGTGCAGAAGCTCGCCGAGCTTGCCGACTTCTACGGGGTCCCGGTACCCGAACTGTTACCAGAGGGACGGATACCCTCCGGGGGAGAACCAGCCACCAAGATCGTCATTAACCTGGAGCGACTGCAGCAGCTGCCGGTGGACAAGGTAGGCCCACTGGCCCGGTACGCCGCGACGATCCAGAGCCAGCGCGGCGACTACAACGGCAAGGTGCTGTCCATCCGCACGGAGGATCTGCGCTCGCTGGCGATCATCTACGACATGTCACCGGGCGATCTCACCGAACAGCTGATCGGCTGGGGAGTGCTACCCCCGGAAGCTCGTCCCGCCAAAGAAGAGACGTGAGTGGCATTCGTCGTGTTTAGGGCAGTGCTGGAGTCCTGACGCCATTCACGAGCGTGCTTGGCGCGCCAGCGTGCCCAGCACACCGTTGACGAATCGCGGCGAGTCGTCAGTGGACAGCGACTTGGCCAACTCGATGGCCTCGTCGATGGCCACTGCATCGTCCACCTCGTCGGAGAACAGCAGTTCGAACACGCCCAGCCGGAGCACCGCACGGTCCACCGCGGGCATCCGCTCGACGGTCCAACCGTGGGCCTGCTCGGCGAGCATCCGGTCGATGTCCTGCTGGTGCGCTACTACGCCGTTCACCAGCGAGACGGCGTAGTCACTGACGGGAGGCAGATCTGGCGCCCCGACCCGCTCGGCGAGTAAGGCCAGCGGATCCAGCCCGCGCAGGTCGGATTCGAAAAGGATGTCGACGGCGCGTTTACGGGCCTTGCTGCGGGCTCCCACGTCAGGAGCTGACGCGGCCGAGGTAGCGACCGTCCCTGGTATCGACCTTGACTTTTTCGCCGGTGGTGACGAACAGCGGTACCTGAATCTCTGCGCCGGTCTCCAGCGTGGCGGGCTTGGTGCCGCCCGTCGATCGGTCTCCCTGCAGGCCCGGGTCGGTATGCGAGATCACCAATTCCACCGAGGTGGGCAGCTCGACATAAAGCGGGGTGCCGTCGTGCACGGCAACCAGCGCGGTCTGGTTGTCCAGCAGGTACCTCGCCGCATCTCCGACGGTCTCACCGGGAACGGTGGTCTGCTCGAAGGTGTCGGTGTCCATGAACACGAAGTCGGCACCGTCGGGGTACAGGTAGGTCATCTCTCGCCGGTCGACGGTGGCGGTGTCGACCTTGGTGCCCGCGTTGAAGGTCTTGTCCACGACCTTGCCGGACAGCACGTTCTTCAGGGTGGTCCGCACGAAGGCACCGCCCTTGCCCGGCTTGACGTGCTGGAAGTTGACGACCGACCACAGCTGGCCGTCGAGGTTGAGCACAAGCCCGTTCTTCAGGTCGTTGGTGTTGGCCACGTCAGCCTGTCACTCTCTCCGTCATCATCAGCACAGCATCACAAGCAGGGAACGACCACGAGGTCCTTCGTGGTCAGGGTGAGGAGCTCAGGCTCGCCGTCGGAAACGACGAGGGTGTCCTCGATGCGCACGCCGCCCCGGTCTGCCAGGTAAACACCCGGCTCGACGGTAACGGTCATGCCTGCTGCCAGTGTACCGACGCCGAACTGCGACAACGCCGGAGCCTCATGGATCTGCAGACCCACACCGTGCCCGAGACCGTGCACGAAGTTCTCGCCGTGTCCGGCGTGGACGATCACGTCCCGGGCGGCCGCGTCCACATCGCGGACTTCGGCGCCGGCCCGCAGTGCGGTACGCCCGGCGGCCTGCGCCGCGGCAACCAGGTCATAGACCTCGCGCTGCCACTGCGCCGGCTCGCCCAGCACCACAGTGCGGGTCATGTCGGAGTGGTAGCCGTCGACCAAGGCCCCGAAGTCCAGCTTCACCAGATCACCTCGGCGCAGCTCGGCGTCGGTTGGACGGTGGTGCGGAACCGCGGAATTCGCACCGGTCGCCACGATGGTGTCGAACGAGGGACCGGCAGCACCCGCCGCCACCATCCGGGCCTCCAAGTCGCAGCGCACATCGCGCTCAGTGCGGCCCGGACGCAGTCCACCGTCAGCCAGCAGCGCAGCCAGGGCGGTGTCGGCGGCCGCGCAGGCTGCGCGCAGCGCGGCGACCTCGGTATCGTCCTTGATCAGCCGCAGCGCCTCCACCAGCCGCGAGACGGCGATCAGCCGCTCGGCGCCGGTGACCTTCGCCAGGGCGGCGTGCCCATCCACCGTCACCACATGGCTCTCGAAACCCAGCCGGCCGATTCCCGCCTCGGTGACTTCCTTGGCCAACCGCAGGTGGCTGGATCTGTCGATCACTCGGCGCAGATCCGGCACCTGGCGCTGCGACTGCGTGCGGTAGCGGCCGTCGGTGGCGAACACGCTGCGCTCGTCACCCTCAGCGTGCACCAGCAGGGCCCCGGATGAGCCAGTGAATCCGGTGAGATAACGGACGTTGAGCAGACCGGTGACCAGCAGCGCGTCGAGTTGCCCCTCGCGCAGCCGCTCGCGAAGCGCCGCACGGCGCCGAGGATGGGACATGTGCCTGACGGTAGCGAATGCCCTTGCTCGACGTGCGCCTTCAGGTACTGGCGCGGCCGGCGATCCAACGCAGCGCGAGTGGGTAACCGTCGACACCCAGGCCGACGATCACCCCAGAGGCGATGGCCGAGATGTAGCTGTGGTGCCGGAACGGCTCGCGCGCGTGAACGTTGCTGATGTGCACCTCCACCAGCGGCACCGACAGCTGAGCGGCGGCGTCCCGGACGGCGATCGAGTAATGCGTCCACGCACCGGCGTTGAGCACCACCGGGGTCCGGGTGTCAGCCGCCTCGTGCAGCCAGCTCATCATAACGCCCTCATGGTCGGTCTGTCGCACGTCCACCTGAAGCCCAAGCTCGGCTCCGGCCCGCTGGCACAGGGCCACCAGGTCGCTGTAACTGGCCGCGCCGTAGACGTCGGGCTCGCGGGTCCCGAGCCGGCCCAGGTTGGGCCCGTTGAGTACCAGCACCTTCACCGTGAGCTCGCCGTCCCACTGGCCACCGCGGCGTAGGCTGCGGCAAGCAGTTCCGGGTCCGGATCTTCCAGCCGCCCAGGTTTCGCCAGGTCGTCGAGCACCACGAAGCGCAATACCCCCGACCGCGTCTTCTTGTCGTTACGCATTCCCTCCAGCAGGTCCGGCAGTGCGTCGGCGTCGTAGCTGGTGGGCAGACCGAGCGAGCTGAGCAGCCCACGATGCCGCTGCACGATGGCATCGTCCAGCCGTCCGGCGAGCCGGGCCAGCTCGGCCGCGAAGACCATGCCGACGCTCACCGCAGCGCCGTGGCGCCACCGGTAGCTCTCCCGACGCTCCAAGGCGTGGCCCAGGGTATGCCCGTAGTTGAGCACCTCACGTCGGTAAGATTCCCGCAGGTCGTCGGCCACTACGTCGGCCTTCACCCGGATGGCCCGGGCGACCAGCTCCTCCAACACCGGGCCGAACGGATCCAGCGCGGCGGCTGGGTCGGCCTCAATCAGCTCCAAGATCACCGGATCGGCGATGAAGCCCGCCTTGACCACTTCGGCCATCCCGGCGACGAGTTCGGCTCGGGGCAGGGTCTGCAGGGTCGCAAGGTCCACCAGCACCGCGGCTGGCTCGTGGAATGCGCCGACGAGGTTCTTGCCGGCGTCGATGTTGATCCCGGTCTTACCGCCCACAGCGGCATCCACCATCGCCAGCAGGGTCGTGGGTACCTGCACCACCCGCACCCCGCGCAGCCAGTTGGCGGCGACGAACCCGGCGAGATCGGTGGTCGCCCCGCCGCCAAGACCAACCACGGTGCCGGTGCGGTCCAGACCGACTTTGCCCAGCACGTCCCAGCAGAATCCCGCCACCGACAGCGTCTTGGCCTCCTCGGCGTCGGGGACCTCGATGCGGTAAGCGTCCACACCAGTGAACTCCAGCACGCCGCGCAGCGATTCCGCGAGCTCGGCCATGATCGGCTGGTGCATGATCGCCACAGCTCCGCTGCCCACCGCGGCCAGCAGTTCCCCCCGCAGGTACCGCCCGACGACGACGTCATAGGGCTGTGACGTCGCTACCCGGATCCGCAGCGGTTCGGTGTCACCGGCCGGCCCCGATCCGGCGCTGTCGCTCATCCCACTCCTTCCGCCTGTCACACCAATCCGCCCGAAGTCACTTGTGCAAGGTCAAGAGCACCTCTGCCGCTACCTCCTGCGCGCAACGGCCAGTCGTGGGAACCACGGCTTTCGACACTGCCTCATAGACCGGACGTCGTTGCGCGAGTAATTGCCGGAGATGCGCCCGAGGATGAGGAAGCAGCCACGGGTGCAGCGGAACCAATCCCTCCCGGCGAAGCAGCTCATCCAGCTCCACGTCGAGGAATACTGTGTGGAACGGCTTCAGTTGTTCTTGAATTTCGGGATTCAGCGGCGTGCCACCGCCCAGAGCGAGCACGCCCGAATGTTCTGCAAGAACAGCGCCGATAAGGCTGCTCTCGACCGCACCGAATTTCTCTCTACCCAGCTTGACCACCAGTTCACCAGCCGGCAACCCACACTCATCTTCTAGGTCGTCGTCGAAGTCGCGAAACGAGACACCAAGCTCGGCCGCCGCGAGTCGACCAACAGTGCTCTTTCCAGAGCCTGGAGGGCCGATGAGGATCAGGATAGGTCCGCTCATCATGTCAACCGGTCAGCGCTGCCGGTAGGTGTCGACATACGCGCGGGCGTTGCGGATGGTCTCGGGCAGCGCATCACCGCCGAACTTCTCCAGCGCGGCGTCGGCGAGCACGAGCGCGGCCATGGCCTCGGCGACCACGCCCGCCGCGGGCACCGCACACACGTCGGAACGCTGGTTGATCGCGATGGCCGCTTCCCCGGTAGCGACATCCACCGTCGCGAGCGCTTTCGGCACGGTGGAGATCGGCTTCATCGCCACCCGGACCCGCAGCACCTCTCCGTTGGTCATCCCACCCTCCAGACCGCCGGCTCGGTTGGTGGAGCGCACCACACCGTCAGGTCCGGGCGCCATCTCGTCGTGCGCCGCACTGCCCCGGCGGCGCGCCGTGGCGAACCCGTCCCCGACCTCGACACCCTTCATGGCCTGGATACCCATCAGCGCACTGGCCAGCCGGGCGTCCAGCCGCCGGTCGGCGTGCACGAACGAACCCAGTCCTACCGGCAACCCGTACGCCACGACCTCCACCACGCCACCCAGGGTGTCGCCGTCCTTTTTCGCCGCGTCCACCGCGGCGATCATCGCAGCTGACGCATCCTCGGAGAATGCGCGGACCGGGCTGGCGTCGATCCGCTCCAGGTCGTCAGGTCCGGGCAGGACGTCTGCGGGAGCGTCCACCTGGCCCAGAGACACCACATGAGAAAGCACCTCGACATCCAGCGCCTGACGCAGGAACGCCTTGGCCACCGTTCCCAACGCGACCCGCGAGGCGGTCTCACGGGCGCTGGCCCGCTCCAGCACCGGACGGGCGTCGTCGAAGCCGTACTTGGTCATCCCGGCGAGGTCGGCGTGGCCGGGCCGGGGCCGAGTGAGCGGCGCATTGCGGGCCTGCGCGGCAAGCAGGTCCAGGTCTACCGGGTCGGCCGCCATCACGGTCTCCCACTTGGGCCACTCGCTGTTACCGATCCGGATCGCCACCGGACCGCCCAGAGTCCGGCCGTGCCGAATACCGCCCAACAGATCTACTTCATCGGCCTCGAATTTCATTCGAGCCCCCCGCCCGTACCCGAGCCGCCGGCGGGCCAGCTCAGCTTGGACGTCCTTGGAGGTGACCTCGACCCCGGCGACCATGCCCTCCAGCACGGCGACCAGAGCCGGGCCGTGGGATTCCCCAGCGGTGATCCATCGCAGCACGCAGCCATGGTCCCACGGCGCTGCCTCTATATGGTCACGCCGGGCCGCCCACCTCCACCGCTGCGGGCAGCGGCTCGACGGGCGCCGTCACCCTGCCGACCACCGGCGCCGCCGCCGGGCGGGCCAGCGTCACCCCAACGAATACCACCAGTGCCGCCGTCACTGCAAGCACCGTGGCCCACTGTCGAAGCCACCTCCCACCAGCGAATCGGGGATGTAGAACAGGGTGTTCGGGACCCCGCAAATGGTGGGCGTCAGCACACCGTCGAGGTCGATCTGTGCGGGCACACCACCCTGGCCACCGCGCACGCTCTGCGCAGCGACTGCGGAACGCCAAGGCCGACACCGCCTACAGCACCGGTGTCCTCGGCGACCTGCTCGCCGTGTTCTCTGATGAGGCGAGCGTCCGTGCGCTGGCCCTCGACTTCACCGCGTGGCCCACCTGACGCGCCGGGACGGCATTCGCGGCATCATCGCGACCGCCCCAGCGGGCCGACCCAGGCAGTGGTTACGACTTCGTCTCGCGCTTCTTCGGACCCGCTGCGGGCATCCCCGAGGACCCGGTCACCGGCAGCGCCCACACCGCCCTGGCCCCCTACTGGTCGCAGCGCCTGGGCCGGGACAGCCTCATCGGACTGCAGGCGTCCACCCGTACCGGCCTGGTTCGCACCGCCGTCCACGGCGACCGCGTGCACCCACCGGGCACGCCGTCACCGTCCTCGATGGCACCCTGCACCACAGCGCCGGATAAAAGAACTAGCCGGTCTTGGGAGTTCTCAATGCCCCGAGCTCGCTGGTTACTCGTCCACGTTGTACGCGGTCTGGTCGAGGAGGCGAATCACGTCGGTGACCCGATCGCCCAGTGCGAGCAGCAGCCAGCCGGGACCCTCAAGCATCGAGCACGCCCAGCGCAGGCCTGGCTGCTCGCCTGCCTTCAGCGGTGGCTCGTCCATCCCCTCACCAATGACTGTCAGCATCCCGACAACGCGGGCGCCACCAGTTCCCGCCGGGCCGGCGAGTGCCGGATCGGCCCCATCGAGCAGCAGGGTGTGAGCCAGTAGCGGAACACGGTCGCATTCCACTGCGACCGCACCGTGGAAGCGCCCACCGCGCTGACCGGCACGGCCGAGAACTACCACCTCGCGCAGCATGATCCGCGCTCCGCGCCGTAATGCCAAGGCCATGCTGCTGCGCAGCTCGGCACCGTCGCAGATGACAGTGGGCTCCGGACGCCAGTCCAGCATCGCTCCATCAGCGAGGTCGACGACCACGGTCCACCGCGCCGCTGCCCGAGGGCTGCCCGGTTGGACCACCGTGGCGGCCGCCGAGCGGACCTGCAGAGATGCGTCAACGCCAAGATGGACGTCCAACGCCAGCTCGTCACCACCCAGCGGGCCACCTGCTGCCTGTACCAAGTGCACCCGGTGCGGGCCGGTCTGGCGCAACACGATCGGAGCAGCGCAACGCGACCGGAGACGGGCGCCATCAGGCCCGGATTCGGCTGCGAGCTCCGCCCGGGCTCTCACTGGTGTGCGGGCGGCTGGAGCCGGCTGCGCACCCAGTCCACGACCGGTCCGGCGTCGGGCTGCTCGCGCAGCGAGATCAGCACGGTGGGCCGATCCCCCCTGACAGCGGCAGCGTCCCGGCGCATCAAGTCCAGGTCAGCGCCGACCATCGACGCGAGATCAATCTTGTTGATCACCAGCAGGTCCGAGCGGGTGACACCGGGCCCGCCCTTGCGGGGCACCTTGTCGCCACCGGCGACGTCGAGCACGAAAACCTGCGCGTCGATCAAGCCGTAGCTGAAGGTCGCGGTGAGGTTGTCCCCGCCGCTTTCCACCAGCACCAAATCAGGGTGATAGCGCGCGGTGAGCTCCTCCACTGCATCCAGATTGGCGGTGATGTCGTCGCGGATCGCGGTATGCGGGCAGCAACCCGTGCGGACGGCCCGGATCCGCTCATCGGGCAGTACCCCGTTGGTGCGCAGGAAGTCGGCGTCTTCGGTGGTGTAGATGTCGTTGGTCACCACCACCAGCGACAGCTCGTCGCGCAACGTTCGACACAGCGCCGCCACCAGCGCGGTCTTGCCCCCGCCGACCGGCCCACCGATGCCGATCCGCAGCGCCCGATCCTCACGATGCAAAGAGGGTCACCTCCGTGCGGGCGTGCAGTTCGGCCAGCACCTCCGCCAGCGGGGTACCGGTGCTGGGCAGCAGGCGGGTGTCCCGCTGGGCGACTGCCTCGTGTGCCACCCGGGTCGCCGCCAACGCCACCTGCTCGGTCGACCCGTTTGCCCGCGCCTGCACCGCGGCAACGGCGATCGGGTCCAACCCGAGCAACCGCACCGCAGCGGCGCACGCCCCGCCGAGCAGGTGGTGCAGCGCCAGCAACGCCGCCGCGTCCGGCCCGTCCCCGGCGGCGGCAACCACGGCCCCGAGCACCAGCGGGTGATGCGGGCGGCCGGTCTGGCGCAGCGCCTCCAGGGTGGCCGCCGGCCAGGCCCAGCTGGCCGTGCGCAGCAACGCCGCACCCTGCGCCCGCGACGCTTCCCGCATGGCGGCGGACGGGATGCGCGCACTCACCGCCGCATCCCAACGGGCCCATTCCGCGTCGGCAGTCAGTAGGCAGCCAGCGGCGGCCATCGCGGCGACTACCGGACCGCTGCCGCGCAACCGGCCCGCCAGGAACAGTGCGAGGTCCGCCTCGTCACGCAGCAGGCCGCGCTCGACGGCTGCCTCCACCCCACCGGAGTGCGCGTGGCTCCCGGTGGGCAACCGTGAATCGGCCACGAGCAACGATCCCCAGGCCATCATCAGAACACCAGCATCAGAACAGGAAATAGCGCTGTGCCATCGGCAGCTCCTGGGCGGGATGCGGTTCGACCACCTCTCCGTCGATCCGCACGGTGAACGTCTCAGGATCCACCTCGATGCGCGGCAGCGCATCATTCAAGGGCATATCGGCCTTACCCAGCGCCCGAGTGTCGCGCACCGCCACCAGCCGACGCCGCACCGCCAACCGGTCGGCGAGCCCGCCCTGCACCGCCGCGGGAGCCACGAAATGCACCGAGGTAGCGGCTGCAGTGGCAGCGGCGGCCCCGAACATCGGCCGGGGCAGGACCGGTTGCGGGGTTGGGATGGAGGCGTTGGCATCGCCCATCGCGGCCCAGGCGATCATGCCGCCCTTGAGCACCACGCTGGGCCGGACCCCGAAGAACGCGGGCTGCCACAGCACCAGGTCAGCAAGTTTGCCCACCTCCACCGAGCCGACCTCACCGTCCAGCCCATGCGCGACGGCCGGGCAGATCGTGTATTTGGCCACATATCGCCGCGCCCGCAGGTTGTCCGATATCGCCGGGTCCCCGGGTAGCGCCCCGACCCGACGCTTCATGACGTGCGCGGTCTGCCAGGTCCGCAGGATCACCTCACCGACTCGCCCCATCGCCTGCGAGTCCGAGCCGATCATCGAGATGGCACCGAGATCATGCAGCACGTCCTCCGCTGCGATGGTGGACGGCCGGATCCGGCTCTCCGCGAACGCGAGGTCCTCGGGTACGGCGGGATTGAGATGGTGGCAGACCATGAGCATGTCGAGGTGCTCGTCGAGGGTGTTCACCGTGTGCGGACGAGTTGGGTTGGTGGAGCTGGGCAGCACGTGGGGAGCGCTCGCGACGGTGATGATGTCCGGCGCGTGCCCGCCACCAGCCCCCTCGGTGTGATACGTGTGGATGGTTCGCCCGGCGATCGCCGCCAGCGTGTCGGCGACGTAGCCAGCCTCGTTCAGCGTGTCGGTGTGGATCGCCACCTGCACGCCGGTGTCGTCGGCGACCCGCAGGCAGGCGTCGATCGCCGCCGGGGTGGACCCCCAGTCCTCGTGCAGCTTGAAACCACTGGCGCCGGCCGCTATCTGCTCATACAGCGCGGGCTCGCCCACGGTGTTGCCCTTACCCAGCAGCGCAATGTTCACCGGAAGCTCGTCCAGGGATTCCAGCATCCGGGCCAGGTACCAGGACCCCGGCGTCACGGTGGTCGCCTTGGTGCCTTCCGCCGGGCCGGTGCCGCCGCCGATCAGGGTGGTGACGCCCGAACCCAGCGCCTCGGGCACCTGCTGCGGACTGATCAGGTGCACGTGGCTGTCCACCGCACCAGCGGTCAGGATCATCCCGTTGCCGGCGATCACCTCGGTGCCCGGTCCGATGACCAGCGCGGGATGTACCCCGTCCATGATGTCTGGGTTCCCGGCCTTGCCCAGGCCGACGATCCGCCCGTCCCGCACCCCGATGTCAGCCTTGACGACTCCCCAGTGGTCCAGCACGACAGCACCGGTGATCACCAGGTCGGGCGCGCCCTCGACCCGTGAGGTCCGGGCCTGGCCCATCGACTCCCGGATCACCTTGCCCCCGCCGAAGACCACCTCGTCGCCACCGTGCGGTCCGCGGCAGCGGTCCTCGGTGACTTCCAGGAGCAGATCGGTGTCGGCTAACCGCAGCCGGTCACCCTCAGTGGGACCGTAGAGCTTGGCGTAGCGGTTGCGCTCGAGCGTCCACCTGCCCCCGCTGCCGGCTCCGGGAGCTTTCCCGTCGGGATCCGGCACATCGAGGCGCAGACCGGGCACGGTGCGGGCGCCACCCAGTGGCACAACCCGCACCAGTCGTTCGATTCCGGGTTCGAAGCGCACCGAGGTGCCGGCCGGAACCGCCAGTCGCATCCCGGTGGCGGCGTCGCGGTCCATTTCCAGCGCTGGGTTCGCCGCGGCCAAATGGTAGTGCGACCCCACCTGGACCGGCCGGTCTCCCATGTTGCGCACGAGCAGCTCGGCACCGGTCTGCGGCCCCAGCGCGACAGGTTCTTCAGAGAGCAGCAGTTCACCAGGCACCCTCCGCTCGGCGGTCATAGAGCCGCCTCCGCGGGATCAAGTACGTCGGCGGTCACTGCACCGGCCGGTGCACGGTGACCAGCTTCGTGCCATCCGGGAAGGTGGCCTCCACCTGCACCGAGCTGATCATCTCCGGCACACCGTCCAGGACGTCGTCCCGGCTCAGTACCCGCTGGCCCCCGGCCATCAGCTCGGTGACGCTCAGGCCGTCACGCGCTCTCTCCAGCACCCATGAGGTGATCAAAGCGACGGCCTCGGGATAATTCAGCCGCAATCCCCTCGCTCGGCGCTCCCTGGCCAGTTGGCCCGCCACATGGACGAGAAGCTTCTCCTGCTCATGCGGGGACAGCAGCATGTTGGCCCCTTCCTCACCAGCCCGGCGGGCGTCCGTATCACGCTAGTTGAGTATGTCGTGAGGGGCGGCAGTGTTGGGGGCACCACTGCTGACTGTCAGACGGTCCCGGCAGGCTGAAGGACGACCGAGCCGCCACCTACCCGCGGTTTGGGAACGGCGTGGGTGGCTGGCTCGTCCTCATGCGGAGTTGGGCGGGCAGCGGGATGCTCGACCAGGGCCAGCACGCGAGAGGCCATGAACCTGGCCGTGCGCACCGGCGTGCCACCACGGGTGACCTCGGTGACCTCGATGATGCCGCGACCGTGGGTGATATCCACCCGTCGACCGTTGCGGGTGGCCTCGATCTCGTAGGTCAGGGTGGTGCCGCCGGCGTCGATGACGATCTCAGTGCGGTCACCCTTCATGGCTTGCCGTCCTTATGGGTTCGAGGTGACGAAGGGTCCGGGCCGAGCTTGCTGGTCGCCTCTCGGCGGGGGGCGCACCGCGGCTTCAGCCGAACAATCATCCGCGGCGGCGGTGTGATGTGGGCCCGGGGGACACAGTCCACCCAACCCGGACACCCCTTACAACCGCCCCCGCTCCCCGATCATTCCCGGCCCACGGGAACCGCAATTCGGCTCCGAATGGCGGCTCACCGCTGGGCGAAACCGCTATTCGGCTCCGAATGGCGACCTCGGCAAGCGCCTTGGCCGCTCAGATTGCCATGGCTGCTCGGACGTGGTGGTGAGCGTCTGCGCCACCATCTCCGGCAGAGGTGACCCGGCCGGCTTCCATGACGTAGTAGCGGCTCGCCGCGGCCAGGGCGAAGCCGACATGTTGCTCGACCAGCAAGATCGAAAGGCCGCCGCGGGCAGTCAGCGACAGGATGATGTTCTCGATCTCGGCCACCACGGACGGCTGGATACCCTCGGTCGGCTCGTCGAGGATCAGCATCCGCGGTTGAGTGATCAACGCTCGGGCGATAGCCAGTTGCTGGCGCTGACCACCGGAGAGCAGCCCAGCCCGGCGGGACATCAGTGCAGTCAGGGCGGGGAACTGGTCGAGTGCTTCGGCGATCAGCTTCTTACCGTCTCGTCGGGTGTCGGCTACCAGTTGCAGGTTCTCCGCGGTGGTCAGTTGCGGGAAACATTGTTGTCCTTGCGGCACGTAACCCAGCCCGCGCTTGACCCGCTCGTTGGGCCGCAGCCGCGTGATGTCCTCGCCGTCCAACAGGATCTGCCCGGAGCGCAGCTGGAGCAGCCCGACCGCAGCCCGCAGCAGGGTCGTCTTGCCGGCGCCGTTGTGCCCCATGACAGCGGCGACCCCATCCGGTGGCACCTCGACGGTCACACCGTGCACCACTGTGGTGTGCCCGTAGCCGACATGCACGTCCGTCAACTCCAGCATCAGACCTCCTCGGTGACGGCCCCAGTCGCGGCCCTGCCGAGGTAGACCTCCTGGACCCTCGGGTCGGACTGCACCTGAGCCACGGTGCCCTCGCTGAGCACCTGCCCGGCATGCAGCGCGGTGACCGAGGTGGCGAATGACCGCATGAAATCCATGTCGTGCTCGACCACCACGACGGTGCGTTCGGCGCCGACCCGGCGCAGCAGCTCGCCGGTCTGGGCCCGCTCCTCGGCGCTCATCCCGGCCACCGGCTCGTCCAGCAGCAGCACCCGCGCGTTCTGCACCATCAGCATGCCGATCTCCAGCCATTGCTTCTGCCCATGGGCCAGTGCGCCTGCTTGGCTGTCCCGCACCTTGTTCAGGCTGACGGCCTCCAGAGTTTCCTCGACCTCCGGCGGCAAAGACGAGCGGCGGCGCAGCAACGACAGCGGGCGGCGACCGGCGCCAGCGGCGATGTCAAGGTTCTGCAGCACGGTGAGTTTCTCGAACACGCTGGCGGTCTGGAAGGTGCGTCCGATGCCGAGGCGGACAATATTGTGCACCTTCTTTCCGATCAGTTCCGTCGTGCCGAACTTGGCCGACCCGGAGGCCGGCACCAATCCGGTGATCGCGTCGACCAGCGTGGTTTTGCCTGCACCATTGGGGCCGATCAAAAACCGCAGATCGCCTTGCAGCACGGTCATGGAAACCCCGTCGACAGCGGTAAACCCATCGAACACGACTCGCACGTCGGACAGCTCCAGATAGTCGACGTCCCTGCTCATCGGCCTAGCTCCGATCCAGCTCTGATCCCGGAAAGATCGGGCTCCGGTGGCGACGACCTGTCCGCAGCGAAGAGCGGTACGGGCAGTGGTGGCTCACCCGTCCGTGCCGCAGTCCGCCGTCTGCGCAGCAACAAACCAACTGATGACAGTCCACCGGGCAGGAAGGCCACTACCAGGACAAGTAGCGCACCCTGGAAGTAGGTCCAAAACGATGGGAAGCTTTCTGAGAGCGTGGTCTGTGCCCAGGCCACCACGATCGCCCCGAGCGCCGGGCCGAACAGCGTGGACCGACCACCGATCGCGACCCCGATTAGAAAGGCGATCGAGGGCACCACTCCCACACTGGCCGGTGAGATGATCCCGACGATGGGCACGAACAGCGCGCCCGCGATGCCGGCCATCGCCGCCGCGAGCACGTATGCGACGATTTTGATGTTGGCTGGGTCGTAACCCAGGAAGCGGACCCGCTCCTCCTGGTCCCGCACTGCGATGAGAAGCTCCCCGTACCGCGAGCGGTATAGCTGCCAGACGATGGCCAGCATCACCAGCAGGGTGGCCGCGGCGATGTAAAACAGCATCCGCTTGTTCACCGGGTCGAACAAGCTGAATCCGAAGAACGAACGGAATCCGTTGAGGCCGTTGGTCCCGCCAGTGGTGGTTTGCTGGCCGATCAGCAGGATCGCGAAGGCCGCCGCCAGCGCCTGGGACAGGATAGCGAAATACGCGCCGCGCACCCGCCTGCGGAAAATCGCGGCACCGAGACCGAAGGCAACCAATGCGGGGATCAGCACCACACCGAGCAGGGTTACCACCGGGGATCGGAATGGCTCCCACCAAATGGGAAGCTGCCCCGACCCGTAGAGTCGCATGAAGTCCGGCACCCCAGACGGCCCGGCGTCAGCGAGTTTGAGATGCATGGCCATCACATAGCCGCCCAGGCCGAAGAACACGCCTTGGCCCAGCGTCAGCATGCCGCCACGCCCCCAGGCCAGACCGATCCCGACCGCCACGATGCCGTAACAGACGAATCGGCCCAGCAGCGACAACCGGAAGTCCGAGAGCACAGCGGGCGCTACCACCAGCAGCGCGACCGCCCCGAATACGAAACCGAACAGGACGCCGTAGTTGCGCTTCAGCTTTCCGGGGAACTTGACGGCCTTCCTGCCGGTTAACGAGGTCATGCCAGGCTCCTGGTCCGAACCGCGAAAATGCCCTGCGGTCGAATCTGCAAGAAGACGACAACCACGACGAAGACCATGACCTTTGCGATGCTGGCCGTGGTGGAGTACTCGAACGTGGCCTGCAGCAGACCGAGCCCGAACGCCGCAATCACGGCGCCCTTGATCTGGCCGATGCCGCCTGCCACCACGACCAGAAAGGCGTCGACGATGTAGTTGGTGCCCAGGGTGGGTCCGGTGGAGCCGAGCAGGGTCACTGCCACACCGGCGATCCCGGCCAGGCCGGAGCCGATGAAGAAAGTGAACCGATCGGTGCTGCGGGTGGAGATGCCGACCGTCTCAGCGAGGTCGCGGTTCTGCACGACGCCACGGATCCGGCGTCCCAGTGACGTCGTCTTCAGCAGCAGGGACAGGCCGACGACGGCGGCAACCGCCAAAACCAGGATGAACATCCGGGCCGCAGGTACTGCGACGACACCGATGTTGATGCTGCCGGACAGCCAGCCAGGGGCGCGGACATCGACGTTCGGCGCACCGAAGATGTCCCGGGCCGTCTGTTGCAAGATCAGCGCCACTCCCCAGGTGACGAGCAAGGTGTCCAGGGGTCGGTGGTACATCCGGCGAATCAGAGTGACCTCCAGGATCAGCCCCATCAGGCCACCGATCAGGAAACCGAGCGGGATGGCCAGCAGCAGCGCGATCCCCGCGTCCGCAATCACCCCCTGGACCATGAATGCTGTGTAGGCACCCGCCATCATGAACTCGCCGTGGGCCATATTGATTACGCCCATCTGGCCGAATGTCAGGGACAGGCCGAGTGCGGCGAGCAACAGGACAGAACCCAGCGACATGCCGGCCACCGTCTGGCTGAAAAGGGCGTCCATGCCGGGTGTCCTTCCGAAAATTCCGCGAGTGCGTGGTCACACTCATCAGCCGGACAGCCCCTTGGCCCAGTCGTAACTCTCCAGGAATGGGTCCGGCTGGATCGGGGCACCGGAGCTCCACTCGGTGTAGATCAGCCCGTCCGGAGCAACCTTGCCGATCAATGCCGTCTTGGCGATGTGGTGATTCTCACCGTTGACCGTGACAGTGCCCTCCGGGGCTTCATAGCTCACGCCATCTGCTGCCTTCTTGACGTCGTCAGCCGTGAAGGATTGTGCCTTCTCCACCATCGCTTTCCACAGGAACAGCGACGTGTACGCCGCCTCCATCGGGTCGGAGGTGACGCGGCCCTGGCCGTACTTGGCCTTGAACGCCTGCACGAAGGCATTGTTCACGGGAGTATCTATAGTCTGGTAATAGTTCCATGCGGTCAGCTGACCCACCAGGTTATCCACGCCGATGCCACCTACCTCCTCCTCAGCAATCGACACCGACATAACCGGCATTGCAGTGGGAGTCAGACCAGCGTTGCGGTACTCCTTGAAGAACGCCACATTAGAGTCACCGTTGAGTGTATTGAACACTGCGCCGGCCCCGGCGGCCCTCACTTTGTTGACGATCGTCGCAAATTCGGTATGCCCCAGCGGCGCGTATTCCTCGCCCTTCACCTCGATACCGTTGGCCTTGGCGTACGCAATGATCTCCTTGTTTGCTGTGCGCGGAAAGACATAGTCGGATCCCACCAGGAACAGCGACTTGACACCCTTTTCTTTGAGGTAGTCTAGCCCGGGAATGATCTGCTGATTGGTGGTCGCGCCAGTGTAGAAGATGTTCGGCGACGCCTCGAGGCCCTCGTACTGCACTGGGTAGAACAGCAATGAGTTGGCGCCCTCGAACACGGGGAGCATCGCCTTGCGAGAGGCCGACGTCCAACCACCGAAGGTCGCCGTCACGCAGTCGGAACTGATGAGCTTGGTGGCCTTCTCAGCGAAGACCGTCGGCTCTGAGGCACCGTCCTCAGTCACGACCTCCAGTTTCTTGCCAAGCACGCCACCGCTGGCGTTGATTTGTTCAGCGGCCAGAAACAGGGAATCGTTGACAGTCTTCTCGCTGATCGCCATAGTCCCGGACAGCGAGTTCAGGAAGCCGATCTTCACCGAGTCACCGGAGGTGTCCGCACAGGAGGTTGCAGATGAACCCTCTGCATCTCCGACCCGGCTGCCACAGCCGGCCAACACCAACCCCGCAACCGCGACGAAGACGGCGACGCTGAACAGGCGCCCCCTCGTTCGCCGCCCACAGGTATCTTCGTCAATGCGGGCAGGACCGGGGTCCCCCGAAACGGTGTGATTCATGACGTCGACCTCCTGCGTTGGACCAGGGCAACGACGGTGCCTGCGGTGCACGCTAGAAAGAGGGCGTTACAGAGGCATTTCGCGTCAATATCGACGCTGTTACACATCACCTTTTCGAGTGGCTGGCCACCCACTCATAGTAAACATAGAGCAACATCTTTTTCCTTCTCACCCAGGTGGGTGTAGTACCACTAGCCACGCCGCTGCGAGCATCGCCGGGCCATGAGGTACGTCGTGGCAGCCAAACATCCGTGCAGGCCCGGCGATGACCACGGTCAGCACACTCGCCGCCAGGACCGCCAGCAGCAGCCCCGACCAGGACGACGCCGCCGTGAGCGCGCCCAAGCTGCCTGCCAGCTTTACGTCACCACCACCCAGGGCGCCCGGGGCGATCAGCCGCACGGCCGCGTAGCCACCAGCCCATAGCAGCGCGCCCCCAACGGCCCGAACCATCAGGTCGGCATCTCCCACCCCGACCGCCGCGACGACCAGCAACACGGCGACCACCGGGTAGGCAGGCAAGGTCAGCGCATCAGGTAATCGCCTGGCGGCAACGTCGGCGATTCCTAACAGCACGCCGGCCCAAGCCAGCACCAGAGGGGCCGGCCACCACCACACCGGCAGCTCGTCCGCCCGCGCGACGATCACGGCCCACAGGGCAGCCACCAACACGCCGCATGCCAACGCCGGCACCCGAACACCCCGCGGGACCCGGCGCAGCAGCACCGCTCCCCCGGCACCGGCAACGGCTCCGGTCACGGCCGCCCACACGCTGCTCACACCCGCGAGCCTGCCCGGCTACGCGACGCCACACGGCGGGTCCGAACGTAAGCTGTGGATAGCGGGGTGGATGTGGACAGACTGCCAGCGTCAGAACACGCCGCGGACGATGGCGTCACGGACCGCCGCTGCGTGCTCCTCGATCGTCACCGAGAAGCAGGAAGTACCGTCGCGCTGACACTTCACGAAGTACCGCCACGGACCGGACTCCGGGTCCAGCGCAGCCGAGACGGCTGCCGCGCTCGGCGACCCGATCGGTGACGTCGGCAACCCAACGTTGAGGTAGGTGTTGTACGGACCCGGCCGGGCGCGGTCGGCGTCAGATGTGCGCACCTGCTGCAGGTCCAGCGGGTAATTGATGGTGGAGTCCATCTGCAATGGCATTCCGGCAGCAAGCCGGTTGTAGATGACTCGCGAGACGCGGCGGAAGTCCGCAGTGATGGCCTCCCGCTCGATCACCGAGGCGATCACCAGCACCTCATAGGCGCTGTGACCGGTGCCCGCGGCCGACGCGGGGAAACCAGCCGCCAGCAGCCGCGCCACCGAGATGCTGGTGACCTGCCGCAACAGCTCCACCGCCGAACTGCCAGGGCGCACGTCATAGTTACCCGGGACCAGCAAACCCTCCAGGCGCCGACCCGGCTCCACTCGCGATATCGGGTCGGTGGCCCAGGCCGGCACTGCGAGCTGGGCGAGGTCGGTCTGGCCCATCGCGATGCGAAGTTCTTCGGCGCTCACGCAGGTGCTGACCCCGCCGTTCACCGCGCAGCTGGCCCGGGAGATGTCGCTGAGCAGTCCAGGGACCGTCTTACCATCGGGCAGGTCGACATCGTCGAGCTGCTCACCACCGCGAATCTCCAGATGCCCAACCCGAGCCGCCGGTTCCTGCAACCTCGCCACCGCGGCGGAACCGGACATCTGCTCGCGCAACTGGTAGTAGCCGGGCTGCACCGCGCGGCTTCGGGGATCGGCCTCGGCGGCCAGGGTGAAAGCCCGAACGCTGGCTACCACGTTGCGTCGGACCAGGGCAGCCCCGATCGCGCTGAGGCTCTGGCCGTCCTCGACCTGCACGACGGTCGCCGCACCGCCGGCACCGGCGAAGTCGGGAGTCTTGCGCAACGCTTCTAGCTGGCGTATCGCGAAGAAGACCCCCCCAGCCGCCAGCATCAGCACGACCAGTACGGTGCCGAGCACGATACGGCGGCGGCGCCGCTCCAGGGCTTGGCGCCGCTCTCGGCGCCCCCCGATCCGCCTCGGCGAGCTGGGTGGCTCCATGTCGTCAACAGTGTTCCTGAACAGCCCGAGGTCGTCGGTCATAATGCCGCCTCCGCGGGACCAAGTGCGTCGACGGTCACAATGCCCCCGCCATGCACCAGGGACCGACACACTGCGCACCAGAGACCGACACACTGCGCACCTGAGACGGACACGCCGGGGGCGGGGTCATGGCCCGCCCTCCGCTGATCCGCTGGGCCGTCGTTGCTCCAGCCAGCCCTGCAGGATCTCCACCGCAGCAGCCTGGTCGACCACCGCCCGCTGCTTGCGGCCGCGAACGCCCCGGTCGGCGAGCGTCCGGATAGCCGAGACGGTGGTGAGACGCTCGTCGGTCATCCGGACCGGGACACCGTCACCAAGCCGCTCCGCCAAAGTGCGGGCGTAATCCTGCGCCGCGCGCGCCGCTGGACCGTGCCGCCCAGCCAGCGTGCGCGGGAGCCCGACCACCACCTCCACAACCTCATGCTCGACAATCAATGCGACCAGCTCCTCGAGGTCGCTGTCCTTCGACCGGTCGCGGTTGAGGGTAACCAAGGGCGTTGCGAGTATCCCGTCTGGATCAGACAGCGCAACCCCGACCCGCACCTCACCGACGTCCACCCCGAGTCGACGACCGGGTTGGGGACCGGGAGTCCACTCAGTCACGCGCCGTTGCGCCCAGCGAGTTCGGCGCGCAGGGCCGCCACTGCGGCCGGGATTCCCCCGGGCTCGGTACCGCCGCCCTGAGCCAGATCCGGCTTGCCGCCACCGCGACCACCAACCGCAGGCCCGAACACCGGTACCAGTGCACCCGCCGCCACCCCCCGCTGCCGGGCAGCGGCGGTGGTGGCCACCACGAACGAGACCTTGCTGCCCGCAGGGTCGACGCTGAACAGCGCCACCACCCCGGGCCGGTCGCCGAGCCGGCCTCGGACGTCGGTCGCCAGTGCACGCAGGTCCGGGGCGCTCACCCCTTGCGGAGTCTCGGCCGCTACCAGGGCCGTCGCGCCGATCTGTTCGGCGCCCTCGGCGAGGGTGCCGGCAGAAGAGAGCACCGCGGCGGCGTGCAGCCGCTCCAGCTCACGCTCGGCCGCGCGTAGCCGCTCGCTGATCGCACCGATGCGATCTGGCAGCTCCTCGGGCCGGGCCTTGAACTGCTCGGCGAGCTGCGCAACCAAGACGTGCTCGCGGGCCAGGAAGCGGAATGCGTCCAGACCCACCAGCGCCTCCACCCGGCGCACCCCGGATCCGATGGACGCTTCGGACAGCAACTTCACCAGACCGATATTGGCCGAGTTCGCCACATGGGTGCCGCCGCACAACTCCTTGGAGTAGTCCCCGATCGTGACGACCCGCACCGCGTCGCCGTACTTCTCGCCGAACATCGCGATCGCACCGTCCTGGCGGGCGGCCTGCATCGACATCACGTCGGCGGTGACCGGAAGCGCCCGCAGCAGCACCTCGTTGACCTCGTCCTCGACATCGGCCAGCACGCTGGGAGGCACCGCGCCGCCCGGTGAGGTGAAGTCGAAACGCAGCCGACCCGGGGCGTTGAGCGAGCCGGCCTGCGCGGCACTGGCGCCCAGTGCCCGCCGGATACCGGCGTGGACCAGGTGCGTCGCGGAATGCGCCCGAGCCACCGCCTGCCGGCGGGTGACGTCCACTTCTGCAACAGCCGGGGCGTCCAACCGGACTTCACCCGAGGCGACCGTGCCCCGGTGCACCGACAGACCGTCCACCGGGGACTGCACGTCGACCACATCGACGACGAACCCGTCGCCGACCAGGCGGCCGGTGTCGGACTGCTGGCCACCACCCTCGGCGTAGAACGGGGTGCGGTCGAGCATCACCTCCACCGCGCTGCCCTGGCCCGCTGCCGGTACCCCAGCACCATCGACGATGAGGCCCACCACCCTGGTCTCGGCGGTGAGATCGGTATAGCCCAGGAAGTCGGTGCGGCCGTGTGTATCGAGCACGGACCGGTACTCGCCGAGATCTCCGTGCCCGGAGCGGCGGGCCGTGGCGTCGGCCTTGGCCCGCTGTCGCTGCTGCGCCATCAGCGTGCGAAAGCCCGCTTCGTCGACCGACAGGCCAGCCTCGGCGGCCATCTCCAGGGTGAGGTCGATGGGAAAGCCATAGGTGTCATGCAGCTGGAAGACCTGATCCCCGGCCAGTTGCGAGCCACCGGCCTGGCGGGTCCGCGCCACCGCCAGATCGAAGATTCGCGACCCGGACGACAGGGTCGCCAGGAACGCGTCCTCCTCGGCGCAGGCAATCGCCTCGATCCGCTCGTAGTCGGTGTCGATCTCGGGGTACGACGGGCCCATCGTGTCGCGCACCACCGCGACGATGTCGCCGAGCACCGGTTCGGTCACGCCGAGCAGGCGCGCGGATCGCACGGTGCGGCGCAGCAGCCTGCGCAGCACGTAGCCGCGTGCCTCGTTGCCCGGTGTCACCCCGTCGCCGATGAGCATGACACTGGTGCGGGCGTGGTCGGCTATCACCCGAAAGCGCACGTCGTCGGTCAAATCCTGCCCGTAGCGCCGGCCGGAGAGCTGCTCGGCGCGGGTGATCACCGGCCGCAGCAGATCGGTCTCGTACACGTTGGGCACGCCCTGCAGCAGCAACGCCACCCGCTCGACGCCCATCCCGGTGTCGATGTTCTTCGCGGGCAGTGGTCCGAGGATCGGGAAGTCGCCCTTACCCGGCCCGGTGGACTCGCCCCGCTCGTCCTGCATGAAAACGAGGTTCCAAATTTCCAGGAAGCGATCCTCGTCGACGACCGGACCTCCAGGACGACCGAATTCCGGTCCGCGGTCGAAGTAGATCTCAGAGGAGGGCCCGCACGGTCCGGGCACGCCCATGGACCAGAAGTTGTCCTCCATGTCGCGGCGCTGGATGCGCTCGGCCGGTATCCCGGCGACCGTGCGCCACAACTGCTCGGCTTCGTCGTCGTCGAGGTAGACGGTGACCCAGATGCGGTCCGGATCGAAACCGTAGCCGCCGGAGTCCTGTCTACCGGTGACCAGCTGCCAGGCGTGCTCGATGGCCCCCTGCTTGAAGTAGTCCCCAAAGGAGAAATTGCCGGCCATCTGGAAGAAGGTGTTGTGCCTCGTGGTCTTTCCGACCTCATCGATGTCTGGCGTGCGCACACACTTCTGAATAGAGGTCGCGCGGCTGTAGGGAGGCGTCGCCTGACCGAGAAAGTACGGCTTGAAGGGCACCATGCCGGCGTTGACGAACAGCAGATTGGGGTCGTCGACCAGTAATGGAGCGCTGGGCACCACGGTGTGCGCGGAGCGTTCGAAGTGGTCGGTGAAACGCTGGCGGATCTCGTGGGTCTGCACGGGTCTTCCTCGAAAAGCTGGGTAGGTGGTGGGCGAAGCAGGGTTAGACCCGCGCGGAGGTTCGTCCCGCGCGCGCACCGGCCAGCCCGGGTGCAGTGTCGATGCCAGTACGCTGGGTAACGGTGGCATGCAGTTCGGCTTCCCGCTCGGCCATCCCAGCCCGCACCTCGGCGCCGAAAGATCCCACCGCTGCGGCCAGTTCTCGCACTGCATAGCCGACGTTCTCGGCGGCGCCTGCAGGCGTCATCCGGCGGGCGGCAGCGGCAGCCCGGCGATTCGCTGCAACCCCGGCGGCAACACCCAGGCCGAACCAGAGAATTCGCTTCACCGCCGACCCCCGCTGCGCCTTCCTCGTTGTTGACGTGCACCGCGTTCTTCGCGCTTGCGACTCTTGCGGCGCACCCGCATCGCCTTGTTCACGCCATAGGACAACGCCGCCACCCGGACCAGTGGTCCGCCCAGGGTCGCGGTGAACAAGGAGGTCAGCGCGGAGACGTTTCCGGTGACCGCCTGCGCGTTCGCCGTGATCCCGTCCAGCCTCTCCAACTGGGCGTTCACGTGCGTGACGGTGGTGTTCGCCCCGTTGAACAACGGATCGGCCTCGTCGCTGGCCTTGCGGATCGCCAACGTCGCCTCGTCAAGGGTTCGCCCCAGCTTGATCAGGGGTACCGCGAGCAGGCCAACCAGCACCACGAAGGCGCCGGCGGCTATCAGCGCGGCGATCTGGCCTGCCGACACGTGCCCTCCTCAATGCCGATTGACCGGTCGCGGTGAGCTGGGCGCCGCCCCGGGGAATGGCGGTCAGGCTACCGGGTGGCCTGGTTGCACAGCGGGTTGGATACCGCATGCAGCCGCAGCTTGGTGTCAGGCAGCAGTCGTCGGGTCGTCAGCTGTTCCACGGCGATGGTCGGCTTGAACACATCGAATAGCGCGAACCGGTCGGACAGCTCAGGGAAGCGCCGGTGGTAGGCCTGAATGCGACCGCGCACCACCGACCAGAACTCCTGCTCGCCGAACCCGTAGAAGTCCGCCAGGAGCATCGCGAGCTCGCCAAGGTTGATGAACAGCAGCGCATCGAGCAGGAAGTCGGTGACGGCGCCGGGGTCGTCGGTCTCGACGAAGGAATTGCGGTTCGTATGGTGTGGCGGGGTCGTGGCGAGCTCCGGGCACAGCGCAGGGTTGGCCAGCTGAGACCGGGAGAACCGCACCCCGTCGTGAAAGTCCCTGA
This sequence comes from Actinomycetota bacterium, assembly GCA_030862525.1. GTDB lineage: Bacteria > Actinomycetota > Actinomycetes > Mycobacteriales > Pseudonocardiaceae. Next base: position 21,914 of record JALZDN010000022.1, on the reverse strand, counting down.
CCGCCAGCCGCCGCGGGCGGCCGTGGGAGTGCACCAGCACCATGTTCTGTGCATGCGCCTCGAGGGCGATGCCGTGTCCCTGGAGCAGGTGCACGAGCGGCACGACGCTCACGGCGACCAGCTCCTCGAGCCACTGCTGTACACCGAATGCGCGCACCCACGGGTCCACCAGCGGGGTGCCGTCGAGTTCGCGTGCGGTGAGCCCGTTGAACGGCACCGCTTGCTCACCACTGTGCAGGTGGGTGTGCAGGCTTTGGCGCCAGATGCAGGCCAGCACGCCGTAGGTGTCCGCACGCACCAGTTCGGAGACCGGTGCGGGGTCGACCGCCACGCCCATCACCTCGCTGAGCAGGATCAGCCTCAGGTCCCCCCGGAGGTAGCCGTCTTCGGTGATCACCCGGCGCAACCAGTCGGAGATCCGCGGCGCGTTGGCGACGGTGTACGGGGCAAGCACCCTGCTGGTCGAGGTGTTCACGATCGACAAGGCCAGCTTCAGGTAGGGCCGTTCGGGGACATCCCGGCAAGCCAGCGTGCGCAGCGACTGCTGAGCCCGGTGACTGTGTGGATCCACACCGACCACGAGAAGTTCCCGGTTGCGGAGTTGGGCGGCGAAGGCGCGGCTGACGTGTTCGCGCCACTGCCACGGGTGGACCGGCACGAACGTGTAGTCCACCGGATCCGCTCCGGCCCGACGGATCCGCTGCTGGAACTCCTCGATGGTGGCGTTGCCGAGCTGTTCGCGCAGGAACCGGCTTTCGTGCAGTTCGGTGGATACCGACACCATCGCCGTGCCTCGGTGCGCGGCCAGCCACAACGGGTGGATGTCGTGAGCGAACTCCGGTCCCCAGGTGAGGTTGTCAACGAGGTCAAAGCCGATCCGCGACTTGTAGGCGGGGTGATAGGGGTGCCCATCGGTGATGGCCGACTCCAGCGCGTCGTAGTCCCCGCCCCGAACCAGATCACTGAGCACGTCACCACGTTGTGCCCGCACGTACTGCGCGAGGGTGTCCTTGACCAGGGTCTCCTCCACCTCTCGGGCGAACGTGGCCAGCCACATCGTGTCCGCCCGCAGGGCCTCGCGCACCTCGCTGAGCAATCTCGTCGTCGAGTCCACCTCGGCGGTGCCATCGGACCCGCAGCGCAGCACCGGCTCCGGTCCCAGCCGGACCCGGTCGAACCCGTACCGCCGGGTGGCGGTGAACAGATAAGAGACGGTGTCACCGTGCTCGTCGGTGCCGTCGACAACACAGCGCCCGTCGTCGGCGGTATGCGTCGCCAGCATCCCCTCGTACAGCAGCGACTCCAACAGTTGCCGGAACAACCGACGCCGTACCTGCTCGAACTGTCCGGCGCGCAGCGCGAGCTCGATGAGGTCCTGGTCTGGCGCCATGGCTGCTCCCGGTGTCAGTACAGGTCCAGCCAGGTACCGATCTGTTGCCGCCGGGCGCGGCTGTACACCTCTGCAGCGCAGGCGATGTCCTCCACCGCCATGCCCATCGGGTTCAAGACGATGATCTCGTCGTCGGTGTCCCGGCCGGGGCGTCGCCCGCTCAGCACCTCGCCGAGCTCGGCGTGCAGCTGTTCGCGGCAGAACTTCCCGGCCAGCACGAGCTGATTGATGATCTTCTTCTCGCGGTTGCTCTGCTCCCAGTCGTCCACGACAACCTTGTCCGCATTGAGGAAGACATCCTGGTGCACATCCATGATCGAAACGTTGCTGACGAAAGCGCCGCGCTTGAGCCAGGCGAACGGGATGTAGGGCTGGTCGGTCACCGTGCAGGGGACGACAACGTCGCCGGCCCGCACCGCGTCCTCGGCGCTGCTGGCCACCCGCGTGGTCACCGAAGGGTGCTGATCGGTGAGGTCGCTGGCGAGGGCTTGCGCGGTGGCGCGGTTGAGGTCGTAGACGTGGACGGTCCCGATGTGGTCGAACTGCTGGAGCAGCGCGACGATCTGGGTCCGCCCGATGACGCCGCAGCCGATGACAGCGACGTCGGTGAAGTCCTTTCGGGCCAGCTTGGCGGCGGCCAGGGCGGTGACCGCGGCGGTGCGCCAGGAGCTGATCAGGCTGGCTTCAAGGATCGCGATCGGGTAGTTCGTCTGGGGGTCGTTGAGCACGATCACGCCACTGGCCCTGGCCAGACCGGCCCGGCTGGGGTTGTCGTGCTTGCTCCCGACCCACTTGATGCCGGAGATAGCCGGATCGGTGAGGTGCGCAGGCATGGCGATGATCCGATCGGCGATATGACCTTCCTTGCCGTGAGCCCGCAGGTAGGGCTTGAGTGGCTGGATCACCTTGCCTTGCGCATGGGCCACCAGCGCGTTGTGCAGCGTCTGCAGGTATAGGTCAGAATGGTCACCTCCCACTGCGGCGACGTCGCTACGGCTCAGGTAAAGAATGCGTGGTGTTCCTGTTGGGCCGTGCTCGATCGCGATGGACACCGGTTCTCCTGTCTACCCGTCGATCACCCGGGGACGTCGAGTTGGCGGCGTCGTAGCGCAGCCAGCCACTCATCGTCATACACGAGGTCGAGATAGCGGTCCCCGCGATCGGGAAAGATCGTGACGATGCGGCAGGGTCGCGGCAAGTCTGGCAGGACCCTGGATATTGCGGCCACGACGAACCCGCTTGAGCCTCCCGCGAAGATTCCCTCGCTTTCCAGCAGGGCGCGGCAGGCGTGGGTCGCCTCGAGGTCGTCCACATGAATGACCTCGTCGATCTCCTCCGGCTGGAGCAGCTCTGGGACACGGCTGGCGCCGATACCGGGGATCTCGCGGTGTCCCGGCGGACCACCGAAAATGACCGACCCGGCGGCGTCGACGGCAACGACACGCAAGTCAGGGAAGCGCTCACGCAGGCGGCGGGCACAGCCGAGGATGCTGCCCGTGGTACTGGCCGCCGCGAACAGGTAGTCGGGCGCACGCACTAATTGGTCGGAAATCTCCGCTCCGGTGCCGTGGTAGTAGGCTTGCCAGTTGCGGTTATTGGCATATTGGTTGACCCATACCGCTGTAGGCGTTTCGTGCAGCAATTCCTGCACCCGACGCAGCCGGGTCTGCAGGTAGCCACCCCCGTCGTCCAACTCGTCGACAATGTCGACGTCGACACCGAGTTGGTGCAGGATCGCGATATTCATAGGGGTGGTCTTGGGATCGACCACGCAGGTAAAAGTCAGCCCATGTATCCGGGCAACCACGGCAAGCGCTATTCCGAAATTCCCCGAGCTGCTCTCAACGAGATGGGCTCCTGGAGGAATCGAGCCGTCCGCAAGGCCTTTCTCGATGATGTAGCGGGCCGGACGGTCCTTCATGCTTCCGCCCGGATTCATGAACTCAAGCTTGGCGAGCACCTCGACGCCGGGCTGCGGGAACATCCGGTTCAACATCACAAGCGGCGTGTCCCCTATGCACGCCAACACGGAGTCCGGCAGACATTCAATGGCGGTATCGGTGTCGGTCATGCAGTGGCCCCTTGCTGTTGCGGACTGCGTGACTAGCTATATGTGAAGATATTTATTAAGCCTAACCTAACGTACACCCAAGATCAATGCCTCCCTGGTTCGCGGTCATGGTGACGGTGACGGTGTCAGCGTGGCGTGATACCTGCAGGGTTCGAACCTGCTGCACCCGCTTGGAGTAGAAAGGGGCTCACTGCCGCTCACCGCGGATATTTCGCACGTCGTCGGTCGGCACAGCCGAGCGACGCGGCTATGGCGGGTGATGCAGGAAGTGTTGCGCACGGCCCCCACCCACCGGTACGTGAACGACCTGGTTGACCCGTGCCGGTCTCCGAGTTGGTGCGCGAGACATCTACGACGTGTTGGCCTGCATTTGACAAGATGGTCAGCGCTGCCGACCGGTGCCGGATGTTCTGGGCCATAAAGGCCAACAGCGCCGAGCCGTTGCTTCGCGCGCTGGCTCAGCTGGTGCGTGCGAGAGTCTGGCGGGTGCCTGCGACGCGCGGAGGCCGGCTCGATGTTGTTCCACCCGTGGTTGTCCCGTTCGTCGAGCTGCCGCACATCCTGGGAGGCTGGCGACGGCTGGTGCTCGACGTCGTCGTGGGAGACATCCAGAACGCATCAGTCGCCGCGGATGATGCGGCGGAGCTTGGGTAACCGATCGGCGAGTGCGCGTTCCGCGCCGTGCCCGGTGGGCTGGTAGTAGTCGCGCCCAACCAGGGCGTCCGGGGGGTACTGCTGGGCCAGCACGCCGTCGGGCACGTCGTGTGGGTAGCGGTAGCCCTGCGCGTGACCCAGCCGCGCGGAACCCGCATAGTGCCCATCGCGCAAATGAGCCGGGACCGGCCCGGTGGCCCCGGCCCGGACGTCGGCCAAGGCTGCATCGATCGCGGTGATCACTGCATTGGATTTCGGCGCGGTGGCAAGGTGCACGGTGGCCTGAGCCAGCGCGAGCCTGCCCTCTGGCATCCCGATGAGCGCGACGGCATGGGCGGCGGCCACCGCGGTCTGCAGCGCAGTCGGGTCAGCCATCCCGACGTCCTCAGTCGCGTGCACCACCAGCCGCCGGGCGATGAACCGGGGGTCCTCGCCGGCCTCCACCATCCGCGCCAGGTAGTGCAGCGCCGCGTCCACATCGGACCCGCGGATCGCCTTGATGAACGCGCTGGTCACGTCGTAGTGCTGATCCCCGGCCCGGTCGTAGCGCACCGCGGCCCTATCCACGACCGACTCGACAGAGGCCAGGTCCACCACGGCGCTGCCCATCGAGGTCACCGCCTCGACAGCGGTCTCCAGTGCGGTCAAGGCCCGCCGGGCATCTCCAGCGGCAAGCCGCACCAGATGCTCCTCGGCTGGGGGCTCCAGCGTGATCGACCCACCCAGGCCGCGCGCGTCGGCCACGGCACGCCGGATCAGCGTCCGCACGTCGTCATCGGACAGCGGGTGTAGCTGCAGCACCAGCGAGCGGGACAGCAGCGGTGACACCACGGAGAAGAACGGGTTCTCGGTTGTCGCGGCGACCAGCAGGACGACCCGATCCTCGACGGCGCCGAGCAGCGCGTCCTGCTGGGTGCGAGAGAAGCGGTGCACCTCGTCGATGAACAGCACGGTGGCGTCCCCGCCCTCGCGGCCCAGCCGGCGACGGGCGCCGTCGATCACGGCGCGGACCTCCTTGACCCCGGCCGACAGCGCCGACATCGCCTCAAAGCACCGGCCGGTCGCCTGCGAGACCAGCCGGGCCAGCGTGGTCTTCCCAGTCCCCGGTGGGCCGTACAGGATCACCGACGCCGCAGCGCCTCCCTCGATCAGCCTGCGCAGCGGACTGCCCGGCGCCAGTAGGTGGTCCTGCCCGACAACCTCCTCCAACATGGCCGGTCGCATCCGGACCGCCAACGGTGCCGACGCGGACAACCGCGCTTCGGCGCGGTCCTGGGCCTGCACAGCGAACAGCCCATCGGCGAAAAGGGCCCCGTCATCTGCTGCACCGTTATCTGCAGCACCGTTATCTGGCACACCGCGACGGTACCGCCGTCAGCCCTGGGCCAGCGGACGGCGGAGATTGCGATTATCACGGCGGGTACGCGCCAGCAGGACGAGGACCCCGGCAAGCACAATGCCGACCAGGTTCACCAGCAACTGCAGAGTGGACAGGGCAGTCGTTTCCCATTCCCCGATAGTGGCCGCCACCACCGCGAACCCTGCCGCGGGCACCGTGGTGATCGAGATGAACACTCCGACCAGTGCGGCCGACTTCGCCGAGGTCAGGGACAGTATCCCGGCGGCACCGGCAAGCAGGGCGACGATAAAGGAGAACGCCCCCGGCCTCGCGCGCCACGTCAGCCTGGATCAGGTCACCAGGCGGATTGACCGCAGCGCTCCGCAGCACAACGAGGTGGACAGCACCGGAGTCCTTGCGCAGGCAGTCGAGCACAGCGTCCGCTGCCTCCGCCGGGCACGTGACGCGCAGGTGCAACACCCGCTATCCCTTGGCGGGAGGCTGCACGTCCACCCCGGCCTCGGTGCGCTGCTCACGAGTGATCGGGGCGGGCGCGCCAGTGAGCGGGTCGAGACCACCACCCGACTTCGGGAAGGCGATGACCTCGCGCAGCGAGTCGGCACCGGTGAGCAACATGCAGATCCGGTCCCATCCGAAGGCGATCCCCCCGTGTGGCGGGGGGCCGTAACGGAAGGCTTCCAGCAGGAACCCGAATTTCTCTCGAGCCTCGTCATCAGAGATCCCGAGTACCCGGAACACCCGCTGCTGCACATCGGGCTGATGGATACGGATAGAGCCCCCACCGATCTCGTTGCCGTTGCAGACCACGTCGTAGGCGTAAGCCAGCGCGGAGCCGGGCGCCTCCTCGAAGCGATCGCGCCACTCCGGTGTGGGTGCAGTGAACGGATGGTGCACCGCGGTCCAGCGGCTGTGCCCGATCGCGACGTCCCCGCTGCCCTCAGCCAATTCGAACAGCGGCGCGTCGACCACCCACACGAACGACCAGGCCGACTCGTCGATCAGCCCGCAGCGCTTAGCGATCTCTACCCGGGCCGCGCCCAGGAGCGCCCGTGCGTCACGTGGTTCGTCTGCGGCGAAGAAGACACAGTCACCGGGGTTGGCACCGACCGCCTTGGCCAGGCCCTCCCGCTCGTGCTCAGCGAGGTTGCGGGCCACCGGGCCGGAGAGCTCACCGTCGGCACCAACAAGCACGTAGGCCAGGCCCTTGGCGCCCCGCTGCTTGGCCCACTCCTGCCAGGCGTCCAGCTGCCGGCGCGCCTGGTTTCCCCCGCCGGGCATGACGACCGCCCCCACGTACGGCGCCTGGAACACTCGAAACGGGGTGTCGACGAAGTAGCCGGTGAGCTCGGTGAGCTCGAGTCCGACGCGAAGGTCCGGCTTGTCAGTTCCGTAGCGGGCCATCGCGTCGGCGTAGCTCAGCCGTGGGATCGGCAGCTCGATCTCGTACCCAGCCAGCTCCGACCACAGCGCAGCTACCACCCGCTCCCCCAGCGAGATCACATCGTCCTGCTTGACGAAGCTCATCTCGATGTCCAGCTGGGTGAACTCGGGCTGCCGGTCGGCGCGGAAGTCCTCGTCCCGGTAGCAGCGGGCGATCTGGTAGTACCGTTCCACGCCGGCAACCATGAGTAGCTGCTTGAACAGCTGCGGCGACTGCGGCAATGCGTACCAGCAGCCGGGCTGCAGCCGCGCCGGGACCAGAAAGTCCCGCGCGCCCTCCGGGGTGGAGCGGGTCAGGGTCGGAGTCTCCACCTCGATGAAGTCGTCCCCGTGCAACACCGTGCGGGCGATCCGGTTGGCCTCGCTACGCAGTCGCATCGCGGCCGCCGGGCTGGCACGGCGCAGATCGAGGTAACGGTGCCGCAACCGAATCTCCTCACCGACCTCCAGGTGATCGTCGAGCTGGAACGGCAACGGTGCCGACTCGCTGAGCACCGTCAGCTCGTCAGCAGTGACCTCGATGCCGCCGGTGGGAATGTCCGGGTTCTCGTTACCTTCGGGCCGGGCGGCCACGGTACCGGTGACTTGCAGGCAGAACTCGGCACGCAAACGGTGCGCTCGGTCGGCCATATCGCCCTCGCGAAAGACCACCTGCGCCACCCCGGAGGCGTCCCGCAGATCGATAAAGATCACGCCACCGTGATCGCGGCGGCGGGCGACCCACCCGGTCAGGGTGACGGTGTGCCCGGCGTGCTCAGCGCGCAGCGTGCCGGCAGGGTGGGTGCGCATCACGGAAGCTGGCTCCTCGATCTGACGATGGACTGGCGACCCTGCAAAGGCTAACCGTGCACGCAGTCCGCTTCCCGCCGTCCCCCACTGGTTGCCGCAGCCGGGTGCGGGCCTCGATGCGGGGCCGCCGGGCCTCTTGACCCTAATCAAGGTTCAGGTTGCAGGCTTGCGGTCGACCGCAACTCGCGGGCACCGAGCTCAGGAGGCACTGCAATGTCCAGCATCGAGATGTCCAGTACTGACCGCACAACGGAGCACCACGGTGGCGCTCAACCCGACAAGCACTTCCGATGGTTGAGCTGGTGGCAGGCGATCACCGCCGGGGCCGTCGCGGCTGCGGTCCTCAACCTCACGATCTTCTTCATCGGAAGCGCGACGGGTGCCTCGTTCGCATTTCTCGACCGCGGCACTCTGCACGAGATCGACGCCTGGGGAGTGATCACCGCCACGGTGCCCCCATTAGTGGCGGGAGCCGGCCTGACCACACTGCTGGCCCGCTGGTGGTCCTGGGTGATCCGGTTGGCCCAGGTCATCGGCGGAGGTCTCGCCCTGCTCACGGTGGCGGGGCCGCTCATGATCGACGCCGACAGCACAACGCGGGTCGCGCTCGCGCTGATGCACGTGGTGTTGGCGGTGACCGTTGTCGTCACCCTGGAGGCGATCCGGTGCCGGACCAAGACCAGCCGCCAGGTGTGACGCCGATGTACGGCGGGTCAGCCGATGTCGGGGACCGCTCTACGCGGGCTGGCGGGCGCACCTCCAACACGGCTCAGCGGACTCGCCATGCCGACGCCGTACCGGCGGGCAAGCTGAGCGACACGCGCCGAGATGCTGCGTTGGTAAGCCTTAGGGGCGTAGGCCCCGCTGCCGTAGAGCTCCCGGTAGCGGGGCATGAGTTCAGGGTGCTCGCGTTCCAGCCAGGCGAGGTACCACTCCCGGGCGCCGGGACGCAGGTGAAGCACCAGCGGAGAGAGGCTGCGGGCGCCAGCCGCTGCGATCTCCCATACCGTCGCCTCGAGCTGGCTGGGCGAGTCGGTGAGGTACGGCAGGATCGGCGCCATCAGCACCCCGCACCCGATGCCCGCATCAGTGAGCGTGCGGCACACACTGAGCCGGGCGCGTGGCGCGGGCGTGCCGGGCTCGACCTGCCACCACAACGTCTCATCGACGAATCCCACGGAAACGTTGACCGACACATCGGTGGCCGCCGCGGCCTCACGAAGCAAGTGGAGGTCGCGCAACACCAGGGTCCCCTTGGTGAGGATCGAAAACGGGTTCCGCGCGTCGCGCAGAACCTCAAGAATGCCGGGCATCAGACGGTAGCGGCCTTCGGCCCGCTGGTAGGGGTCGACGTTGGTGCCCATCGCGATATGGTCCCTGGCCCAACGCACGGACGTGAGCTCGCTGCGGAGCAGCTCCGGCGCGTTAACCTTCACCACGATCTTCGTTTCGAAGTCGATTCCAGCGTCAAGATCGAGGTACTCGTGCGTCCGCCGGGCGAAACAGTAAACACAGGCATGGCTGCAGCCCCGGTAGGGGTTGAGGGTCCAGCTGAAGGGCATCCGGGACGCACCCGGTACCTTGTTGATGATCGAGCGGGCTCGTATTTCATAGAAGGTCATCCCGCGGAACTCCGGGGTGTCGAACGTGCGCGTCATGACGTCGCTCACTCCGAACAGCGCCTCCTGGGCGGGCTCATCGGACAGCGTCAGGTTGTCCCATCGCATCAGCCCAGCGTATCGAACGAATGTTCGATCCGCTAGTAACTGGGGCGCAGCGACCCAGAGAGGGATACCCAGTCGATGAGTGCAACTGACCGCAGCAGCGGCAGGCACCACTACCGGCGGGCTACTGAACCGGCACCTCCGACACCCGGCCATGGACACAGCCACGGCCACGGCGGGCACGGACATGGACCGGCACCACCGGCCTCTCGCCGGGTAAGGATGCTGCTGGCCGCGGTGTTGGTGCCGGTCGGGTTGGCCACCCTCGTCGGCCTGTGGCTGACCTGGCCCAGCGGCCCGCCCCGTAGCGGTGTGGACATCGGGTTCGGGCAGCGGCCGGTGCACGGGGAAATTCTTGCGGCGAGCTCGGCCCCATGCAGCAGCGGCAGTGCGGGCATCGGCGAGGCCGAAGAAGCCAAGGAGTGCATCTCGCTGGACGTCCGGCTCACGGATGGTGACTCACCGGGTGCCACGATCCAGCAGGTGCTACCCGACGAGCCGAGCACGCCGCGGTTCACCGTCGGCGACCAGATCGTGCTCGCTTACACCGGCGGAAATCCCACCGATCCCGGCGCTTACCAGATCCAGGATTTCCAGCGTGGTGTTTCGATGCTATGGCTTGTTGCGCTGTTCGCCGCGGCGGTACTGCTGCTCGGCCGATGGAAAGGCCTTGCGTCGCTCGCCGCGCTCAGCTTCAGCTTTTTGGTACTGGCGGTTTACCTGTTCCCCGCGATCCTCAACGGAGCGGATCCGGTCATTGTCGGCGTGCTGGCCGCCGGAGTGATCATGTTCGGGGTGCTGTATCTCACCCACGGTGTCTGCGCCCAGACATCCAGCGCAGTGCTGGGCACGGTATTGAGCCTCGGTCTGATCGGCGTGCTGGGCACCGCTTTCTCCGCAGCCACCCAGCTGACCGGATTGGACGACGACACCGCCAACCTCATCAGCGTGCTCGGGCAGGGAATCGACGCCCGCGGGCTGCTGCTCGCCGGAATGATCATCGGTGCACTGGGTGTGCTCGATGATGTCACGGTGACCCAGACCAGTGCGGTGTGGGAACTACGTCGAGCCAATCCCGCCCTGGGCACTCGGGCCCTCTACACCGCTGCATTGCGAATCGGACGTGACCACATTTCCTCGGCGGTGAACACCCTCGCACTGGCCTACGCCGGTGCCGCGTTGCCCGTCTTGCTGGCGTTCTCGCTGTCCGGGCAGAGCTTCGGCACGCTGATCACCGCACAGAACGTCGCTCAGGAGGTGGTGCGCACCCTGGTCGGCAGTATCGGGCTCGTCGCTGCCGTCCCGATCACCACAGCGATCGCCGCGGTCGTCGCCTCCCGCGATGACATCGTGTCAGCGCAGTAGAAAGCCGATATCAAGTTACAGACCCCGGGCCGCCCCTGGTGCGGCGAGTCCGTGCAGGAACGGGTTGCTGGCGCGTTCTTGACCGATGGTGGTGTGCGGGCCATGACCGGGCAGAACGACGGTGTCGTCGTCGAGCACGAGAATCTTGTCCCGAAGCGAGCAGAGCATCTGCTCGTGGTCACCGCTGGGTAGGTCGGTTCGACCGATCGAGCCGGCGAACAACGTATCTCCGGAAATCAACAGGCCGTGCCCCTCATCAGTCGCCGACCGGAACGTCACCGATCCTGGGGTGTGGCCCGGGGTGTGGTCGACGGTGAAGGTCAGTCCGGCCAGCTCCAAGGACGCCCCATCGCCCAGCGCGCGCACCTCACGCGGCTCGCGCAGCTGGACTCGACCGCCGAAGAACTGTCGCGCCTCGGTGGACAGTGCGCGCATCGGGTCGGACAGCAGCACGCGATCCTCGGGGTGGATCCAAGCCGGAATGTCATGGCCGTCACACACTGGGGTCACCGCGAAAATGTGGTCGAAATGCCCGTGGGTGAGCAGCACCGCGACCGGGTCGAGTCGGTGCTTGCGCAACACGTCGTCCAGCGGCTGCTCCGCACCTTCCCCGGGGTCGACCACCACACACGGGCCGCCCGCCTCGGCAGCAAGTACGAAGCAGTTGGCTTGGAAGGAGCCGGTGGGAAAACCTGCGACGAGCACCGTGACTCCTCTTCGGGGACGGGGGATGGGACATCCCCAGCGTAGGGCAGCTCTTGCCGGGAGGCTGCCGTCCGGCTCACCTGCGGTCCACCTAGACTGCGCGGCGTCAACCGCCCCCGTCACAGTTGTCAGCCACAGGAGTCTTGGTGCCTACGAACGAGCAGCGCCGCGAGGCGGCGAAGCGCAAACTGGACCGCCAGCTGGCTCGCCGTGCGCAGCGAGCCAAGGCGCGTCGCAAGTACGCGGTCGCTGGGAGCGTGGCCGCGGTACTGCTCGTCATCGGTGTCGTGGGACTGATCGTGACACTGAGTGGAGGCGATCAGACGGTCGACACCGCCGCGAACCCGGCCACACCAGCTGCGCCGACCAGCACGACCGCCACCACCAAGCCTCCTGCGTCCAGCGAGCTACCCGCCACGCTGGCGCGGCCGCAACCGTTACCCGCCTCGGTCGATTGCCAGTACCAGGCCACCCAGCAGACCCCGGCTAAGCCGGTGACACTCCCACCGGTCGGTCCCGCCTCCACCGAGGGCAGTGTGTCCGCGACCATGCAGACCTCGGCCGGCCCGATCGGCCTCACCCTGGACCGGTCGCTGGCCCCGTGCACCGTGAACAGCTTCATCAGCCTGGCCAGGCAAGGCTTCTACGCCAACAGCCCGTGTCACCGGCTGGTCACCAACCCCGGATTGCAGGTTCTGCAATGCGGCGATCCGACCGGGTCGGGCGCCGGCGGGCCGGGGTACACCGTGCCCGACGAAGTATTTCCTGAGCTGACCTATGGGCGCGGATACGTCGCGATGGCCAACACCGGCCAGCCCGATAGCGGCGGCAGCCAATTCTTCTTGATATACGGTCAAACTCAGCTCCCGCCCGACTACACCGTATTCGCCACTATCTCGCCAGAGGGCCTTAAGGTGATCGATGAGATAGCGCGAGCTGGTGACGATGGGTCTCTGGAACCATCCCCTGGTGGCGGTAAACCCAATGCGCCGGTCATGATCACGTCCGTCGACATCGCGGCAGAAGAACGGCGCTAGTTAGCCGACGTAACTCGGTAGACGTCGTAGACGCCCTCGATGTTGCGTACCGAACGAAGCACGTGCCCGAGGTGTTTGGGGTCGCCCATCTCGAAGGAGAACCGGCTCACCGCCACCCGATCCCGGGTGGTCGTGACCGAGGCGGACAGGATGTTCACCCGTCCGTCGGCGAGCACCTTGGTGACGTCAGACAGCAGCCGGTGCCGGTCCAGCGCCTCAACCTGGATCCCAACCAGGAATACCGACGAGGAAGACGGCGCCCATTCCACATCGACCAGCCGCTCGGGCTGCTCCCGCAGCGAGTCGGCATTGGTGCAGTCGGTGCGGTGCACGCTGACTCCGCCACCTCGGGTGACAAAACCCAGGATCTCGTCGCCGGGGACCGGTGTACAGCAGCGGGCGAGCTTGGCGTAGACGTCCCCGGCACCACGCACTCGCACGCCGGAGTCACCGGTCTCACGGCGGCGCTGGACCGTCGAAGGGGTGGCCCGGTCGGCCAGCACATCCTCGGCACCCTCCTCGCCCCCCAGCAGCGCGACCAGGCGCTGCACCACCTGACGAGGCGAGGCGTGATGCTCCCCGACCGCGGCATACAGGGCGCTGACGTCGGGATAGTGCAGCTCTCGAGACACCGCGACCATCGACTCGGCAGACACCAATCGCTGCACCGGTAGCCCAACTCGACGCAGTTCCTTGGCAATGGCGTCCTTGCCGGTGTCAATGGCCTCCTCGCGCCGCTCCTTGGCGAACCACTGCCTGATCTTGGCCCGGGCTCGTGGTGAGGCGACGAAGGACAACCAGTCCCAGCTGGGGCCGGCACCCTCGGCCTTCGAGGTGAAGATCTCGACGACCTCACCGTTTTCCAACTGTCGCTCCAGCGCGACAAGCCGGCCATTGACCCGCGCGCCGATGCAGCGATTACCGACCTCGGTATGCACCGCGTAGGCGAAGTCGACCGGCGTGGAGCCTGTGGGCAGCGTGATGACGTCACCCTTGGGCGTGAAGACGAAGATCTCCCGGGCGGCCAGGTCATAACGCAACGACTCAAGAAACTCACCGGGGTCGGCGGCCTCCCGCTGCCAGTCCAGCAACTGACGCATCCAGGCCATCTCATCGACATCCACGGCTCCGTTGTGAGTGCCGCGAGTCTCCTTGTACCGCCAGTGTGCCGCAATCCCGTACTCCGCGGTTCGGTGCATCTCGCGGGTGCGGATCTGCACCTCCAGCGGTTTGCCGTCCGGCCCGATCACCGTGGTGTGCAACGACTGGTAGACCCCGAATCGGGGTTGAGCGACGTAGTCCTTGAACCGACCGGGCATCGGCTGCCACACCGAGTGCACCACCCCGACCACGGCATAGCAGTCACGCACGTCGTCGACCACGATCCGTACCCCGACCAGGTCATGGATATCGTCGAAATCGCGACCGCGCACGATCATCTTCTGATAGATCGAGTAGTAGTGTTTGGGCCGGCCCTCGACGGTAGCGGTGATCAGCGAACCGGACAGCTGCGCGGAGACCTCATCGATCACCGTCCGCAGGTAGGTGTCGCGTGATGGCGCCCGATCAGCCACCAGCCGAACGATCTCGTCGTACTTCTTCGGATGCAGGATCGCGAAGGAGAGATCCTCCAACTCCCACTTGATGGTGGCCATGCCCAGCCGGTGGGCCAGCGGGGCGAGTACCTCGAGGGTCTCCTTGGCTTTGCGGGCTTGCTGCTCCGGCGGCAGGAACCGCATGGTGCGCATGTTGTGCAGTCGGTCCGCCAGCTTGATGACCAGCACCCGCGGGTCGCGCGCCATCGCGATGACCATCTTGCGAATGGTCTCGGCCTCGGCGGCAGCGCCGAGCTTGACCTTGTCGAGCTTGGTGACGCCGTCGACGAGGTGCGCAACCTCATCACCGAAGTCCTCGGTGAGACGGGACAGCGAATAGTCGGTGTCCTCCACGGTGTCGTGGAGCAGCGCGGCCACCAACGTAGTGGTGTCCATTCCCAACTCGGCGAGGATCGTCGAGACGGCCAGTGGGTGGGTGATGTACGGGTCACCGGACTTGCGTTGTTGCTGGGCGTGCTTGGCCTCGGCAACATCGTAGGCCCGTTGCAGCAGCGCGAGGTCGGCCTTGGGATGCAGCTCTCGGTGCACAACGGCGAGCGGTTCCAGCACCTGTCTGACCGGGCCGGGTCGCTGCGCGGTGATCCGCCGCGCGATCCGCGCCCGGACCCGCCGGGTTGCCGACGGTAGCCGCTGAGGGACCGTGGCCGGGTCTGGGGCTGGGCCCGGGTCGGCAGGCGACGCAGCGGTGCGCTGCAGATCCTGGCTCAAGCGCACTCTCCCGCCACGTGGTGACTGATCCGGCTTCAGGGTACCGCCGCGTTCCGCGGTGGGATCCGGAGGACCGCGAGATCTTGCTATTTGTCAGACCGTCAACAGAGCGTGCAGCGAGCGGCCGCCGAGCCGGTTTCGCCCCTGAAGCGTGCCGATTTCCAACAGCACCGCAATGCCACTCACCGAGGCCCCGGCCCGCTCGATCAGTGCACAGGCCGCGGCCACCGTGCCACCGGTGGCCAGCACATCGTCGATCACCAAGGCCTGTTGCCCCGGTCGCAGCACACCGTCAGCCAGTTCCAGCGAGGTGACGCCGTATTCCAGAGCATAGGCTTCACTGTCGGATACCAAGGGTAGCTTGCCCGGCTTACGGACTCCGACCACACCAGTGCCCAGGGCGTAGGCCGCGGCCGCACCCAGTAAGAATCCACGCGCCTCCACACCGACCACTACGTCCACCTGGTGCGCCTGGACGATCAGCGCGTCCACCACAGTCCGGAACGCAGTCGCGTCGGCCAGAACAGGTGCGAGATCGCGAAAAAGTACACCGGGTTCGGGGAAGTCCGGGACTTCTCGGATCAGCGGTACGAGCAGGACCGCCAAGTCGTCCAGATTGGATTCGCGGCACACACCGCCGCCTTACCGGTCGTACTCATGTGGCTGCCAGTCCGCATAAGAGTCAACCACGTGCTCCACCCGCTCGCTCACCTGCCGGTGTGTCAAAGTTTCGGCGTGGGCGTCCTTCTGGTTCTGATTACGGGCATTCCACAGGCTGCGGATTTCCTTCTGCTGCTGAACCCTTTCGAAGACCGGCATCGACGCCTGAATTCGTGCGGGCAGCTCGATCGAGGCCGGCAAGTTGATTGACGCTGGCGTCTTTGTCGACGCGGTCTCGGTCGATCCTGCCATGCCCTGCTTCGAGCTCACCGGTGCACAGGGCTTGTGCTCCGAAATCAGCATGGGGGTACAGGCCGGTGTGGGAACGGATCCGGGCTGGGCATCCTCGTCCCGGACATCCTCGGTCCGGGCATCCTCGATCCGGGCATCCTCGTCCCGGACATCCTCGTCCCGGGCATCCTCATCCTGATGAACGGAGCCCGCCGGATATCCGGCGTGAGTGGGGTATTCATCTAGCGCGATCTGACGGTTCACCGTGGGAATCGACGGTGTGGGCGGGAGCTTTTTGTTCGGCTGTGGGCCGGCGATGAGTTCCCGACCGGCCGGCGCGGCCTTCGCAGCGGGCACGGCATCCGGGGCACGATCCGCCAGTTGACCGTTGGTCACGGCACGCACCGGGGAACTGCCATGAGCGGGCTCGGGGAATGCCAACACCGGTGACCTCGCGTCCGAGCCGAAGATGCTGCCCCCGGGCAGGATGACTGCCAACGGCGGGCTGGACAAGCCTGCGGCCAACGCGAGAGCGCCACCCACAACAGCAGCCAATCGGACCGGCGACCGGCGCTCCCAGCTCACGTCGCCTCTGCGGCGCGCCAGCGTGGGCTTGTCGGGCACGGCCGAACGGCTGCTCAGCAGCCTGACCAGCTCGCGTCGTCCGCGCCTTTCCCAGCCAGTGCCCACCGCGCGGGCAGCCACGTCGTCAACGTGAGCGAGGAGACTCCGCGCCGTGGGCCTGCTGTGCGGGTCCTTGGTTAGGCCGCGCACTACCAATTCGCGGGCCGGTTGGGGAATCACGTCGAGGGGAGGGCTGCTCTGGTCATGCTTGACCGCGAGTTCGGCGGAGCTGTCGGCGTAGAACGGCGGCGCACCGATCAAGCACTCGAAGAACATGACGGTAGCGGCGTACACGTCCCCCGTGGG
Source organism: Actinomycetota bacterium (assembly GCA_030862525.1). Taxonomy (GTDB): domain Bacteria; phylum Actinomycetota; class Actinomycetes; order Mycobacteriales; family Pseudonocardiaceae. The sequence goes on along the minus strand of JALZDN010000022.1, from coordinate 5,234 downwards.
GGTAGCCGAACGATCGTTCCATTGTTCGGGAGCAAGGTAGAAAGGTGTCGACCGAGCGAGCAGTCGCCTGCCGTGCGAAGTGGACAGTCCGAAGTCGACGAGTCGGACGCAACCAGCACGCGTGAGGATCACGCCCTCCGGCTTGATGTCACCGTGCGCCAGGCCCGCGGCGTGATAGGCGGCGAGACCGCGCAGCGAGTCCTTGAGCACGACGAGCGCCGCCTCGATACCGACGGCTCCATGCGCAAGCAACAGAGCACGCAGTGAAGTCCCGCTGACATGGTCACCGACGACAGCAGCACTACGGTGGTACTCAACGTAGCGGTGAACCCGTGACACTCGGGCATCGCGAACCCGCGCCAGCCGTTCGAACTCGCGTGCGAATCGAGCGCGGAACTCGGTATCGGTGAGCAGCTCGTCTGACAGGTAGGTCACCGCGAGCGGCCTACGGGTGATGCGGTGACGGGCCAATACCCGCCGGCCGCCCGGGTCTTCGCACACCTCCCGGAGATGCACCACACCCGGAACGGACCACCCAATCATCCCGGATCCTCCCTGGTCGCCCCCCACGGTGCCCCCTCCCGTGCCCCTCACTCACCGGAGCTACATTCAGCGCCTGACTACGGAGCGTTCTCCTAATGAGCGTCAGAGGCAAGTACTCAGAGCGACAACTCACCAAATAGGCGGCCGAGGGTGAGAAACAGGCGACACAACGTTACCGGAGCGCTACACTGTGCAACTAAGGGAGCTCCGAGCAGTTGGGCAGCACTCGGAGTTGCTCAGCGGCACAAAGTCAGGGGCCCGACCTACCGGCTTTGCCGGACGGTCTGCCGCTCTTGCCCGCGGGATGCCCGCGTCGTCGTCCGGCCGGTGCAGTCTTGCCGACCCGGGCAGGCACGCCGGCAGCCATCCCCGCTGTCCTGGTTTGTGGGCCGGTCGTCGACGAGACCTCGTCCTCGCGCTCGGAACTCGAGGCGGTTTTGCTGGCCAGCTTCTCTCGGCGTTGGATCACCCGCTCGGCTTGCTGCCGGTAGGCCGGCCGGCGCATGGTGAGGTCCACCATCAACGGCGTCGCCAGGAAGATCGAGGACATCGCCCCCGCCACAATGCCGACCATCTGTACCAGGGCGAGGTCCTTGAGCGTCCCCACGCCCAGTAAACCGACACCGATCACCAGCAGGCCGAGCACCGGAAGTACCGCGATCAACGAGGTGTTGATAGAGCGCATCAGTGTCTGGTTGATCGCGAGATTGGCGGCCTCGCCATAGGTTCGTCTGGTCAGCCCGAGCAGCCCACGGGTGTTCTCCTGGACCTTGTCGAACACGACGACGGTGTCATACAGCGAAAACCCCAGGATGGTGAGCAGCCCGATGACCGACGCCGGCGTCACCTCGAAGCCGATCAGAGAGTAAATCCCCGCGGTCACCAGCACGTCATGCACCAGCGCGACCAGTGCTGCCAGCGCCATCCGAGGCTCGAAGTACACCGCCAGGAACACGGTCACCAAGCCGAGGAATACCAGCAGCGCGATCAGCGCCTGCTGACTGATCTCGCCGCCCCAGGTGGCGCTGACTGCGCTGTCACTGATCGCCTGTTCGCTGGGCCGCCCGTCGCTACCAAGCGGGCGTAGCTGTTCGAACAACGCCCTTTTCACCACGAACGATTCCCGGGCGTCGAGCGCCTCAGTGCGGATCAGGATGCTCGCTACGGAACCGGTACCGACGATCTGCACTGATCCCGGCGGCTGACCCACCGTGTCGGTGAAGGCCCGCTCGACCTGCTCGGCAGTGATCGGGCCGCGCGCGCCCTGCGCCGGGAGCTGTATCCGGGTACCACCCTCGAAGTCGATGCCGAGGTTGAAGCCGCGGAACAGGATTGAGAGCAGGCAGACCGCGACGAGCAGACCGGACATCGCGTACCAGATTCGCCGCCGTCCGACGATGTCGAACGCACCGGTTCCGCTGTAGAGGCGCGCCAGCGTGCCGGCCATCTCAGGTCCCCTTCCCTGCAGTCGCCAGCTCCGATCGGCTCTCGGCACCGGCCCGCTGCGCGGCCCCGAGCCCGGAAAAGCTCGGTTGGGACCACAGCCGGGACCGCGAGGCCATCGCCACCAGCGGATGCGTCACCAGGAAGACCACCACCAAGTCCAGCACCGTCGACATGCCGAGGGTGAAGGCGAAGCCCTTGACCTGCCCTACCGCGAGAACGTAGAGCACTGCGGCGGCCAGGAAACTCACCGCATCCGCCGAAAGGATGGTGCGGCGGGACCGGACCCAGGCCCGAGGCACCGCGGAGCGGAAGCTTCGGCCGTCCCGGATCTCGTCCTTGAGGCGTTCGAAGAAGATCACGAAGGAGTCCGCGGTAATGCCGATGGCGACGATGAAACCGGCGACACCGGCCAGGTCCAGGGTAAACCCGATCCATCGCCCGAGCAGCACCAGGACGGCGTAGACGATCAGCCCGGACAGCGCCAAGGACAAGATCGTCAGCACCCCGAGCGCGCGGTAGTAGAACAGGCAGTAGACGAACACCACGGCCAGTCCGATCGCCCCGGCAAGCAGGCCCGCGCGCAATGAGGCGAGACCTAGAGTGGCCGAGACGGTCTCAGACTCTGAGGACTGAAAGGACAGTGGCAGCGAACCGTACTTGAGCGCATTAGCCAGATTCTGGGCCTCGGCCTGAGTGAATCTGCCAGTGATGCTGGTCTGTTGGCCGGGTGGAATCGCGCCCCTGATCTGCGGAGCGGACACCACCTCGGTGTCCAGCAGGAACGCTGCCTGCTCGCCAACATTGTTCGCGGTGTACTGCGCCCAGATGTCCTCGCCTTGACGGTTGAAGTTCAGGCGTACTTCAAATCCGGTGCCGTCCGGGTTCAGGCCCGCCGATGCGTTAGCGACCTGCTCGCCGGACATGAACGCGGGACCCAGCAGGTACTTGGCGGTGCCGTCCTGGTCACAGGTGACAAGGGGCAGGTTCGGGTCGTCGTTACCGCGCAAGGGGTTGGAAGTGGCGCAGTTCAGTGTGACGAGCGCCTGCTGCTGCGCTGCCGGATCCAGACTCTGCAGCCGCGCTCGGGCTTGCCGGATCTGCTCGGCGACCTCGGGATCGGCCGCATCTGCTGGGGCGACACCGACCGGGGGCGACGGCCTGGTCGACGGTGTGGTGGGCGCCGGAGATGCCGGAGGCACCGGAGGGGCAGTCGGCTCGGCAGTTGGCTCGTCCGGCGGGGGCTGCAGCTGCTGCGGTTGGACCGGCGCCGGTGCATCCGGCGGTTGATCGGAGCCGCCGGATGGAGCCGGCCCACTATCCCCCGGAGCTTGGCCCCCCGGAGGGGGGCCGTCGGGAGCCTGGCCGCCGGAAGTCGGTCCGGTGAGACCGGCTGGCACCTCGGTGATCACCGGCCGGAAATACAGCTTGGCGGTCTGGCCGAGGCTACGGGCTTGGTCGCCGTTTTCACCCGGGACCGTGATGATCAGGTTGTTTCCGTCCAGGACGACCTCTGCCCCACTGACCCCGATGCCATTGACCCGCTGCTCGATAATCTGGCGAGCTTGATCCAACGACTCTCGCGACGGCGGCCGGCCGTCGATGGTGCGGGCAGTGAGGGTCACCCTGGTACCGCCCTGGAGGTCGATACCCAGTTTGGGAGTCGGATTTCCCCCGCCGGTGAAGAAAACCAGTGAATAAAGGACAGCGACGATCCCAGCGAAGATCGCCAAGTTCCGCCAGGGGCGGAAACGCACGGCCGGTGGTGCCACGGTGGGTGGTTCTCCTCGTTAACAGCTCACTGCGCCGGGCGCCATCACCGGCAGCCTGCCGCGGTCCACACTGTGCCAGCGCCGTCGTCGGTGCATGCTGTGGGGGCCGGACCCGCAGCGTACCCACACCAGTCAGGTCAGGACTTGTCGGTGCTAGTGCTGTCGTCGAGGGGGGCTGCCAACGGTGCGCTGACGGGTGCCGTCTCGTCGTCCTCGGTGATCTTCTCCCGGATCGCCGCACGCAGCCAGGTGGTGCGCACTCCCGGCGCGATCTCCAGGTCGATCGTGGTCTCATCGGCGCTGCCCACGACGGTGCATTGCAGGCCGGAGGTGGTCATCACCCGATCACCCTCAATCAGTGAGCTCTGCAGCCGCTGTGCCTCGGCCATCGCCCGCTTCTGCCGGCGGGAGCCGAGGATCAGGGGCAGCGCCAGCACGGCGATGAACAGCAGGGGCAGGAGCAGGGGGTCCATGGTTCTCCGATCACATCAGCGGGGCACGCCCGAGTGTGCCAGGTGGACCATGCGAGCAGGTCTCGGTGTTGATGGTTCGACCCTGCAAGCAGGTCTCACGCGTCGAACAGCGCCGGTGCGGCGTCGCCGGGAGTGTCCGGGGGCGGCTCCAGTTGCAGGTGCCGCCACGCGGCTGCGGTCGCTACCCGGCCACGGGGCGTGCGAGCGAGCATTCCAGCGCGGACCAGGAAGGGTTCGCACACCTCCTCCACAGTGGCCGGCTCCTCACCGACCGCAACAGCGAGGGTGGACACCCCAACCGGTCCGCCGCCGAAGGTGCGTACCAGCGCGGTGAGTACAGCGCGGTCCAGCCGATCCAGCCCAAGCTGGTCGACGTCATAGACGGCCAAGCCGGCACGGGCCACCCCGAGGGTGATCGCGCCGTCGGCGCGGACCTCGGCGTAGTCACGTACCCGGCGCAGTAGCCGGTTAGCGATCCGAGGCGTGCCCCGGGAGCGGCCGGCAATCTCAGTCGCGCCGTCGGGGCGCAGGTCCACGCCGAGGATGCCGGCCGAGCGGCGCAACACCAACTCCAGCTCCTCGGGTTCGTAGAACTCCATGTGCGCGGTGAACCCGAACCGATCGCGCAAGGGACTGGTGAGCGCACCGGACCTGGTGGTAGCTCCCACCAGGGTGAAAGGTGCGATCTCCAGCGGGATCGAGGTGGCCCCGGGACCCTTGCCGACCATCACGTCGACCCGAAAGTCCTCCATCGCAAGGTAGAGCATCTCCTCGGCGGGCCGAGCCACCCGATGAATCTCGTCGATGAACAGCACGTCACCCGCAACGAGGTTGGACAGCATCGCGGCGAGATCTCCGGCCCGCTCCAGCGCCGGCCCCGAGGTCACTCGGATCGCGCTGCCCAACTCCGCGGCAATGATCATCGCGAGGCTCGTCTTGCCCAGCCCTGGCGGACCGGACAGCAACACGTGATCCGGCGCGGCGCCACGCCGGCGGGCGCCCT
>JALZDN010000011.1 GCA_030862525.1 Actinomycetota bacterium | reverse complement strand
CGTCGGCGACCCGGTCAAGGTACGCGTGCCCGCCGAGTGCCTCGGCGCAGCGGTGCAACCGAGCGGGCACCGCGACCGTGTCGATGTCGGCGAGGACCGCGTGCACCGTGAACCCGGACGGGGCATGACCGGACAATACGGTTAAGTGCTGCTCAGGGGAGAACCCCGCTGTCTCCCCCGGTTGCGGCACAAGATTGAGCACGATTATCCGGCGGGCTACCGTACCGTCCAGCGCATCGGCCAGGTCGGGGACCAGCAGGTGTGGTAGCACGCTGGTGAACCACGAGCCCGGCCCGAGCACCACCACGTCAGCGTCCTGAACTGCACAAACAGCCTCGGCGCAGGCCTGCGGCCGCTGCGGACGCAGCCACACTCGCTGCACCCGGCCGGGCGTTGTCGCCACCGCTACCTGGCCGCGGATCCGTCTCAGCGTGTCTGAATCACCGTCCAGACCGGCGACGTCGGCCTCGATGTCCAGCGGCTCAGCGGCCATCGGCAGCACCCGACCGGTTACACCGAGCAGCTGGCAGGCCTCGTCCAACGCCACCACCGGATCACCGAATACCTCCAGCAGCCCCGCCAGCACCAGATTGCCCACGGCATGCCCGGCCAGCGCCCCGCTGCCGCCGAAGCGATGCTGAAACACCTGCCGCCAGCGCGCCCCACCGCCGTCGCGGGCTGCCAGTGCGGTCAGCGCCATCCGCAGGTCGCCAGGTGGCAGCAGTCCCAGCTCGCGACGAAGCCGCCCCGACGAACCGCCGTCATCGGCGACGGTGACCACCGCGGTGACGTCGTCGGTGATAGCGCGCAGGGCCATCAGCGTGGCGTACAGCCCGTGGCCACCACCCAGCGCCACTGCCTTCAGCGCCCGGGTCACTCGCGTCCCACGTCCCGATGCACCACCTTGACGGTGATCCCGTCCTCGTGGCCGAGCCGGGCGGCCAGCGCCTCGGACACGACCACGCTGCGGTGTTTACCACCGGTGCAGCCCACCGCAAGGGTCAGGTAGCGCTTACCCTCCCGCCGGTACCCGCCGCTGATCAGCCTCAGCAACTCCAGGTAGCGGTCCAGGAACTCCTCGGCGCCCTCTTGGGACAGCACGTAATTGCGCACGTCGACGTCCAGACCGGTGAAGTCGCGCAGTTCCGGTATCCAGAACGGATTAGGCAAAAAGCGCATATCGATCACGAGGTCGGCGTCCATCGGAAGCCCGTACTTGTAACCGAAGGACAGCACGGTGATCCGGGTACGGGTGCTGGCTTCGCCACCGAACGCATGCTCGATCTTGGCCCGCAGCTGGTGCACGGACACCCCAGTGGTGTCCAGCACCAGGTCGGCCTCGTCGCGCAGCGGGGCAAGTAACGCCCGCTCCGCTTCGATCCCGTCAGCCAGCCGGCCATCGCCTTGCAGCGGGTGACTGCGCCGGACCTGCTCGAAGCGACGGATCAGCACCGCGTCGGTGGCTTCCAGGTACAGCACCTTGGGCCGGTAGCCGCGGGCGTCCAGATCCTTGATCACCGCAGCGAGGTCGTCGGTGAACGCCCGGCTGCGCACATCCATGACCACCGCCACCCTGGTCACCACGCCCTGCGACCGCGCGCCCAGCTCTACCATGGTGGCGATCAGCTCGGGCGGCAGGTTGTCCACCACGAACCAACCCAGGTCCTCGAGCACCTTGGCTGCCGTGCTGCGACCGGCCCCGGACAGCCCGGAGACCACGGCCACCTCGATACCGCCCTGAGCCACGGTCACGGCGCCGCTCCGTTGCTCTCTTCGCCGGCGCCGGTGCTGCCCAATTCACCACTGGAACTACCCAGCGCGGCGAGCACCGCGCGGGCAGTGCTGGGACCCACTCCGGCTACCTCAGTGAGTTCGTCCACGCTGGCCTGCCGGATGCGGCGGACCGAGCCGAAGTGCTTGAGCAACGCGGTGCGTCGGGTCTGCCCGAGCCCGGTGACCTCGTCGAGCGCGGAGCTGGTCATCCGCGCCGACCGCTTCTGCCGGTGATAACTGATCGCGAACCGGTGTGCCTCATCGCGCACCCGCTGCAGCAGGTACAGGCCTTCGCTGTTGCGCGGCAGGATCACCGGGTCGGCCTCGCCGGGTAGCCAGACCTCCTCCAGCCGCTTGGCGAGCCCGGCGATCGCCACGTCGGTCACACCCAGCTCGAACAGTGCCTCCGCTGCGGCGGCGACCTGCGCTGGACCACCGTCAACAACGAGCAGGTTCGGCGGGTAGGCGAACTTGCGGGGACGACGCCCTGTGCCGGGGTCCAGCCCCGGTGTGTCGATCGGCTCAGTTTCCTGCAAGTAACGGGCGAAGCGCCGGCGAACCACCTCGGCGATGCTCGCCACATCGTCAGAGCGCCCCTCACCGGCGGCGTCCTTTATCGCAAAGCGGCGGTAGTCTGACTTGCGCGGCAACCCGTCCTCGAAGACCACCAGCGAGGCGACCACGTCGTTGCCCTGCACGTGGCTGACATCGATGCATTCGACGCGCAGCGGCGCAGTGTCCAGCCCCAGGTATTCGTAGATTTCCTGCAGTGCCGCGGCGCGAGCGGTCAGGTCACCGGCGCGGCGCAACTTGTGCAACGCGAAGGCATCCGCGGCGTTGCGCGCCACGGTGTCAGCCAGCGCCCGCTTGTCCCCCCGCTGCGGCACCCGCAGCTCCACCCGCGCGCCGCGCAGTCCGGAAAGCCATTCGGTGAGTGCGTCAGCATCCTCGGGCAGCTCGGGGACGAGCACCTCCCGTGGCACCGGCGCATCAGCAGCGATGTCCTCGGACCCGGCCAACGTGGCTTGCTCGCCGTAGAACTGGGTCAGGAACTGGCTGACCAGGTCGACCTGCTCGATGCGTTCAATCACCCAGCCGCGCTGGCCGCGGACCCGCCCGCCGCGGACGTGGAAGACCTGCACCGCGGCCTCAAGCTCATCACAGGCAAACGCGATCACATCCGCGTCGGTGCCGTCACCGAGCACCACCGCCTGCTTCTCCATCGCCCGGCGCAGCGCCCCCAGGTGGTCTCGCAGCCGTGCAGCGCGTTCGAACTCCAGCTCGGCAGCCGCCGCCTCCATCTGGCGCTCCAGTCGGCGGATCATCTTGTCGGTGCGGCCGGACAGGAAGTCGCAGAAGTCCTCGACGATGGCGCGGTGTTGCTCGGCGGTGACGTTGCCCACGCACGGTGCCGAGCACTTGTCGATGTAGCCCAGCAGGCATGGCCTGCCGATCTGGCCGTGCCGCTTGAATACCCCGGCCGAGCACACCCGGGCCGGGAACACTCTGGTGAGCAGGTCGAGCGTCTCCCGGATCGCCCAAGCGTGGGCGTAGGGCCCGAAGTACCGGACGCCGCGGCGGCGAGGTCCCCGGTAAACGTGTAACCGCGGGTACTCCTCGTTTAGCGTCACAGCCAGCACCGGGTAGGTCTTGTCGTCGCGGTACCGGACGTTGAACCGCGGGTCGAATTCCTTGATCCAGTTGTATTCCAGCTGCAGTGCCTCGACCTCGGTGCTGACCACCGTCCACTCCACCGAGGCCGCCGTGGTGACCATCTGCCGGGTCCGCGGGTGCAGTCCGGACAGGTCGGCGAAGTAGGAGTTCAGCCGGCTGCGCAGGCTCTTCGCCTTACCGACGTAGATCACCCGGCGATGCTCGTCGCGGAACCGATACACGCCAGGCGCGTCAGGGATCGTCCCCGGTGCCGGACGGTAAGTGCAGGGATCGGCCATCAGGTGCCAGGGTATGCGGCTGCGCCGCTCGGGAGTGGCGTTGGGTGCTCTCGGCCTGGGTGCCCCGCATGGGAGGGCGGTAGCCCTCAATCCGGCGCAGGATCGAGCGGATCCGCCAGCCCCACAGGGGAGACAGCAGGTAACCGGGATAAGACGCCAGCCAACTCGCGCTGCCGAGGCTGACGGCGTCTGCCCCGGCCCAGAAGTACTCCCGGCAATCGTCGAAAGTGCGGATTCCCCCGGTCGCGATCACCGGCAGGGTGATCCGGGCGTCACGCAGCTCCGCGACCACCCGCAACCCGATCGGCTTCACCGCCCGACCGGAGAGCCCACCGTAACGGTTGGCCAGCCACGGCGCCCCGGTCCGCGGATCCAGGCGCAGCGCGCGCACTGTGTTGATCGCGGTGAGCGCCGAGACCCCGGCGGCGGCAGCCCGCCGGGCGTGACTGATGTAGTCGCGGTCGGGCGACAGCTTGAGTATCACCGGATGATTGCTGCGGGGTACCGCGTCGGCGAGCACTCCGTCCAGGATCGGTTCGAAGTCATGATCGACGTTCGGGCAGGAGACGTTGAACTCCACGGCTGCGATCGCGCCGGGGGGCACCGCCGCGTTCACCGCGTCGACGAGGCAGACGAACTCCTCAGCCGCGAAGCCACCCACCGAGATGATGGTGTTCTGCTCGCGGGTGCGCGGGTAGTAGTCGCGCAGGTAAGCGTCGATCCCGACGTTGCACCAGCCGAATGCGTTGATCCAGCCGGCGTCGGCGCGGCGCAGCACCGTGGCGTAGTTGCGCAGCAGGCTGGGCAACGCACGCAGTGGCCAGTCGGTGCGGTTGGTGAAATGTCCATCGCGAGGCTGCACCGTCAGGGTGCGAGTAGTGACTGCGCCGAAGCGCTCCAGCGGCACGAACCGGGAGATCGGGCTCATCCCGTAAGGCACCAGACCGGGATCGGTAGCGCCGTAGCCAAGCAGGCTCGACGACGTGACCAGCCGGTTGCGCAGCCGGATATCACCCAGCCATACCTCGCTCACCGGCCTCCTCGCACTCGCGGACTTCAGCAAGGATAGGTCGACGGAGCAAGAGAGCGAGATACAAGCGATCTAACTCCTCCAAAGACGGCTTGACCTAAACCATAGTTAACATTTTAAGCTGCGTTCTGATCACCGGTGCGACGCCGGCGACCTCATGACGCTCTCAAGAATCCGGTGGTGTGCGATGGACATGGAAGTCACCGCGTGGATGTCCATGTACAACGCGATGCATGCGCAACAGGAGCGGCGCCCGTTCTCCAAGGCCACACTGCGGCGAATCACCCGGTTCGCGCAGCCGCACCGCGCGCAACTGGGCCGGTTCCTCCTGCTCAGCGTGGCAACGGCGATGCTGGCGGTCGCAACGCCGGTGCTCGCCGGCCGGGTCGTCGACGCGATCGTGCAGGGCGCGGCGCCTGGCGTCGTGATCGGGCTTGCGTCACTCATCGCCGTCATCGCAATAGCGGAGGCCGGGCTCGGGTTGATGACACGGTGGCTCTCAGCCCGCATTGGCGAAGGCCTGATCCTCGATCTGCGTACCACCGTTTTCGATCATGTGCAGCGCATGCCGATCGCGTTTTTCACCCGCACCCGCACCGGCGCGCTCGTCAGCCGATTGAACAACGACGTGATCGGAGCCCAGCGGGCGTTCAGCGACACGCTGTCCGGAGTGGTCAGCAACGTGGTGACGCTCGTGCTCACGCTCGTCGTGATGATCGGGATCTCCTGGCAGATCACCCTGCTGGCGCTTTTATTGCTGCCGGTGTTCGTGTTGCCGGCTCGGCGGATGGGCACCCGGCTGGCCCGGCTGGAGCGCGAGTTTGCCAATCACAACGCGGTGATGAGCACGCAGATGACCGAGCGGTTCTCGGCGCCCGGCGCGACGCTGGTGAAGCTGTTCGGCCGGCCGGCGCAGGAGTCGGCGGAGTTCGCCGCCCGGGCCAGCCGAGTTCGTGATATCGGGGTGCGCACCGCGATGGTGCAGTCGGTGTTCGTCACCGCCTTGACACTGGTGTCGGCGCTGGCGCTGGCCGTCGTCTACGGGCTTGGTGGGTTCTACGCGTTGCGGGGGCAACTGGAGGCGGGTGCGGTTGTGGCGCTCGCGCTGCTGCTGACCCGGCTCTACGCCCCGCTCACGGCATTGGCCAGCGCACGGGTGGAGGTGATGAGCGCGCTGGTCAGCTTTGAGCGCGTGTTCGAGGTGCTCGACCTGACGCCGCTCATCCTGGACAAGCCTGATGCAGGGCAGGTGCCGGACGGCCCGGTGTCGGTAGAACTCGATCATGTCAGCTTCGGCTACCCCTCGGCGGACAAGGTGTCGCTCGCGTCGCTGGAAGAGGTCGCCAAGCTCGACGAGCGCGGCGGGGTGGAGGTGCTGCACGACGTGTCGTTCCGGGCCGAGCCGGGCCAGATGGTGGCGCTGGTCGGCTCGTCAGGCGCCGGGAAGTCGACGATCGCGCAGCTGGTGCCGCGGCTGTATGACGTCGAGGGCGGCGCCGTGCGACTGTCTGGGGTGGACGTCCGGGAGTTGTCCGCCGCGTCGATCCGCGAGACGCTCGGGATGGTGACCCAGGATGGGCACTTGTTCCATGAATCGGTGCGGGCAAACCTGCTGCTGGCCCGACCGGAGGCGTCAGACGACGAACTGTGGGAGGTGCTGCGTCGGGCCCGGCTCGCGGACCTCGTTGCCGCGCTACCCGATGGGCTGGACACCGTCGTCGGCGAGCGCGGCTACCGGCTCTCCGGTGGCGAGCGCCAGCGACTGACGATCGCCCGCTTGTTGCTGGCGCGCCCCCGGGTGGTGATTCTCGACGAGGCCACCGCGCATTTGGATTCGACGTCGGAAGCAGCGGTGCAGGCAGCGCTGGGCGAGGCGCTGGCCGGGCGAACTGCGGTGGTGATCGCGCACCGGCTCTCGACCGTCCGGGCCGCGGACCTCATCCTCGTGATTGAGGAGGGCCGAGTCGTGGAGCGCGGAACACATACCGAGCTGGTCTCCGCCGGCGGCCGCTACGAGGAGCTGTACCGAACCCAGTTCGACCAGCCAACGGCCATGGCCACCGTCCGGTAAACCGCAAGGCCTCATGAGCGAGACCGAGTCGTAGCCCGCATGTTACTCCAGGGATGATCTATGACACCGGCGCGCTGTTGGCGGCCGAACGGCGTCACCGCGGCCTGTGGACACTGCATCAGCAGAGCCTCGCCAGCGGAGTACGCCCGATCGTCCCGGTCGTGGTGCTGGCTCAGACATGGCGCGGCGCGCCGCACCCGAACCTTTCCCGGCTGCTTCGGGGCTGCCAGGTGAGTCCGGACACCGAGGATCTCGGCAAGGCAGCTGGCGCGATCTGCGGCCGCATGGGTACCCCGACGTCATCGACGCGCTGGTAGTAGTCACCGCGCTGCGCTTGCACGCTCTGGTGGTGACCAGCGACCCAGATGGCCTCCAGCACCTCGCGTCCAGCATGCACAGCAAGCTAGCGATATACACCCTGTGACCACCGACGTCCCTCCTCGGTCGCTCCAGGTGTCGGTCTCGTCGAGTTCACGACAACGGTCATGGGGCAGAGTCTCGCACCAGTCCCGCCCACCACGAGCGCAAGCCGCTATCGCGAATCTCGCCGCGGTGCTCGACTGCTAGGTGGTGACGCGTTTCAGTTGCGCTGAGAGGTGGGGTTTCATGGGTAGGCCGCGTAGGGCCCGTTCCTCGGCGTAGACCAGCTGGGCGTCGTCCACGATGCCGTACAACCGGGCGGCCGCGGTTGTCTCCCTGGCCGAGTCGGTACGTGCGATGGTGTCGGATTCGAGTTCCCACGACGTCTCGCCGGTGCGGCCGCCGTAGTAGATCTCGCAGATGCCGAACATGTGCGCGAGGACAACCTCGATGATCTCGTCCTCGTCTACCCGCCACCACCCGACCTCCCGGGCCGCTGGGCGCAGCACCTCGCCGTGGGGGTTGAGCAGCCAAGCTCGCGCCTCGTAGGCCAGAAATGGTCTGCCGTCGTGACCAAAAGCGATCTGCTGGCCATAGGGGAATTCTCCGAGCAGCGAGGGGTACTGGGCCAGGCCCTCACCACGCCACACCCCCAGCAGTGGCGCCAGCAGCTGGCATTGCGGGTGCAACTCGTAGTCGTGCCCCATGTTGGCGGTATTGACCTCGATCGGCATGTCATCGAACCGGGGCAGGTCGCCCTCGGCAGCGGTCGGCCGTAGATCAATGTCTGGACCGGGCTCTGAAGTGTTGCTCATCACCGTCAAATCGGATCACGAACTCGGTCGCTTGGGAACCCATGACGCCCGGCCGGCGTCTCAACAGGGCTCTTCGGGCCACCACCCGGAAGGCACCGCCCGGGGGCCGAACCCGACGGGCGGCGCGGCGGACCGGCCGGAACCGGACACCCTCCCCCGCCCGGGGACGGCCGGGCCGCCCGCGACTGAAAGAAGCCTTACTGGGTACTCCTCTGCGTAGTACGCTCACACCTAGTTACGGAGGGGGGCTCTGTGATGCGTAACGTTCGTCGTGTAATCGTCACGCTGGCCATCGCTGGCGTGTGCACGGTGCTGTCCGCGACTGTGGCGGCCGCCGCCCAGTCGGCCGCCGCGCCATGCGCGTCGTCCGCGGCGGCCTGTATTGACCTCAGCAGCCAACAAGCGTGGTTGATGAACGGCGGCCAGGTCACCTATGGGCCGACCCCGATTACGTCCGGCAAGCCCGGTTACCGGACTCCAGCCGGCACGTTCAAGGTGTTGTGGAAGGACCGCGACCACCGTAGCCGGGCGTTCGACAACGCGCCCATGCCCTACTCGGTGTTCTTCACCAGCTCCGGTATCGCGTTTCACCAGGGCAGCCTCAGAGTGCCGTCGCACGGATGCATCCACCTGGGCCGCGGCGCCGCGGTCACCTTCTTCAACAAGCTGTCGCCGGGTCAGGTCGTTCAGGTCGTGAGCTGAAGTCAGCGCTGCGCGTCGAAAAGTTGACGCAGCGCGGGCAGCAGCGCGCGCAGCGCCTGGCCCCGGTGCGAGGCGGCATCCTTCTCGGCCGGATCAAGCTCGGCGGAGGTGCGCCAGTCCCCCTCCGGCACGAAGATCGGATCGTAGCCGAAGCCATTGCTACCGCGTGCCGCACAGCTCAGCGTGCCGCGCCACCGTCCTCGCACCACGGTCTGGGTCCCTGATGTCTGGCAACCTGAGGGGACCACCAGCGCCGCGGCACAGACGAACACCGCACCACGACGATGTTCCGGGACGTCGGCCAGCTGATCGAGCACGAGCTGCAGGTTCGCGGCATCGTCCCCATGGCGGCCGGCCCACCTGGCCGACAGCACCCCGGGCATGCCGTTGAGCGCATCCACCTCCAAGCCCGAGTCGTCGGCGACAGCGGGCAGGCCAGTTGCCGCCGCCTCTCGGGCCTTGGCCAGAGCGTTTTCCTCGAAAGTGGCCGCGGTCTCCGGCACTTCAGGAAACGGCGGCACGTCGTCGAGCCCGACCACCTGCACTCCAGTGATCGCCGACGAGGCCAGAATCCGGCGCAGCTCGACGAGCTTCTTCGAGTTTCGCGTCGCCAGCAGCAATCGGACTTGACTCACGACCCGGGCAGTTCGCCGGGATAGGGCTGGGCCAGCGCGGTGAGCTGGCACGCGGTCAGCTCCTGGCAACCCTTCAACGCCAGGTCCAGCATCTGATCCAGAGTGGACCGTGCGAAGGTGGCGCCGCCTTCCCCGGTGCCCTGCAGCTCCACCAGCGTGCCTGCATCGGTGGCCACCACGTTCATGTCGACCTCGGCGCGGGAGTCCTCCTCGTAAGGCAGATCCAGCCGGACCTGACCATCCACCACCCCGACGCTTACCGCGGCGACCGAGCAGGACAGCGGCCGCGGGTTGCGAAGCCGGCCGGCCGCCCGCAACCAGGTCACCGCGTCGGCCAGCGCGACATAGCCACCGGTGATCGCCGCAGTACGGGTGCCACCGTCGGCCTGGATGACATCGCAGTCCAGCGAGATGGTGTTCTCCCCCAGTGCAGCGAGGTCGACGCAGGATCGCAGGGCACGTCCGATCAGCCTGCTGATCTCGTGGGTCCGCCCACCGAGGCGGCCTCGGACCGACTCCCGGTCGCTGCGGGTGTGCGTCGAGGACGGCAGCATCGCGTACTCCGCGGTGAGCCAACCCTGCCCGGAACCCTTGCGCCAGCGCGGTACGCCCTCCACCACGCTGGCCGCACAGAGCACCCGGGTATGACCGAACTCGATCAACACCGATCCCGCGGGCCACCGCTGGTAGCCGCGGGTGATGCGCACCTCGCGCAGCGCCTCGTCGTTTCTGCCGTCCGCTCGTGCCACCGCGTCAGCCTACCCAGGGTGATTCCGTCAGATTCACCGATGGCGCTCGCTCAAATCTCGTAGTGGGCGCCGGGGCGGACGAGCTCGGTGGGTCCGTCGAAGGCGGCCTTCGCCTCGCTGAGCACCTGCTCGGCATCAGTCCACGGAGGCACGTGGGTGATCAATAACCGGCTGACCCCGGCCGCCGCCGCAGCCTCCCCGGCTTCCCGGCCGGACAGATGTATCCCGCGCGGGTTGTCCGGCCTGTCGGGCCAGGACGCCTCGGCGAGCAGGACATCCGCGCCGGTCGCCAGCTCGACGAGCTGCTCGCACGGGCCGGTGTCTCCGGAGTACACCAGCGTCGTCCCGGCGTGGCTGATCCGCAGTGCGTAGGCCTCGCAGGTATGTTCGACCGGCGCGGCGCGCGCCTCGAGCGGACCCATCCGGAACGGGTCACAGACCGGGTGGAAGTCATAGACGTCGGACAGGTCGGTCACGTTCCGCTCGTCGGCACTGGGGGCGTACGCGGCCACCAGACGCTCGCCGACGTCGGTCGGCCCGTACAGCGGCAGCGCGTCACACCGTGGTGGGCGCGGGTGATACCGGCGGTACACGGTCATTGCCGACACGTCGGCGCAATGGTCGGGGTGAAGGTGGGACAGGATCACCGCGTCGAGGTGGAAGGGGTCGAGGTAGCGCTGCAGCGCGCCCAACGTCCCGTTACCCAGATCGAGCACCACGGTGGTATCCCCAGCCCGGACCAGATAACCGGAACCTGGGGATTCGGGACCGGGGACACTGCCAGAGCAGCCCAGCACCGTGAGCAGCATGTGCATCCTCCTCATCAAACCCGCGCTGTCAGATCAAGGTGGGCGCCGTCGCCGCCAGCGACGGGCCGAGGAAGCGACGGGCCAGCCGGGCGAAGGACGCTGGATCCCCGGTCGCGGTGAACACGTGCTCGGGCTCATCGAGCTCGGTGCGCAACAGGTCGGTCTCGGTAAGCACCCGCAGCACGTCCTTGGCGGTTTCCTCCGCGCTGGACACCAGGGTCACCCGGTCCCCCATGACGATCTGCAGCACGCCGGTGAGCAGCGGGTAATGCGTGCAGCCCAGGACGAGAGTGTCCACCCCCGCCCGCTGAAGTGGTTCCAGATAGGACTGCGCCAGGCCGAGCACCTGGCGTCCCGACGTCATCCCGCGCTCGACGAAGTCGACGAACCGCGGGCAGGCCACCCCGGTCACCACGACGTGGGGGGCAGCGGCGAAGGCGTCGGGATAAGCCCGGGACCGAATCGTGCCCCGAGTCCCGATCACACCCACCAAGCCGGAGTGGGTGGCAGCGGCGGCTCGACGCACCGCGGGACGCACCACCTCCACCACCGGGATCGAGTAGCGCTCCCGAGCGTCGGCCAAGCAGGCCGCCGACGCCGTGTTGCAGGCGATGACGAGCAGTTTCACCCCGCTTTCCACCAGCTCGTCAGCCACCGCCAGCGCCCGGGAGCGCACCTGCGCGATGGGCAGTGGGCCGTACGGTCCGTGCGCGGTATCACCGACGTAGTACAACCGTTCGCTCGGTAGCTGGTCGGCGATGGCACGTGCGACGGTGAGCCCGCCGACACCGGAGTCGAAAACCCCGATGGGGGCATCCGGACCGCTCACCGGCTTCTCGCCCACGGTCGATCAAGGTCGGGTGGGTGAGGACGGGGCCGAGCACCGCGGGCGAGCAGCCAGGCCGCGAGCAGCCCGCCCACCGCTCCGAACAGGTGCCCCTCCCAGGAGATCCCGACAGCGCCCGGCAGCAGCCCCCACAGCACGCCGCCCCAGAGCCCGAACAGCACCACCGCCAGCAGGATCTGCAGGAGACTTCGGGCGAAAAAACCGCGGACGAGCAGAAAGACCAGCCAGCCGAAGACCAGGACCGAGGCGCCGAGATGCACGCCGGGGCTTCCGGCGAGCCAAGTGCCCAGGCCTGCGACCAACCAGACCGTGACGGTCACTGCGATGAACTGGCCGATGCCGCCGGCCAACACCAAGAACCCGAGCACCAGAACCGGCACCGTGTTGGCCACCAGATGGGGCCAATCGCCATGCAGTAGCGGGGCCCACAGGACGCCGTCCAGCCCATCGAGCTGACGGGGTCGGATTCCGTCCTCCTCAAGGACGCCGCCGAG
This sequence comes from Actinomycetota bacterium, assembly GCA_030862525.1. Taxonomy (GTDB): domain Bacteria; phylum Actinomycetota; class Actinomycetes; order Mycobacteriales; family Pseudonocardiaceae. The sequence goes on along the minus strand of JALZDN010000011.1, from coordinate 1,871 downwards.
GACCATGTCCACCGCCTCGGTGAGATACAGCACGCCGGTGAACGCGGCAATGATCATCGCGGCCTGCCCGGGCCGAGCCGGAAGCACCCGGGAACGGGCTAGACCTCCGGAGCGCACGGCAGGCACGTCGACCGAGACTACCCTCGCTCGCTGAGAGAATCCTGTGTCTCCCAGCGCGCCTTGCGCATTTGGGCGTGGGCCTAGGCCCAGAGCTGGCCGTCGAGCCGGGCAGCGGCCTCCTCAAGGTTGCCCGAGTAGGCGCCGGTGGACAGGTACTTCCACCCAGCGTCGCAGACCACGAGCACGATGTCCGCGGCCTCACCGGTACCCGCGGCCTTCTCCGCGACGGCCAACGCGGCGTGCAGGATGCAGCCAGTGGAAATGCCTGCGAAGATGCCTTCGGTCTCCAGCAGTTCCCGGGTACGGCGCAGCGCGTCGAAGGAGCCGACGGAAAACCGGCCGGTGAGCACCTCGGGGTCGTAGAGCTCAGGCACGAAACCTTCGTCAATGTTGCGCAGCCCGTAGACCAACTCGCCATAACGAGGCTCAGCGGCGATGATCTGCACGTCGGGCTTGTGCTCCCGCAGGTAACGGCCCACTCCAACCAACGTGCCGGTGGTGCCGAGCCCGGCGACGAAATGGGTCACGCTCGGGAGGTCGCGAAGGATCTCCGGGCCGGTAGTGCGGTAATGCGCTGCAGCGTTGGCCGGATTGCCGTACTGGTAGAGCATGATCCAGTCGGGATGCGCGGCGGCCACCTCCTTGGCCCGCGCCACCGCCTGATTGGAGCCACCCGCAGCCGGCGAAAAGATGATCTCCGCGCCGTAGGCCTCCAGGAGCTGCCGCCGCTCGATCGAGGTGTTCTCCGGCATGACGCAGACCAGCTGGTAACCCTTGAGCTTCGCCGCCATGGCCAGCGAGATTCCAGTGTTGCCCGAAGTCGGCTCCAGGATCGTGCAACCCGCGGTAAGCCGCCCGGAGCGCTCGGCGTCCTCGATCATCGCCAACGCCGGGCGATCCTTCACTGAGCCGGTCGGGTTACGGTCCTCCAGCTTGGCCCACAGTCGCACGTCGGACGCGGGTGAGAGATGAGGCAGCCCCACGAGCGGGGTGTCACCCAACGCGTCGAGCAACGAGTCGTAGCGGGCCATGGCGCTCCCTTCGATCGCGTTCGTGAGTGTGTAACAGTGTTATGACGCGGGTACACACTCACGAGGAGCTCCGCCCGCAACGGCCGGGAGGATGGTGACGTTGTCGCCGTCCTTCACCGCAGCCGCCAAGCCGCCGGTGAAGCGCACGTCCTCGTCGTTGACGTAGACATTGACGAAGCGGTGCAGGGATCCTTCTTTCACCAGCCGGGCTTTGATCCCCGAGTGCCGGCTCTCCAAATCCTCGATCACCTCGGCGACGTTGGAGCCCGACGCCTCCACCGATTTCTCGCCCCCGGTGTGGGTGCGCAAGATGGTGGGGACGGAGACAGTGACGGCCATTGTCGGATCCTCCTATAGGTGCGGGCGACTCACCAGTTCTTCTACGCACTACCATCCTCGGTCGGCGAGGACCGCGCGCTGATCAGTGCGCGTCGGGGACGTCGTCGGCGCCGGTATGGGAGAACATGTACGACTCCACAACCTCGATCGGCTCCTCGTTGACCTCGCCTTCGATGATGCGGTAGGAGCGCAACTCGTGAGTGTCCGGATCGCGAGTGGACACCAGCACGTAATGCGCGTCGGGTTCCGACGCGTAGGAAATGTCGGTGCGCGACGGGTAGGCCTCGGTGGCGGTATGCGAATGGTAGATCACCACCGGTTCCTCGTCGGCGGCATCCATCGCCCGCCACACCTGCAGCTGCTCGGTCGAGTCGAACCGGT
>JALZDN010000128.1 GCA_030862525.1 Actinomycetota bacterium | reverse complement strand
ACTCAGTGCAGTGGAGTACGGCCATCTTGGTCAAGTCGTCTACGCCGAGCGGGTGTTGTGCGCTCAGAACACTGGCGCCCTCGGCGAGCAGAGAGGAAGTTCTACGAGACCCGCGGGGAGGCCCTGCCCAGGCCGTCGTATCGTCCGTGCCCTACATCGGACGTATCCGGTCGGTGCCAGAGGTGCCCCGTCCGTGCGGTGCGGACGCCCACGATCGCGGTGACCCGTGGCGCCAGCCGGATGCGTCTGCCGGCCAACGTCAAACCCTGGGGAGGGACCCCACTGTGCCAGCGAGTAGCTCGCGACTCTCGGCCGCCGCGGGAGGCTGGTCATGACCGCCGACGCATTTAGTCCCGCGGAGGCGGCATCAACGACCGCCGACGCATGGCGCGCCGAAGCACGCTTTGCCGCTGAGGCGCCATCATCACAGCCCGCGGAGGCGGCAGCATGACCGCCGACGTAATCAGTCCTGTGGAGTCGGTGCCGACGACGGCACCGGGATCCACCCGATCCCGGTGGCATTGGCGTAACTGGCCGGTCGTGGTCAAGTTGGCCGCCGTCCTGCTGGTGCCGACCATCGTTGCCCTTGTCGCGGGTGTGCTGCGGATCGTGGATCAGGCCGACGCCGGACCTGGCTACGCCCGCATCTCCCAGATCGTCCGCGTGCAGCAGCAGCTGTCCGATCTGATCGGTACCGTGCAGCGGGAACGGGACCTGGCCACGGCGTTTGTCGCCACGGGCCGCGATGGTGACCTGCGGCCACTGAACGTGCAGTTCCAGGCCGTAGACAGCGCCTCACAAGCGGTCGCCACGGCTGCCGAACAGGTAGCGGACCTGCAATCCACCGGTTACGGCTCCGCGCTGGCCGAACTCGGCGCGTTGGGACCACTGCGGGCGAGCGTGACAACCGGCTTCGGCCCGGTCGAGGTAGTGGTCATCGAGTACAGCGCCACGATAGACCCGCTGATCGCGCTGGATGCCGCGCTCACCCGTCAGCTCGACGACGTCGCCGTTGCCGACGACGCTGCCGCCGGGCACGCGCTGATCGCTGGTCGCGAGCAGATCAGTCGTCAGCACGCCATCGTGTCCGCGGCCCTCTACGCCAACCGCCTCACCCCCGGCCAGATCGAAGACGTGCGGACGGCGGCCGTCCGACTGCGCATCGAAGAGGACGCACTCCGGGGCGCCCTGGGGCCTGCTGATCGCGCTGACGCCGCGCGGGTTGGTGGGGAGGCCGAGCTGTCCCGGCAGCGGCTGTTGCAACTCGTGCTCAACCGCGGTGCCGTCGGCGAACCGCTGAACATCGCGCCGGAGGAATGGGACCGGCGCAACGCGGCGGTCATCAGCAACCTTGCCACCGTCGAGGATGAGTTGCGGCAACGGATCGATCAGACCGCTCAGGCGTTGCGCGACGAGGTGCGCACTGCGGCCGGGCTGAATTCAGTCATCCTCTTCTTCGCGCTGGCACTGGGTGTGCTGGTCGGCGTGTTCATCACCCGGGCGCTGCTGCGGCCGCTTGGTGTGCTCAAACGCACGGCACTCGACGTCGCCGACCGGCTGCCCGAGGCGATGGCCCGGATCCGCGACGGCGATGTGCCCGAGCAGGTGATCGCTCCAGTCGCGGTTAGTACCCAAGAGGAAATCGGCCAGGTCGCCAGGGCGTTCGACGAGGTGCACAGTCAGGCGGTGCGGCTGGCCGGCGAGCAGGCTCAGCTACGTGCCAACGTCAACGACATCTTCGTCAACCTGTCGCGCCGCACCCAGGGCCTGGTCGAGCGGCAACTCAAGCTCATCGACCGCCTGGAGAGCGGTGAGCAGGATCCCAAACAACTGGACAACCTGTTCCAGCTGGACCACCTTGCCACCCGGATGCGGCGTAACAGCGAAAACCTCTTGGTTCTAGCCGGCACTGATTCAGCCAACCGGTCGGGCCGTCCGGTTCGACTGGTCGACGTGTTACGTGCAGCGGTGTCCGAGGTGGAGCAATACCAGCGGCTCGTGTTGCAGCAGCCACCCGTCGTTCTGGTGCTCGGTCGGGCGGCGAACGACCTGGTGCACCTGCTGGCCGAGCTGCTGGACAATGCAACTCAATTCTCGCCCCCGGATAGCCACGTGATGATCTCCAGCGCATTCGGTGCGGACGGCTCCGTCACGATTGAGGTCGCCGACCGCGGCGTGGGGATGACCGAGGCGGAATTCGCCGACGCCAATGAGCGACTGGCCAACCCGCCGGTAGTGGACGCTTCGGTATCGCGCCGGATGGGGTTGTTCGTCGTCGGTCGGCTGGCTGGCCGGCACGGAATCGATGTCCGGCTGCGCCGCGGCGAGGGCGAGGTGGGTGTCTGGGCCTGTGTCATCATGCCGCCGCGGCTGGTCCGGCTGGTGTCGGAATCGGTCGATCAGCCCGTGGCTTCCTTCGCCGAGCTGGCCGCAGGCAACGGGTCTAGCCCGCTTGACGCCGAACCGCCGGCCGCCAGCAACGGTGCGCCGGTTGCTGAGGCGCGCAGCGACGCCACAGCTAGGCCGAAGACCAACGGCAACGGGACCAGCGGGACCAGATTGGCCAGCCCACCCGCCGCGAAGGACGCGAAGGACGCGAAGGACGCGAAGGACGCGAAGGACGCGAAGGACGCGAAGGACGCTCCAGGGGGTTCGAAGCTGCCGACCCGGGCCGGTAAGCGGTTGCTGCCGCCGGGTCCGCCGCCTGCCCCGCCGGGTCCGCCGGCCAGCCCTCCAATGGACATCCCAGTGGAGGTCCCCAGCGGCGAATCCGGCACGGACCTCTTCCGACCAGCACGGGCCACTGTGGCCGGGCCGGTCGGACCGGGTCACCGAGTGACATTGCAGCATTCCACGCCGATTTTCGACGATGTGGCGTCGGCGTGGTTCAAGGAGCACGAGGCCGTCCCGGTGCGCTGGACTTCGCCGTTGGCCAACAGCGCAGCCGCGGCGACGCGGGTGGCTGAGGTGACGCGAGCGGCTGCGGCGACCAAGGAGGCTGCGGCGACCAAGGAAGCTGCCGCGACCAAGGAAGCTGCCGCGACCCCTAAGGATCCAGCGACGCGGGAGGCTCCGCAGACCTGGAAGGCCGCGGTGAGCTGGGGAACTGCGGCGACCCGAGAAGCCTCCGTGACGCCCGAGGCGCCGACAGTGCCCGCCGCGACAGGCTCGGCACCCCTGCTGCGAAGGCAACCGGGGAAAGCACTGGCCGAGTCCGAGCCCGGTGATGCCGGTAAGTCCCGCTCGCTGGCCCAGCCGTTGACGGGTGCCGTTCCGACGCGTCCAGCCGATGCACCGGCTGAGGACTGGGGCGCTGCGGACGAGGGTTGGCGAGCGGCGCAGGCGCTGGCCATGCCGATGAGTGCGGAATTGACTGCCACCGGACTGCCCCGGCGGCAGCCACGGGCGCTGCTGGTGCCCGGTGCCGTCGGCGGTGCGTCCGAGTCGGTCGAGCCCACGAGTACGCCGGTGCGTAGCGCGGAGTCGATCCGCGGCCGGCTTGCGAGTTACCAGCAGGGCATCCGCGAAGGGCGCCAGACCCGCCAAGGCCTTGACCAGAAGGCTGACGGGTCCTCAGAGCAGCAGGATGGAGAAGAGGAGACGAAGTGACCGTTCCCCAGACGCAGTCGGACCGCTTCGGATGGTTGGTGGACGACTTTGTCAATCGGGTGTCCGGGGTGGCGCACGCTTTGGTGCTGTCGGCTGACGGTATGCCGCTCGCCGCTTCAGCCTACCTGCCCAGGGACCGCGCCGATCAGCTCGCCGCAGTGGCGTCGGGCCTGGTCAGCCTGACTCAGGGAGCGGCTCGCTGTTTCGACGCGGGGGAGGTCGTGCAGACGGTGGTCGAGATGCAGCGCGGAATCGTGCTGCTGATGTCGATCAGCGATGGCTCTAGCCTCGCGGTGTTGGCCGCCCCGGGCTGCGATATCGGGTTGGTCGGGTATGAGATGACGCTGCTGGTCGACCGGGTTGGCCAGCAGCTCACCCCACTCAGCCGTGCCGAACTGCACGGTGCGCTGGGCCGATGACCCCGGCGGTGACTTGTGGTGAGCAAACCGACTGGCGGTGACGGCGATGAGCAGTCCTTCGCCGAGGTGCTGAACAACCTCAGTAGTGGTCCCTGGCGGTTGGGCGGGCGCCGCGAGCGCTCGAAGAAGTCCTCGCAGAAGTCATCGCCTTCACCGCAGGAGCCGGTTTCGGTATCGCGGCCAGTCCCGAGAAGTGCAGCATTTGACGAGTGGGGGGAGCCGGAGGTCTCAGCTTCCACGGTGCGGCCATACACCTGGACTGGGGGACGTACCTCGTCGGTATTCGACCTCGAGGTTGAGACTCTGGTGTCTACCAGCGAGCACGGTCGCGACGTAGCGGCGCTGACCAGTGTGGAACACCGGGCTGTGGCGGAGCTGTGCCGTGACCCCCGATCGGTGGCTGAGGTCGCCGCTCTACTATCCCTGCCGCTGGGCGTGGCCCGGGTCCTGCTGGGTGACATGGCAGACATCGGCTTGATCGTGGTGCACCGCACAGCGAACACCTCTGGCGACATGCCGGAGATTGCCTTGATGGAAAGGGTGTTGAGTGGACTTCGTCGCCTCTGATCGGACCAGCTCCCCATCGGTCCCATCGGCGCAGTGGGCACCATCAGTCCAGCCCGGTTTAGCTGCGCCCGGTCAGCCCGCCGGGGGGGAGCCCGCGGGTGGGGCCGGCGCGATCTCCGCGAAAATCGTCGTGTCCGGGGGCTTCGGCGTCGGCAAGACGACTCTCGTCGGCTCCGTTTCCGAGATCGCGCCGCTGACTACCGAAGCAGTGCTCACTGATGCGAGCATCGCGGTGGATGACCTCGCGGCCACACCCGACAAGTCGACCACCACAGTGGCCATGGACTTCGGTCGCGTCTCACTGGATGCAGAGCTGATCCTGTACCTGTTTGGCACTCCAGGGCAGCACCGCTTCTGGTTCATGTGGGATGACCTCGTGCGTGGCGCGATCGGTGCGGTTGTCCTGGTGGACACCCGCCGGCTGGCTGATTGCTTTGCGGCGGTGGACTTCTTCGAGG
>JALZDN010000132.1 GCA_030862525.1 Actinomycetota bacterium | reverse complement strand
TCAACTGGGCCTTCGCCCGCCACCACGGTGGGTCGCTGGTGTTCCGCATCGAGGACACCGACAGCGCGCGGGACTCCGAGGAGTCCTACGCCGCGCTGCTCGATGCGCTGCGCTGGCTGGGACTGACGTGGGACGAGGGTCCCGAGGTCGGCGGGCCGTATGGGCCGTACCGGCAAAGCGAACGCGCCGAGATCTACTGCGACGTCGCTCGTCGTTTGCTGGAGGCGGGAGAAGCCTATGAATCATTCTCCGTCCCCGAAGAGATCGAGGCCAGACACCGGGCTGCGGGACGCGACCCCAAGCTGGGCTACGACAACGCCGACCGTGACACCACCGCGCAGCAGGCGGCCACCTGGCGCTCCGAGGGCCGGCTACCCGTGCTTCGGTTGCGGATGCCAGATGCGGACCTCAGCTGGACCGACCTGGTCCGTGGCGAGATCACATTCAGGGTGGGCACCGTGCCGGACCCGGTGCTGGTCCGAGGCAACGGTTCCCCGCTGTACGCCCTGACCAATCCGGTGGACGACGCGCTGATGCGGATCACCCACGTGCTGCGTGGTGAGGACCTGCTGCCTTCCACCCCGCGTCAGCTCGGGCTCTACGCTGCCCTCGAGCGGATCGGGGTGGCAACGGTCACCCCGGCTTTCGGGCACCTTCCGTACGTGCTGGGCGAGGGCAATCGCAAGCTGTCCAAGCGCGACCCGCAGTCCAATCTGTTCGTGTACCGCGACCGGGGCTTCCTCCCCGAAGGCCTGCTCAACTACCTCGCGCTGCTGGGCTGGGCGATCGCCGAAGACCGCGACGTGTTCACCACGGCGGAGCTGGTGGCGGCGTTCGACCTGTCCCGGGTCAGTGCCAATCCGGCGCGGTTCGACCTGCGCAAGGCCGAAGCGATCAACTCCGTGCACCTGCGGGCCTTGCCTGTTGAGGAGTTCGTCACCCGAGTACTGCCCTACCTGGAGCACGCTGGGCTGGCGGTCGATCAGACCCGGGAGACCGTCCTGCGCAGGATCGCCCCGCTGGTGCAGGAGCGGTGTGTGGTGCTCTCCGACGCGGTGGGCATGCTGCGTTTCCTGCTCATCTCGGAGGAGGAGTTCACACCGGACCCGGATGCTTCAACCAAGGCGCTCGGGCCGGCCTCCGCACCGGTGCTGCAGGCAGCGCTCAACGCACTGGAGCGGGCACCGGAGTGGACCGCGCCGGCCATCGAGCAGGCGCTGAAGTCGGCGTTGGTCGACGGCTTGGCGCTCACGCCGCGTAAGGCGTTCGCACCGGTCCGCGTCGCGGTGACCGGGCACACCGTCTCCCCGCCGCTGTATGAGTCGATGGAGTTGCTGGGCCGGGAGCGCTCGCTGCACCGGTTACAGACCGCTGTCCAGCACAGTCGCACAGAGTGACCAGGCCGTGGGCCGGAAGTTCACCGGGTCAGCAGAGTCCACGCGGCCTGTCGACGATCTAACGTGCACCGAGTGACTCTCGCCCCCGAGCTAAGCCCTCCTCAGCCTTCCGCCCCGTCGGTCCCGCTCCCGGTCGCTGCCGTCTGCTTCGATGTGGACGCGACCCTGGTCGACTACGAGGCATCCACCCGCGCCGGACTGCGTGAGCTCCTCGGCACTGATGAGGCCTGGGCTGATTGGTGCGCACTCACCGACTGGCACTACGTGCGATACCTCGATGGGGAGATCGACTTTGACACGATGCGTCAACAGCGCACCAGAGACTTCTTCGCATACCGGGGAGAAACCCTTTGCCACGGCGAGGTGGTCCGGCGCGAGGAGCGCAGGACAGCTGCCATGCGGCGGGCCTGGCGACTCTTCGACGACGCGCTGCCGTGCCTGCGCGCGCTGCGGGCCCTTGGTCTGCGGCTGGCCGCGATCACCAACGCGGCGGGTGACTATCAGCGCGCGAAGCTCGGCGCGCTGGGCCTCGGCTCCACCTTCGACGCGGTGCTGATCTCCGGGGAGCTCGGTGTGGCCAAACCGCACCAGGCGATCTTCCGGAGGGCCTGTCGCGCCCTCGGCGTACCTCCCGCCCAGGCCGTGCACGTCGGCGACCGGTTGGACACCGATGCCGAGGGCGCGCGGGACGCCGGGTTGCACGGGGTGTGGCTGGACCGCTCGGGCTGCGGCGTGCTTCCGCAAAGCGCCGGCGGGATCTCGGTGATCGGCCGGTTGGCTGAGCTGCCCGCGCTGGTCACCCGGCTTGCGGATTGAGCTGTCGGTAGTCGAGTGGAACGCTGTCCAGCCGATCGACTACGATCTCTGGCGGCGCCGATCCGGTCTCCAGGCGGGCCCGGAATCGGACAGCCGGTGGGGTATGGTGTAATTGGCAGCACGACTGATTCTGGTTCAGTTAGTCTAGGTTCGAGTCCTGGTACCCCAGCGAACGCGATTATCAGTGTTCTTGCGGCCCCGTCGTCTAGCGGCCTAGGACGCCGCCCTCTCAAGGCGGTAGCGCAGGTTCAAATCCCGTCGGGGCTACACTTCTGGCTTGCGAAGTTGAAGGGAGGAGCTGCTGCTGGTAGGTCGGAGCGGGCGGCTGTATCTCCCACCTCCTCTTCGCCCGGATCATCGACCTGCCGACGCTCAGTGCTCCCCACCGTACGCACTATGCAGCGTGGGGAGGGTCGGATTCACTGCTCTGATCTCCCCGGCCTTCGCCGCTGGCCCTAACTGTGTCGCTGACGGGTTTCTCACCGGTTGAAGTGACCCTCCTCTGTGCAGGGGTGTGCTGGTGACGGTGGATCAGCTCCGCCCAGAGCGCGGCGACCGTTTTTGCGTCTCCCAGGCTATCGAGCTTCGGTGACCAATTGACATAGCGACGCCCCCTACCGTCGGTGGATTCGTAGGGCAATTTCAGGCTGCCGTCGTGCCCCCCGTAGAAGGGTTGAAAGACGATATAAGCTCGCCAACCTGCATTCGGCTCGAACTCGATCGAGAAGCCGTAGTCAGCCAGGCCGTCCCGCGTCCGATAATCTAATACGGCCATGGTTTCTCCTTTCATGACGCCCGTGACTGTTAAGAGCAGAAGGGCGATGCACCTTGCGGTCCTTCGCGCCGCCCTCGACGCGGCTTGACGGGCAACGGGCGGATCCAGTACGTAGATCATGGTCGCAGACACTGCGGGTGCATGTCGTTCACACCCGTCGGAGAGATTTCCTCACCTGGCCGTCCTCGCCTGGAGCTGGGAAGACCACGATTTCTCCACGCGGAAGCTCACCGGTGACGGCCTGATCGTTTCCGATGGAAACCGACGAATCCGACCATCGTCTCGGGTACATTCGCCGCTAGCCTGTATAAAGGTGGCCTAGAAAGGTGAGATGGCCATGCCGCGAAAGCCAGGTAGCAAGGCGTACCGCGATCAGCAGCGGGAACGCCTCGCCCGGCTCGGTGTGGACGGTCATCACCTCATCGAGCCGGTGGTGGCCGACTTGATGCGATGCGGATACCGGCCACGCGAGGCCTGGAGGTTTGCCTGGGAACTCACCCAAGGCGAGGTCGCTACGTTGGTCAACCAGATCAGAGGCGACTCGAACATTCGCATGCGTGGCAGCCGTATCTGTGAGTATGAAAAGTGGCCGAGGGGAGGCGTCCGGCCGCCGGTGCGGGCACTGGAAATACTGGCGACCATCTATCAGACCACCTGGAACCGGCTGGTGGACGTCGATGATCTGGAGGCAATGCCCGCCCGCGACCGGCAGGCGTTCCTGGACATCAGTGCCTCACGCCCGGGTGATTCGCTGGACATACGCCTACCGCGGCAGCGAAGTCGACCTCACGACGGTGGCGATCCGTTGGTTGACCGGCCGGTCAACCCGCAGCGGTCGGGTGGCGGGCTGCCCGGTGAGGTCACGCACTTCACCGGGCGGGATGGGGTGATGGCCGAGCTGCGTGCTCGGGTCGCCGAACAGACACCACAGGGCACCGTGGTGACCATCTACGCCATCGACGGCATGGCCGGTGTCGGCAAGACGGCATTCGCTCGGCATGCCGCCCAGCAACTCGCTACCCGCTACCCGGATGGGGCGATCTGGGTTGACCTCTATGGCCACACTCCTGGCATGGCGCCACGTGGACCCTCCGGGGCGTTGGAGCAGATGCTGCTCCAACGAGGCGTGCCGCCAGAGGATATCAAAGCTGACCTAGTCGAACGCCAAGATCAGTGGCGCCACCACGTCCACGCGCGGCGCATGCTGATCGTGCTGGATAACGCAGCCACCAGCGATCAGGTTCTTCCGCTGCTCCCGGAGGCGCCTGGTTGCCTGGTGCTGATCACCAGCAGGCGCAAACTGACTGGCGTGACCGACGCTTACCCGCTATCGCTCGACGTTTTGGGATGGGACGAGGCGGAGCAGTTGTTCATCAAGCTGCTCGGTGCGCAACGATGCGAAGATCGCAACGCGGTCCGGCAGATCTTGGGCGCGTGTGGCCGGTTGCCACTGGCGATCAGGCTCATTGCCGGGCGGCTACGTCACCACCGGGGTGAGCAGCTCGCCGACATCGCCGCAGACTTCGCCGACCAGGCCGCAGCGTTGGATGCGTTTGTGGCTGAGCACCTCTCGGTGCGGGCGGCATTCGAGTGGTCCTACCGGCTACTGACCGATGTGCAGCGTCGAGCCTTTCGCCTACTGGGCTGGCATCCTGGACCAGAGATCACTCCAGTGGTGATCGCCGCGGTGGCCGACGTGTCGCCCGGTCACGGCCGGCAACTGTTGCGCGAACTCGTTGACCATAACTTGCTGGAGCAACTTTTAGTCGCGAGTGTTCCCGGCGGTCCGCGTTACCGCATGCACGACTTGGTGCGCCGCTACGCTCGAGAATGCGCCGACGCTGAGGAGTCACCAGCCGAGCGGGCGGCGGCAGTGGATCGCCTGGCCAGTAGCTACCTTGCGATCACGCGGGAGGCCGATCGGTTGCTGCGGCCCTATGTCTCCAGCGATCCCGATGAAAGCACAGCTTCGGGGACTGTGCTGGCATTTGCTGACGCCTCCCAGGCGCGTACGTGGCTGACCGTTGAGCGGCACAACTTGCTTGGATGTGTGCGAGCGATGAGCCCGACCACCGAAGCCGCGGGCTTATCGACCGTACTTGCTGTCCATTTCCGTGATTTCGGCTTCTGGTCCGACGTCCGACGCCTATACGACCAAACCCTGGCGGTCCACCGGCACCTCGGTGACCGGCGCGGTGAGGTGGACGCGCTGAAGGGCTTGGGCGAGGTTGAGTGGCTCGTCGGCGAGTGCGGCAAGGCTCGTGATTACCACACTCAGGCCCTGGTCCTCGCCCGGCAACTCGGTGACCGGTGCGTTGAGGTCGACGCGTTGTGGGGACTGGGCGATGTTGAGCGGCTGGTTGGTGAGTACGGCCAGGCCCGTGACTACCACACTGAGGCGTTGACTCTGGCCCGGCAGCTTGCATACCGGCGCGGTGAGGTTGACGCGCTGTGGGGGCTGGGTCAGGTTGCGCGGCTGGTTGGTGAGTACGGCCAGGCCCGTGACTACCACACTGAGGCGTTGACTCTGGCCCGGCACCTCGGTTATCGGCGCGGTGAAGCTGAGGCGCTGCGAGGATTGGGCGAGGTTGAGCGGCTGGTTGGTGAGTACGGCCAAGCCCGCGACTATTACACCCAGGCGTTGGCCCTTGCCCGGGATCTCGGCTACCGGCGCGTCGAAGCCGACGCGCTGTGGGGGCTGGGTCAGGTTGAGCGGCTGGTTGGTGAGTACGGTCAGGCCCGCGAGTACCACACTCAGGCCTTGGCTCTGGCCCGATACCTCGGTTTCCGGCGTGGTGAAGCGGAGGCCCTGTGGGGGTTGGGTGAGGTTGGGAGGTTGATTGGTGAGTATGGACAGGCCCGCGATTACTACACTCGATCATTGGCTCTTGCCCGGCGCATCGGTTATCGGTTCGGTGAAGCCGAGGCGTTGCGGGGGCTGGGCCACATTGAGCGGCTGGTCGGTGAATACGGCCAGGCCCGCAATCACCACAGTCAGGCGTTGACTCTTGCTCGGCATCTCGGTGACCGGCGGGTTCAAGTCGACGCACTGTATGGGTTGGGTGAGGTCGAGCGGCTGGTCGGTGAGTATGGACAGGCCCGCGACTACCACACTCAGGCCTTGGCTCTAGCTCGACATCTCGGTTACCAATTCGGTGAAGTCTTTGCGTTGCGGGGGTTGGGCGAAGTTGAGCGACTGGTCGGTGACTACGGCCAGGCCCGCGATTACCACACTCAGGCGTTGACTCTTGCCCGGCACCTCGGTTTCCGGCGAGCTGAAGCTGAGGCGCTTCGGGGGTTGGGTGAAGTTGAGCGACTGGTCGGTGACTACGGCCAGGCCCGCGACTACCACACTCAGGCCTTGGCTCTAGCCCGGCATCTCGGTGATCGGCCCGGTGAAGTCATGGTCTTGCGGGGGTTGGGTGACGTTGAGCGGCTGGTTGGTGACTACGGCCAGGCCCGCGACTACCACACTCAGGCGTTGACTCTCGCCCGGCACCTCGGTTATCGACGCGCTGAAGGTGATGCGCTGCGTGGTCTGGGCGAGGTTGAGTGGCTGGTCGGCGAGTGCGGTCAGGCCGGCGAGTACTACACCCAGGCCTTGGAGCTGGCCCGGCAACTTGGTTACCGATTCGGTGAGCTTTTGGCGTTGCGGGGGCTGGGCGACGTTGAGCGGTCCGTCGGAGAGCACGGCCAGGCTGCCGAGTACTACACCCAGGCTTTGAACCTGGGTCGGCAACTCAGTGACCGGCGCGCTGAAGCCGAGGCGCTGTGGGGACTGGGCCACGTCGCCTCCGATACCGCAGACTCCGGCCAAGCCCGTGAGCTTTGGCGACAGGCGCTGAAGATCTATGAACAACTCGGCGTCCCGTTCGCTGACACCGCTCGCGCGGCGATGTGTCAGCTGGGTTGTTGACCCAGCAGCGCTGCTGGTAACCGATTCACAGCCGGCTGTGCAGTGCTTCGGCGGCGGCTAGCAGGTCGGCCGCCCAGCGGACGCCCGGCCGCCGGCCGATCCGCTCCACCGGACCGGACACTGACACTGCGGCCACCACACTGCCGGCCGCATCGCGCACCGGGGCGGACACGCTGGCCACCCCGGACTCGCGCTCGGCTACACTTTGCGCCCAACCCCGTCGGCGCACCTCCATCAGGATTCGCTCGCTGAACACGGCTTCACCGAGTACGGCGCGTTGGGTAGCGGGATCAGCCCACGCGGCCAAGACCTTGGCGCCCGATCCGGCGGTCATCGGCAGCCGGGCTCCCACCGGGACGGTGTCACGAAGGCCGCTCGGGGGTTCGGCAGCTGCCACACATACTCGAACCATTCCGTCTCGCCGATAGAGCTGGACGCTTTCTCCGGTGAGGTCGCGCAGCCTAGGCAGCACCATCGCCGCGGCGTCGAGCAACGGGTCAAGAGCGCCGTTGCCCAGCTCGGCCAGGGCGGGTCCGGGACGCCACCGTCCGTCGCTGCCGCGACGCAACAGCCGGTGCACTTCCAGCCCTACCGCCAGCCGGTGCGCGGTGGCTCGGGGCAAGCCCGTGCGGGCACATAGCTCGGCGAGGCCGCACGGGTTCGCAGCTACCGCGCGCAGTACCGTCATCGCCTTGTCCAGCACGCCGATGCCGCTATGCTGTCCCACGAAGCGATACTAACTTCCCGCTATATGGGAAGTCCAGGATGTGAGAAGGCCGGCGGAGGAACTCAGGCGATGGGACGCACGCTCGCAGAAAAGGTCTGGGACATCCACGTGGTACGTCGCGGTGAGGGCGACGGTGACAGCGCGGCTCCTGACCTGCTCTACATCGATCTGCACTTGGTGCACGAGGTCACCAGCCCGCAGGCGTTCGATGGGCTGCGACTAGCGGGTCGGCCGGTCCGCCGGCCAGATCTGACGATCGCCACCGAGGACCACAATGTCCCGACCATGGACATCGAGCTGCCGATCGCCGATGAGGTGTCCCGCACCCAGGTGGAGACGTTGCGCCGGAACTGCGCGGAGTTCGGCGTGCGGCTGCATCCGATGGGCGATGTCGAACAGGGCATCGTGCATGTCGTGGGACCTCAGCTGGGTCTCACCCAGCCGGGGATGACCGTGGTCTGCGGCGACTCGCACACCTCCACACATGGCGCCTTCGGTGCGCTGGCGTTCGGCATCGGCACCTCCGAGGTGGAGCACGTCTTGGCCACGCAGACTCTGCCGCTGCGCCCGTTCAAGACCATGTCGGTGGTCGTGCACAGCCGCGATGGGTTGCTTCCCACGGGTGTCACCAGCAAGGACATCATCCTGGCCGTGATCGCCCGGATCGGCACCGGTGGCGGCCAAGGGTACGTGCTGGAGTACCGCGGAAACGTCATCGAGCGGCTGTCCATGGAAGCCCGGATGACGGTCTGCAACATGTCGATCGAGGCGGGCGCCCGGGCCGGGATGATTGCGCCGGATGCCACCACGTTCGACTACCTGGCAGGCCGTCCGCATGCGCCCGTGGGGCCGCAGTGGGACGCGGCTGTGCAGTACTGGAGCTCGCTGCACACCGATGACGACGCCACCTTCGACGCCGAGATACACATCGACGCCGACGCTCTGACGCCGTTCGTCACCTGGGGCACCAACCCCGGTCAGGGTCTACCGCTGTCCGGGCGGGTGCCCGATCCTGAACAGATCACCGACGAAGGTGAGCGGCTCGCAGTACGCAAGGCGCTGTCCTACATGGACCTGATGCCTGGCACCCCGCTGCGCGAGATCGCGGTGGATACGGTGTTCCTCGGATCCTGCACCAACGGGCGGATCGAGGATCTGCGGGCGGCGGCCGGGGTGCTCGCCGGTCGCCGGGTGCGCGACGGGGTGCGGATGTTGGTGGTTCCCGGTTCGATGCAAGTGCGGGCCCAGGCTGAGGCCGAAGGCCTGCATGAGGTGTTCACCGCGGCCGGGGCCCAGTGGCGCTCGGCGGGTTGCTCGATGTGCCTGGGGATGAACCCCGATCAGCTCGCTGCCGGCGAGCGCTGCGCATCGACCTCCAACCGCAACTTCGAGGGTCGCCAGGGCAAAGGCGGCCGCACCCACCTGGTCTCCCCCCTGGTGGCGGCTGCCACTGCCGTCCGAGGCACCCTCTCAGCACCCGCCGACCTCGATTGAATCGTGAGTAAGGAGTAGCACGATGCAGCCGTTCACTTGCCACACTGGTGTTGGCGTCCCGTTGCGTCGCTCCGATGTGGACACCGATCAAATCATTCCTGCGGTCTACCTCAAAAGGGTCAGCCGCACCGGTTTTGAGGACGGGCTGTTCGCGGCGTGGCGTGCCCACGAGGATTTCGTCCTCAACCACGAGTCCTACCGCTGCGGCAGCGTGCTGGTCGCGGGGCCGGACTTCGGCACTGGGTCGTCTCGTGAGCACGCGGTCTGGGCGTTGATGAATTACGGGTTCCGGGTGGTGATCTCGCCGCGGTTCGGTGACATCTTCCGGGGCAACGCGGGTAAACAAGGTTTGCTCGCGGCCCAGTGTGAGCGGGCCGACGTCGAATTGCTCTGGAAGCTGCTGGAGGCCGAGCCGGGCATCGAGGTCACTGTCGATCTCGTGGAGCAGACCGTGCAAGCCAAGGACGTCACGGTGGGCTTCACCATCGACGGCTACACCCGTTGGCGCCTGTTGGAGGGATTGGACGACATCGCGCTGAGCCTGCGGCACGCTGAGGCGATCGACGCATTCGAGACCCAGCGGCCGTCCTGGCTGCCCACGACAGCGCCCGTCAGGAGTACGTAAGGCGTTGATCGGGAATCTAGATTGTCGTTGCAGTGCAACGTTGCATGGCCGTGCCGGAGAGATTCTGGGTGTGGCGCATGGTGTTCGGGCGCTGTCCGCCATACGGTGACCCACGATGGCCGCGGTCAGGTGGCCGAGATCGTGCTGTGGGAGGCCGAAGTGAACAAGACTCAGCTGATCGACGCCCTCGCGGAGCGACTCGGTGACAAGAAGATCGCGGCAGCGGCGGTAGCAGGGTTGGTCGATGTGGTGGTTCGGACGGTGAACGGGGGCGACAAGGTCACCATCACCGGCTTCGGCATCTTCGAGAAGCGGGCGCGGGCGGCGCGAATGGCGCGCAACCCACGCACCGGGCAGTCTGTAAAGGTCAAGAAGACCAACGTGCCCACCTTCCGTCCGGGCACGCTGTTTCGCGAAGTCGTGAGTGGGGCACGCAAACTGCCGCGAGTAAGCGCGAGCACCATCGGGACGGGCATGGCACGTCCGGCTGCCTCCACCACATCACCGTTCAGGGCCAGTGAGGCGCCGGCCGTGGTGATGCAAGCGGCCCCCGGGCAGGAGACCACCATCGAGACAGAGGTGAAGGCGTCGACCAAGGCAGCCAACGCAACCAAGGCCGCGGCGAAGGCCGCGAAAGCCGCGTCTAAGGCGGCGAAGGCCACGAAACAGGCTAAGAAAGAGTCCAAGATCGACAAAAAGGCCACCACGACGGTCACGGCAAAAAAAGCTGTCAAGAAGCCCGCCATCTAGAACTGAACTGGTGGGGCGACCGGCGGGGCCGGTTCTCAGTCCACCGCGTCGTTGTAGTAGTCGGCGGCCAGCAGGACGGGCGGTGCGGGAGACTCGCCGCCGAAGAACAGGCACCAGAAACTCCCCTTGCGGCTGGGCACCTCGGCCAGGTCCAGCCCAGCCTCCTCGGCGAGCTTGCTGACCAGATCGGGAATCACTCCGCCCTGGCTGCACACCACGGCCGGACCTTCAGCTTCGCCCGCGATCTCGATCAGTCTGCCCAAGGCCCCCGCTGGATCGGTCCGGTAGCCCTCTTCTGACACCCGCGGTTCCTCGACGATGGGCACCCCGAGGTCGGCGGCCAACCCTTCAACGCTCTGGCGGCACCGCACCGGTGGTGCGGAATACACCCGCGCCGCTCCGAACAGTGGCAGCAACGCGCGCAGAGCTTCCGCCTGCCGCCGACCCGCTGTCGTCAACGGCCGCAGGTCATCGTCGCCCTGCCACATCTCCCGCTCACCCGCGTCGCCGTGCCGGACCAGCAGCACGGCGTTGGTGATGGCCGTCGCGCCGTCGAGTCCGGCCAGCAGGGTCCGGTCGTGGCGGTGGGTGAGCAGGTCGGTCGCCTTCGCCAACGGCAGCCAGCGCAGCTCGTCCACCTCCTTGCTGGGGCGAAAGCTGCCGCCCGTGGGACGCGCTGCCCAGTAGTGCGCCACCTTCTGGCCCCAGCGCACCAGATAACGCGTGCTGCCCAGCCTGGCGCCGAGCGCAACGCTGTGTCCGGTTTCCTCACCCACCTCACGGACGGCGGTGAGCGGCAGCGTCTCCCCTGAGTGCGGCTTGCCCTTGGGAAGCGACCAGTCGTCATAGCGGGGCCGGTGCACCAACGCCACTTCGACGTCACCGGACGGCGACAGCTGCCACACGACGGCGCCCGCGGCGATCAACCCCGACACAGTTCATTCCCCCCTTCGGTGTCGGCGAATCTCCTGCACTTGATGGTCGCGGACGGTGGATCCGTCCTGGGGGGAGGCGCTCCAGGAACCATTCGATTCCAATACCCAGCATCGCGTCGCCGGATCCAGAGCGGAGGCGAGCATCGCATCCAGCTCATCGGTCACGTCCGGATCGGCCACCCGTACCAACACCTCCACCCGGCGGTCCAGGTTGCGGTGCATGATGTCCGCGCTGCCGATCCAGTGCTCACCGGCACCCACGAAGTGAAAGACCCGTGAGTGCTCGAGGAACCGACCCAGGATCGAGCGCACCCGGATGTTCTCCGACAGCCCCGGACGTCCCGGGATCAGTGCGCAGATGCCGCGGACCACCAGGTCGACGGGAACACCCGCCAGCGCCGCCCGGTACAGCGCATCGATCACCTGCTCGTCCACCAAAGAGTTGACCTTGATGCGAATCCCCGCCGGGCGGCCTGCTCGAGCGCGGACGATCTCGCCCTCGATCCCCGCCACGATGCCGCGCCGGATGCCGTAGGGCGACACCAACAAGCTGCGGTAACGAGTCTGCCGCGCGTAGCCGGTCAGTGAGTTGAACAGGTCAGTGAGGTCGGCGCCGATCGCCGGTTCGGCGGTGAACAGTCCGACGTCCTCGTAGAGCCCGGCGGTCTTCGGGTGGTAGTTGCCGGTGCCGATATGGCAGTACCGGCGGATCATCGAGCCCTCCTGCCGCACTACCAGCGCGGTCTTGCAATGCGTCTTGAGCCCCACCAAACCGTAGGCGACGTGCACCCCGGCCCGTTCCAGCGCCCTGGCCCATCTGATGTTGGCCTGCTCGTCGAATCGCGCCTTGAGTTCTACCAACGCGACGACCTGCTTGCCCGCTTCGGCGGCGTCGATCAGCGCGTCGACGATGGGAGAGTCACCGGACGTTCGGTAGAGCGTTTGTTTGATGGCCAGCACGTGGGGATCCACCGCGGCCTGTTCGATGAAACGCTGCACACTCGTGGAGAACGAGTCGTAGGGATGGTGCACCAGCACGTCACCGGCGCACAGGGTGGCGAACACGTCCTTGGGTGTCTCACCCTCACCGAAGGCCGGGTGCGTCACAGGGATGAACGGCTCGTCTTTCAGTGCGGGGGCGGGCAGCGCATAGACCTGCCACATACAGGACAGGTCGAGCAGTCCGGGTACCTCGACCACGTCGTGCGGATTGACGTCGAGCTCGCGCAGCAACACCTTCAGCACGTGCTCGCTCATCGTGTCGGCCACCTCGAGGCGCACTGGAGGACCGAAGCGGCGTCGCGCCAGCTCGCGCTCCAGCGCCTTCAGCAGGTCCTCGTCACGGTCCTCTTCGACCTCGAAGTCGGCGTTGCGGGTGATTCGGAAGATGTGCCAGTCCACCACGTCCATGCCGGCGAACAGCTCATGGAGATGGGCCCCGATCAGCTCCTCCAATGGGAGGAACGTGGCAGGTGGTGACCCGCGATCGCTCTGGTCACTGTCCACCCGGACCAGGCGCGGCACGTTGTTGGGCACCTTGACCCGGGCGAATTGCTCGATGCGACTGTCCGGATCACGCACCATCACGGCCAGGTTCAGCGACAAGCCGGAGATGTAGGGGAACGGGTGTGCATGATCCACCGCCAAGGGGGTGAGCACCGGAAAGATCTGGTCTGAGAAGTAACCCGACAGCCGTAGCCGCTGCGCGTCGTCTAGGTCGGACCACGTGACGAAGGTGATGTCGTGTTCGGCAAGCTGCGGGCAGATCTCGTCGATGAATACCCGGGCGTGGAGTTCGGCGAGCTCCCGGCTGCGCATCGCAATCCGGGCCAGCTGCTCTCGGGGGGACAACCCGTCCGCGCTACGCACCGACAGCCCAGCCTCATCACGGCGCTTCAGGCCGGCGATTCGGACCATGTAGAACTCATCCTGGTTTGAGGCAAAGATCGCCAGGAACTTCGCCCGCTCCAGCAAGGGTTGGCTAGCGTCCTCGGCCAGCGCAAGCACCCGGGCGTTGAAGTCCAGCCAGGACAGCTCGCGGTTGAGATAGCGGTCGTGGGGGAGGCCAGTGACCGAGGGCAGCGGAGTCGCCGCGGGCAGGGCGGGCAGAATCGGTGTTGTGGCACCGTCGGCCCCCGATGTGGCGCGGCGGGTCAGCGCTGTGACGCCGGCGCGGGAGCTGCGGCCGGTTGGCTGGAGATCTCGCTGCGCAGCCCCGCCCTGTGCGGAGCTGCTGGGCGACGAGCTGTCGGCTGCGGTCGTGAGACCGGTGTCCTCATCGCGCGCGCTCACGCCACCATTGTTCCGTACCTAGCGCTAGTCCGCCGGGTTGGACACGAGCGACCAAGGCGCCGCGGACGTATCGCGGCCGGATTGGCTGCCCTATTCGATGCGCACGGCGGGCACGAGTGGGTTCAGCTCGGCCCCAGCGCGGTGCTGGTGAATCGACCGACGCCCAGCTCGCGCGCCACGGTCAGATCAGCTGCGGTGTCGACGTCGCAACGCAGCCCCGGCCAGCAACCGGGTAGCTCCCGAGCTCCGGTGACCCGGTGCGCGGCCGCCGAGCCAGGTCCGAAGCAGGGTTCCAGAGGCTGTCCGGGCGGGGTGAGCAGCAGGGTCGTCCCGGTGCCGGTCCGATCGGTGCAGAAGGTTCGGCCGCCGGTGGCCAGGCCGGCGCGGACGGCGCAGTCAAGCTCCTGTGACCGCAGTGCCGGCAGATCGGCCTGCAGGGCCCCGACCATCGCGTCGGGGTCCGCCCTGCGAAGCACTGCCTCGCCGTACCGCAGGGCTGGGTTCAGGCCGGCGGCCGGCTCGTCGGGGATCGTCTCAATTCCGTCCGCCGCGAGTGCGGTGCGCACCAGGTCATCGGAGCAGATCACCACTGCCCTGCGCACCACAGCCGCGCCGGTCGCTGCAGTGAGAGTGTCCCGGGCCAGTGCGACGACCAACCGGGCGTGCGCCTCGGGAGCACCGACCCCGCCGCCGGCCATCCCCCGCAGCCGAGTCTTCGCACTGGCGAGCGGTTTCACTGGGACGAGCAGGTCTACCTGCACGTACCTAATCCTTCCGCGTGGGCAGGCGCTGAGCCTCCGAGCACCGCACCGAGCTGTGGACCCACGGTGACGGCGTGAGGGCCCAGCTCATGCATTGCTCCGGCTGGTGCAGCGGCGCGGACTGCCCCGGTGGGCGATCTTCCGGGCGCGTGGTGGTCGTTCGATACCGGTCGACCTACTGAGCCTCCTCAGTATCCGCCAGCTGGACCGGATGCTGGCCAACGCAGGCGTCGACGAGCTCATCGCCGAGGAGATGCTGCCATCCCCCGACCAGTTCCCGCTGTCCGACACCGCACATGCGCCGGGCGACCGGCTGGCCGCGCAAGTGTTGCTGCTGGCGAGCGCCTTCACTGGGGGATGAGCAGGTCTACCTGCACGTGCCCATCCTCCCGCGCTGGACCTCCGATCCGGTGGCAGTGGAGACTCAGGTCGATCAGCGCGAGGAGGATGGCGTGGCACGTGAAGGCGTCATGACCCTGCCGGTGCAGCGAATTGCGGTGATGGGTGCGGGCTCGTGGGGAACCACCTTCGCCAAGGTGCTCGCCGACGCCGGCCGGGATGTCGTGCTCTGGGCCCGTCGAGCTGAGGTGGCAGACGCCGTCCGGCATCGGCGGGCCAACCCTGACTACCTGCCGGGGGTAACGCTGCCGTCGTCCTTG
The DNA here is from genome assembly GCA_030862525.1 of Actinomycetota bacterium. GTDB lineage: Bacteria > Actinomycetota > Actinomycetes > Mycobacteriales > Pseudonocardiaceae. The sequence goes on along the minus strand of JALZDN010000132.1, from coordinate 15,961 downwards.
CAAGCCACTGCGCATGCCGACGAGGCGCTGGACGGCGCGGACGCGGTGGTGTTCGCGGTACCCAGCCAGACGCTGCGCGACAACCTGGGCGAGTGGCATAAGTCGATTCCCCCGAAGGCCACCTTGGTGAGCCTGGCCAAGGGCGTTGAACTGGGCAGCCTCAAGCGGATGAGCGAGGTGGTGATACAGGTCACTGCTGTCACCGCCGATCAGGTGGTGGTGGTGTCTGGCCCCAATCTGGCTCGCGAGATCGCCGCTGAGCAGCCCACCGCAAGCGTGATCGCCTGCATCGACCACGACCGTGCCGTTGCGATCCAGCACGCTTGCGTGACCGGTTACTTCCGGCCGTACACCAACACCGACGTGATCGGCTGCGAGCTCGGCGGCGCGTGCAAGAACGTCATCGCGCTGGCCTGCGGCATGGCTGCCGGATTGGGATACGGGGACAACACTCGTGCGACGTTGATCACCCGGGGGTTGGCCGAGATGGGACGGCTGGGTGCGGCGCTGGGCGCCGATCCGATGACCTTCGCGGGCCTGGCCGGCCTGGGCGATCTAGTGGCCACCTGCGGCTCACCGCTGTCTCGCAACCGCTCCTTCGGCTACCGGCTCGGGCTGGGGGACACCCTCGCGCAGGCTCAGCAGGCCACCCACGGCCAGGTGGCCGAAGGCGTCAAGTCCTGCTCGTCGATCCAGGGACTGGCCGCGCGCGTCGGTGTCGAGGTGCCGATCGCCAATGCGGTGCGTCGGGTGTGCAACGGCGGCCAGTCGCCCCGGGAGCTGGCCGGTGACCTGCTCGGCCGCACGCCCAAACCGGAGTGAGCGTGGCCCTCTCTCAGCAGCAGCCCGACGCTGGCTGGCACCCGGAGGTGGTCAGCCCGGAGACGTCGCGCCGTGCCGTCGGCGCTGATCCGAGCGCAGTGAGGGTGGTCAGCGGGGCGCAGTCTAAGGGCGGCGCGGTGGCCGGGTCCACCGGCTCGACGGGTTGGAGCAGCTGGAAGTGCCCTGCGTAGGGCTCGCGGGCGTAGATGGCGAAACTCTTGGCACACACCGCCGTCGGCAACCCGCGAAGGAATAGGTGCTCGTCGTCGTCGAGCACGGCCTTGAACGGTCCGGGGTAGATCACTGCCTGCCCGTGGTCGCGGCACTCACCCTGCTTGCCCTTGTAGGCCACCACGGTCACCGCTCGGAACTCGATGCCCTCGACCACCTGCCACGCCGCGGAGTCCCGTTTCACCACGTGGATCCCGTAGAAGTCGGCTCGTTCGAACGCGGCCAGGAACGCCTCCTCCTGGAACGCCCCGGCGACGCATCCACTCCACAGCTCGGGATCGGCGCGCAGGTGCTCGGGCACCTCCACCGCGCTGACGATGTCGGAGATCACCGCCCGACCGCCTCGACGCAGCACCCGAAAGACCTCGGAGAACAGCCGCTGCTTGTGCTCGGGGGCGACCAGGTTAAGCACGCAGTTGCTCACCACCACGTCCACCGAGTCGTCGGGCACCAGTGGCTGCTCGGTCCGCAACCATTGCTGCTCGGCCTCCAGCCCGGTCAGCGACTCCACATCGGTGACCGGATGGGCTGCGAGCCAGCCACCCAGGGCGTCGAGGTCCAGGCCGAGGTCCTGGATGCGGCCCTTGCGGAACTCGACGTTGCCGTAGCCGACCCGCTGGGCGACCGCCGGGGCGGCGCCACGAGCCAGCGCGAGCATGTCGTCGTTGAAGTCCACGCCGATCACCCGGCCGGTCGGGCCGACAACCTGGGAGGCGATGAAGCAGATCTTCCCGCCACCGCAGCCCAGGTCCAGCACTTTCTCACCCGCGACGAGGTAACGGCTGGGATCCCCGCAGCCGTAGTCCCGCTCGAGCACCTCGGCCGGGATAGCTCCCAGCAATGCCGAGTCGTAGTCGACCGGGCAGCACAATGCCGGCTGCACCTCGTGCGCGCCAGCGCTGTAACGCTGCCCTACCACCTGTTCCACCTCGGAGGGCGTGAACCCTTCCGTCATTGGACTCCTCGAATGATGGCGTGCTTCGGTGTGCCGCCAGCAGCCATCATCGTTGTCTTCGATTGAGGATCCCAGCAACCCACGCTAAGGATGCCCTGACGATGCGAGACGGTCGGCGCGTGACACAGATGTCCATAACCGTCGACCGCCTTGAGGCGCTGCTGTCGTCAGAAGGTCACGCGCTGCTGGATCGGCTCAACCGCGAGGATCCGGCGGTGATCGACTCGCTACGGTTGAGTGCCTCCTTGCGTAAACAGTTCCCACCGGAGCTGGTGGCGGCGGCGTTGACGCAGTATGAGCTGCGCTGTGCAGCGGGAAGCAAATTCAGCAAAGCCGCTCGGATGTTTTTCACCCGCCCCGGCCTGGAACAGGCCTCGGGCGAGCTGATTTCTCGCTATCGAGCCTGCCGGTTCGCCGACTGCATTGTTCGGGCCGACCTGTGTACCGGAATCGGGGGTGACCTGATCTCGATAGCCGACCAACACGAGACGCTGGCCGTGGACCACGACGAGGTGCATCTGAGGATGGCGGTGCTCAATGCCGAGGTATACGGGGTCGCTACCGGTGTTCGTACGGTGCACGCTGATGTGCGCTCGGTGGATTTAACCGGCGTCGACGCCGTATTCGTCGACCCCGCCCGGCGCAGTGGCGGGCGGCGGCTGCGCATCGGCCGTAGTGAGCCTCCGCTGGACTGGTGCCTCAGCCTGGCACGAGTCGTGCCCGCGGTGGGGATCAAGTTGGCACCGGGGTTGGACCGGGATGCCGTCCCGCCGGGTTGGGAGCTGGAGTTCCTCGCCGACGGACGTGACCTGAAAGAGGCTGTCGCGTGGTCCCCCACACTGGCCACTGCGGTCCGGCGCGCGACGATCCTGCCGGGCAGGCACACCCTCAAGCCCAGCGATGGGGCACCGGTGCCGGTCCGTCCGCCCGGTGAGTTCCTGCTCGACCCCAATCCTGCCGTGACCCGTGCCGGGTTGGTAGAGGAGCTGGCCAGGGCCACCGGATGCTGGAAGATCGATGACCAGATCGCCTTCCTTTCCGCTGACCACCTGGTGCACACCGCCTTCGCGAGAACCTTGCGGGTGATCGAGTCGGCCCCGTGGAAGGAGAAACAGCTCACCGCCAGGCTGCGCGCACTGGACATCGGTGCTGTCGATATCCGCCGCCGAGGCCTGGCCGGCGACGTCGTGGAGCTGCACCGCCGCCTGAAGCTCCGCGGCACCCGGCGCGCCACTCTTATCATGACCCGCATGCTCGATCAACCGTGGAGCCTGGTTTGCGTCGATGTGACGACTTGACCGGACAGGCACCTGCTGGTTTGATCATTTACCGTGAGCAGTACTCCCTTCCTCGTCCGGCGGTCCCCGGTGGATCTGCGTCGGGTGGCGAGTGCGCTCTGTCCGGCGCGGTGAATCCTTTGGCCCGCTGACCGCGCCTATCTGATCACTCACCCTGCCCGGGTGGTGGCCCTGCGTGGTCGGTTCACCGATCCCGCGGAGGAATCCCCGTGTACGCCGTCCCTGATCTCACCGTCCCGGCCGCCGGCCTCGCCCGTTCCGGCGGCCCCGCCAGTCTTGCCATGAGGCTGGCCGCGCACGCCGAGCGGTGGCGACCCCTGGTCGACTACCGCACCGACACCCGCTGGTACCGGTTGCTGGAGCGCACCGAACAGCACGAGGTATGGCTGCTGTCCTGGCTTCCCGGCCAAGGCACTGATCTACACGATCACGGTCCGGCAGCGGGGGCCTTCGCGATCGCGGCGGGCACCCTGACCGAGCGGGTGGTCGCCGCCAAGCCGGGCCGATCCCCGGTGGAGGTCACCCGCGAGCTGGTTGTCGGGCACTGCCGGGTATTCGGCCCGCACTACGTTCACCAGGTGATCAATACTGGCGCAGTCCCGGCGGTGAGCGTGCACATCTATACCCCGGGCCTGAGCCTGATGAACCGCCATCGGGCGGAACCTACGGAAGTGCGCCACGTCGGAGTGGCCCAACCCGGAGTGGACTGGTGAGCCGCCCAGCCGGTGCACGCAGCATCGACCAGATGGTGGCGCAGTCGCGTTCACACTACTGGTCGAGTGCAACCATCTCGAGTGGCGTTTCGACCCGGAGTGTGACGCCCGGCTGCCGCAGGCCACCGGCTACGACGTGCAGGTGATCGTGCTCTGTTCGGAGGGCTACACCTCAAGTCTCGCCGCGGACTCGCTGCGTAGCCTTGGCCTGCACCGCGCCACTGACGTGATCGGCGGCTTCCAAGGCTGGTCCGCCCAAGGCCTCCCGATCCAGCACTCCGAACGCTCACCTCGCCGACATGGAGACATATCGGGATTATGACGGCACCGATCGTCCCGTTATGGCTCCATGTCGGGGAGGGCAGGGCGGTGCACGACGTGGGGCGGCACGGGGACGGTGGCGGGTAGCCGGGGGCACGGCACTGGGGTGCCCCATGGGGCGGTCAGCGGAAGCACCCCCGCCCACGCTCGGCCGGCCGCCACGTCGGAGTCGTCGTCCACCGGCGGCCCGGACCGGACCTTCATCGAGGCCTCGCCGAGCGGCACGGCCAGCACCATGGTCGCGGCGAGTTCCTTGCGGGTGGGCGGTCGGCTGTGCTCCCAGGACCCGGGCGCGAGGTGGTCTACCAGCGTTCGCAACCCGTGCCGCAGTTCCTTCTCGTCGGTGACCTTCCGCGCTGTGCCGTGGATCACGGCGCTGGCGTAGTTCATGGAGTGGTGGAACACCGAGCGGGCATAGACCACCCCGTGTAGCTGGGTCACCGTGACACAGACCGGGGCTCCCTGCGAGGCGGCCAGCAGGCTTGCCGCGCCGCTGGAGCCGTGCAGGTACAGCGTGTCGCCGTCGCGCCCGTATCCGGTGGGTAGCACCACCGGGGAGCCATCGAGCACCAGCCCGAGATGGCAGATCAACGCGGAGTCCAGCAGCGCGTACAGCTCGGCGGGGTCGTGGCGAGCCCGGTCGCGGTGCCGGCGCAGGGTGCTGCGTGTGGTGGGAGACAGCGTCATGGTCACTACGGTGACTGAGCAAGTGGCGTTTCCGGAATGGTTTTTGAGGTGATCTCGACAGGCCGTGGCGCGGCTTGCCGTGGTGCTACCCCGGCGGGTCACCGGTAGTAGGGTCTGCCGCCATGACGGATCGCAGACTGCGCGTCGCCGTCGTCTTCGGCGGCCGCAGCAGCGAGCACGCGATCTCCTGCGTCTCGGCAGGCAGCGTGCTGAGCCACCTGGACCGGACGCGATTCGATGTCATCCCGGTGGGCATCAGCCCTGATGGCGCCTGGGTGCTGAGTACCGGAGAGCCGGCTGAACTGGCGATCCGGGATCGGGTGCTTCCCGCTGTCGATGGTGGCACGTTGGCGCTTGCGTTGCCCGGTGATCCGACCAGGCGGGAACTGGTGTGCATCGCGGGCGACCGGTCCGGCGAGGTCCTTTCCGGGGTAGATGTGGTGTTCCCCGTGCTGCACGGGGCCTTTGGCGAGGACGGCACGATCCAGGGGCTGCTGGAGCTGGCCGGTCTTCCCTATGTCGGTTCGGGAGTGCTCGCCAGCGCGGCGGCGATGGACAAGGAGTTCGCCCGCAAGCTGCTGGGCATGGAGGGTTTGCCGGTTACTGATGCCGTAGTGCTGCGCTCCGATAACGCCACACTGACCGGGGAGCAGCGCCACCGGCTGGGCCTGCCGGTCTTCGTCAAACCGGCCAGAGCGGGCTCGTCGCTGGGTATCACCAAGGTGACGGACTGGTCCGACCTGGCCTCGGCGATCGCCGTCGCTCGCGCGGTCGATCCCAAGGTTCTCGTCGAGGCGGCGGTGATAGGCCGCGAGGTGGAATGTGGGGTACTGGAGTTCCCCAACGGCCGGATTGAAGCGTCCTTGCCTGCGGAGATCCGCGTGGTCGCCGAGGACTCCGCGGGCTGGTACGACTTCGACGCCAAGTATCTCGACGACGCGTGCGAGTTCGATATCCCCGCCAAGCTCGACGATGACGTCGCCACCGCACTGCGGGTGATGGCCGTTTCGGCGTTCCGCTCGCTGGACTGCCAAGGCCTTGCTCGGGTCGATTTCTTCGTTGAACCCGACGGCGCGCTGACCGTCAACGAGATCAACACGATGCCGGGGTTCACGCCGATCTCCATGTATCCCCGGATGTGGGCCGTGACCGGAGTGGACTATCCCAGTCTGCTCTCCACGCTGATCGACACCGCGATGGCCCGAGGGACCGGACTCCGCTGAGTTGTCGTTGCTTCATTCGGGTGAATCCGAGCGTCTTATTCTCAAGCGGTTAGTTGAGCAGGTGGGGTTCGTCCGTGTCGGAGTGGGCGTCCCCGCACGGACGGAGACGGGCCACTGCGTCCTCGGTTCCGGCCGTGTATTTGGTCTCGGCGGCTGGCGGGGAGGCGTCCCGATTTTTCCTTCTTTCGAAAGCAACGACAGCGGTGTTCCCACTGGTGAGCAAGACGAGACGCTCATCGAAGACGGGTTCGACGACATCGCAGGGGATCGGAATTGGGATCTTCATCGGGGGCGGCACGCGCAACCAGACGACGATGACGTCGCAGAGGAGCCGACCGAACTCACCGAGGTCTCGGGCGACCCGGTCGAGGCTCCCACGGGTACGGCAGTCGTCCACACGGCCGATGAATGGGATGGTCCGGACGACTTCCGGTTCATCGTCCGGCCTTACACCTGGACCCAGGGCCGGACGCGGCCGGTGCAGGAGCTCGCCGTCGAGACCTTGGTGTCCACCAGCGACGTGGGGCGAGACGTCGCCACAACCCGCTCAGCAGAACACTCGGCCATCGCTGGGCTGTGTGTGGATGTCCGCTCGGTCGCCGAGGTCGCGGCCCTGCTCGCGGTGCCGCTAGGAGTGGCCCGGGTGTTGCTCGCCGACATGATCGACACCGGATTGGTGCACGTGCACCGCAACCCGACCGAGGCTGGGCGCCCCCCGGACCTTTCGCTGATGGAGCGGGTACTGGGTGGGCTACAGCAGCTGTAGCGCGATCAGCGCGGGATGCCCACGTCGCGCTGCGGCAGGATGTCCGCGATCACGGTGGCGACCTGCTGCAACGGCCCGCTGCCCGTGATCGGAGGTAGATCCACCACAATGTAGACAGGGCGATCCACTGCAACCCAGGTACTCGTATCAGGGTTGGGCAGTTTGAGGAACTGCACTTCAGAGATCATCAGCAGCCGCGAGGTCGCGGTGAGAGCGGTAGGTCGGTCGAGTCCGCAGCGCAGCACCACCGGCGGCTCACCCCATGCGGCCGCGCCAGCCGGAGCTGCGCCGGACGGGGTCGGGGAAGCAAGCCGCCGCCGTTGCAGGGTGCCTTGTTCGCCAGCGTCCAGCTTGTCGGGCAGGGCGGCCAGCAGCCGCCTGCAGTCTGCCGAGTCGGCGGCCGGCGCCGGGACGCTGGCCAGTCTCACCGGATCCTGAGGCTGGCCCCGGATCTGCGCGGCGACGACGAGCACCGCCACGACGAGTGCCACCGGCAGGGCCAATGCGATCCCGAGCAGCCAGCGCGGGAGGTCGGCTGCCGGGGTAATGGTCGGCTGCGCCACCGTGCGCGCCTTCAGGACAGGTGCACGACGGGACAGGTCAGCGTGCGGGTGATGCCGTCCACGTTCTGCACCCTGGCCACCACGAGCTGTCCCAGCTGGTCCACGTCGGCGGCCTCGGCGCGCACGATCACGTCGTAGGGGCCGGTGACGTCTTCGGCGCTCGCGACACCGGGCAGGCTGGCGACCGCCGCGGCCACGGCGGCGGCCTTGCCGACTTCGGTCTGGATGAGGATGTATGCCTGAACCACGGCGTGGCCCTTCGTCTGGTGGCTCGATCGGAGTAGGAACGAAACCTACCCTGGATCGGGGGTGTGGCCGTGTGCCCTGCCGGTGATACCACTGCCGGTGATACCACCTCGGACTCACCGCCGCCCAGAGCCGGCACGGTAGCCGATCTGGGCGAGTTCGGGCTTATCGCCAGGCTCGCCTCGGGGCGGGATCTGCCACCGGCCACCCTGCTCGGTCCAGGCGACGACGCGGCAGTGCTCACCGCTGCGGACGGTCGAGTGGTGGTGAGCACCGACGTGCTCGTCGAGGGCGTGCACTTCCGGCTGGACTGGTCCACCCCGCACCAGGTCGGACGCAAGGCGGTGGCCGCCAATCTGGCGGACGTGGTGGCGATGGGCGCGGTACCCACCGGTCTAGTCGTGGGCTTGGCCGTGCCAGGACGCACCCCAGTGTCCACCGTGGACGGTCTTGCTGACGGGATGTGGGAGGAGGCCGCGCAGGTCGGCGTGGGCGTCGTCGGTGGCGATGTGGTGACGTCGGCTGAGCTGGTCGTGTCCGTGACGGCGCTCGGCGATCTGCAGGGCCGGGCGCCGGTCACCAGGACCGGTGCCCGGGTAGGAGATGTGCTCGGGTTGTGTGGAAGGTTGGGTTGGTCGGCTGCGGGCCTTGCCGTGCTGCGCCGGGGATTCCGATCTCCGCTGGCGGTGGTGGGTGCACATCGCGTGCCGGAGCCTCCCTACCGCGCCGGGCCGCAGGCCGCGGCGGCCGGCGCCACGTCGATGATCGACATTTCGGATGGCTTGCTCGCTGACGCCGGGCATCTCGCCGAGGGCTCCGGTGTCAGCGTCGACATCGACTCGGCGGCGCTGCCGCTGCCTTCCCGGCTGCTCGAAGTGGCTTCCGCATTAGGCGCCGATGCGCGGCACTGGGTGCTCACCGGGGGAGAAGACCACGCGCTGCTGGCCAGCTTCCCCTCCGAAGTCGCACTGCCCGCCGGCTGGACGGCGATCGGGGCGGTGCGGGAGGGCCGCGGCGTGACGCTCGATGGCGCCTGCTACGAGGGCCCGGGAGGGTGGGCCCACTTCGCCTCGTGAGTGCGTAACAGTGTTCCTGCATTCAATGCCACTCACGAGCAGCCACTAGGCTGCCCGGCCATGCCTCTTGCTGTTGATGAGATCGTGGAAACGGGCTGGGCCGGTGCACTGAGACCGGTAGCCGAGCAGATCGCCGCCGCCGGGACGTTCCTCCGGGCCGAGATCGCCGCAGGACGGCGCTACCTGCCAGCCGGACCCAACATCTTGCGGGCGTTTACCCAACCGTTCGACCAGGTACGGGTGCTCATCGTGGGCCAGGACCCCTACCCGACCCCAGGGCACGCGGTGGGGTTGTCATTTTCGGTAGAGCGGGATGTGCGGCCGTTGCCGCGCAGCCTGGCCAACATCTTCCGGGAGTACAGCGACGACCTCCGGCTGCCCACCCCGTCCCACGGGGACCTCAGTCCGTGGGCCGAACGTGGTGTGCTGCTGCTCAACAGGGTGCTCACGGTCGAGCCCGGACGGCCGGGGTCGCACCGTGGTAAGGGTTGGGAACAGGTCACCGAACAGGCCATCCATGCTCTGGCGGCGCGCTCAGCGGAGCCGCTGGTGGCGATCCTGTGGGGTCGCGACGCGGGCACGCTGCGTCCGATGCTCTCCGACGTGCCGTGCATCGAGTCCGCGCACCCGTCACCGATGTCAGCCGACCGCGGGTTCTTCGGTTCCCGCCCCTTCAGCCGCGCCAACGGGTTGCTCGCTGACTTGGGGGCCGACCCAGTCGACTGGACCCTGCCTTAACCGGCCGATTCACGCCAGCGGCTAACGGCACACAAGACGCGGTCAGGCGCGGGTGACTTTGCCTGCCTTGAGGCAGGAGGTGCAGACATTCAGGCGTCGGCGTGCGCTGGCGCCGATCTTCGCCCGGACGGTTTGGATGTTCGGGTTCCACCGGCGGTGCGTCCGCCGGTGCGAGTGCGAGACCGACATGCCAAAGCCGGGTCCCTTGCCGCAGACATCGCACACGGCAGCCACGTCAGACACTCCCTAGATACTTGGTCGCGAGGATTTCCCCGGCAAGGGTAACCGGATGATGTCTGGTGCTGCACACCAGGGGACGTCGCCGGAGATGAGTAGCCTTCAACGCAGCCCCGCGCGAAGGCGGTGAGGAGGAGCCACGGTGTTGCAGTCGCTGGACGGGGCGGCGATCCGTCACTGGGCTGCCACCTGCTGCGATGCGCTCGCGGCGCACCGTGACGAGATCAACGCTCTCAACGTGTTCCCGGTCGCCGATTTCGACACCGGCTCCAACCTGTTGGCCACCATGCGAGCCGGGTTGGATGCGGTGCTCCGGGATCATGGTGACGATCGGGATTCGCCGCCACGGAGCACAGTCGCGGTGCTCGCTCGTGGCGCGCTGATGGGCGCGCGAGGCAACTCCGGAGTGATCCTTTCCCAGGTACTGCGCGGGCTCGCTGAGGCCCCGATCGGTGCGGCCTTGGATGGCGCAGCGCTGCGAGAGGGGCTCCGCCGCGCCGGTGAGCTGGCTACGGCCGCGGTGTCCCACCCAGTGCGCGGGACCGTGCTGACCGTGCTGAACGATGCGGCTCAGGCGGCCATGCGTGTCCCGTCCGACGACCTCGGCGACGTGACATCTGCGGCCACCATCGCCGCGGCCGGGGCGCTGGCCGAAACGCCGCGCCAGCTTGACGTGCTGGCCGCAGCCGGGGTGGTGGACGCGGGCGGCCGGGGCCTGGTCGTGCTGCTGGAGGCACTGCTGACGGTGGTCACTGAGTGCCGCGACATGGGGCGGACGGTCACCGCCGGAATCCCCGCGCGCCCGGCGCAGGCACTGCAAGCGACCCAGGAGGGCACAGTCCCGTGCTACGAGTACGAGGTGATGTACCTGCTCGACGGTACGGACGAGGCCAGCGTCGGCACGTTGCGCACCGAGCTCGCTGGACTGGGTGATTGTGTGGCGGTCGTCAGCTCCGGCCAAGGGGCGGCAGCGCTGTGGAAGGTGCACGTGCACTGTGGTGATGTCGGTGCCGCGATCGAGGCAGGTATCCGAGCCGGACGGCCACACCGCATCACCGTGCTGCGCTTCGCCGACCAAGCCTGCTCCGATCAGACGCGCGCGACCACGGTGCAGGACCGCTTCGTCATCGGCCACGCGGTGCTCGCCATGGTCTCCGGCTCCGGATTGGCCAACCTGTTCCGCGGCGAGGGCGCCCTCACCGCCTCCTCCACCAGCAGCGTGACCGAGCTGCTCGCGGTCCTTGCGGGCACCCGCGCCCGGTACGTCACCGTGCTGGCGAGTCCGGCCGCCGCGACCCGGATCGAGACCGCGGCTGCACACGCCCGAAACACCGGCCAGGAAGTGGTGGTCGTGCCGACCGCGTCTCCGGTGCAGGCACTGGCGGCGATAGCGGTGCATGACGCCGACCGGCCAGCGGCTGACGACCTGATGGCCATGACCGAGGCTGCGGCGGCGACCCGGCGCGGCGAGCTTGCGGAGGCCGGCGCAGCGGCGCTGACTTGGGGCGGCCGTTGCCAGCCGGGCGATGTACTCGGCATGGTCGGCGAGGAGGTCGTGCTGATTGACCGTGACGCACTGGCTGCGGCCCGCGGGCTGGTGGAGCGGATGCTGTCGACGGGCGGGGAGCTGGTGACGGTGCTACTCGGCCAGCACGCCCCCGACGGTGTCGGAGACATGCTGATCAAGCATATTCGCGCCGTGCACCCGGAGATCGAGGCGGTGGTCTATGCCGCCGACGTGCCGGACAGCATGCTGCTGATCGGGGTGGAGTGAGCTGTGGCCAGGATGGACGATGCACTGGACCGGGTGATCGGCGCGAAGTCGGCGACGCTGCTGGCCGAGCAGTTGGACGTGCACACCGTCGCAGACTTGCTGCGGCACTACCCACGCCGCTACGCCGCCCAGGGCCAGCTCACCCCGATCGCAGGTCTGACCGCAGGTGAGGACGTCACCGTGGTCGCCCAGGTCCGCAGTTGCAGCTCACGACGGATGCAGACCAAGAAGGGAACCATCCAGAACGCGGTGATCTGGGACGGCAGCCGCACCCTGAACCTCACCTTCTTCAACCAGCGGCATTTACCCACGGTGCTCACCCCGGGCCGGCAGGCACTTTTCGCGGGTCGAGTGACGACGTACGGCAAGAACCGCGTCTTGCAGCTCACGCACCCGAACTTCCAACTGCTCGACGGCGACGCCGACAAGCTCGCGGAGTTTTCCCGGCCGCTGCTCCCGGTCTACCCCGCCACCAAAGACCTGGCGTCTTGGACGATCCAGCTCTGTGTGCGGCAGGTCTTCGACGTCCTGGACGACCCGGAAGATCCGCTGCCACCCGATCTACGCGCGCAGCACCGGCTGCCCGGACTGGGCGCCGCATTGCGGGCTGTGCACCGCTCCGATGACCGGGCCGAGATCGCCGCGGCCCAGCACAGGCTGAAGTGGGACGAGGCGATGGCGGTGCAGCTCACCCTCGCGTGGCGCCGCCAGGAGGCGGCGCTGCATCGCGCGCCGGCGTGCCGGCGTCGGGATGGTGGGCTGGCCGCGGCGTTCGACGCCGTGCTGCCCTTTACCTTGACGGCGGGACAGCGGGAGGTGGGCGAGCTGTTGGCCGCCGAGTTGGCCGCCGAGCACCCGATGAACCGACTGCTGCAGGGCGAGGTCGGGTCCGGTAAGACCGTGGTGGCGCTGCGCGCGATGCTGCAGGTCGTCGACGCCGGGCGGCAAGCAGCGCTGCTGGCGCCTACCGAGGTGCTTGCCGGGCAGCACGCCCGGTCCCTGCGCGACCTGCTCGGTGACCTCGGTCGGGCCGGCGAACTGGGGTCTGCCGACGCTGCCACCAGGATCGCGCTGCTCACCGGCTCACTGCCGGCGCGAGCTCGCAAGCAGGCCCTGCTGGACGCGGCCAGTGGCGCGGCCGGCATCGTGGTCGGCACCCACGCCCTGATCCAGGATCGGGTCTCGTTCGCCGACCTGGGCATGGTGGTGGTCGACGAGCAGCACCGCTTCGGTGTCGAACAGCGCGACGCGCTGCGGGGCAGGGCGGCCGACGGCACCAACCCGCACGTGCTGGTGATGACCGCGACGCCGATCCCGCGCACCGTCGCGATGACCGTCTACGGCGACCTGGAGGTCTCCGCGCTGCGCGAACTGCCCGCGGGCCGGTCACCGATCTCCACCACCGTGGTGCCGGTCGGGGAGAAGCCCAACTGGCTGGACCGGGTTTGGCGGCGGATCACCGAGGAGGTCGTGGCCGGGAGGCAGGCCTACGTGGTATGCCCGCGGATCGGCGGTGACGACGCTGCTGGCGAGGACGCTGACGATTCGGCCACCGAGGGCGGCCGCCCGCCGCTTGCGGTGCTCGACCTGGTGCCTCAGCTCGTCGATGGCCCGCTGGCCGGCCTGCGACTGGCCGCGCTGCACGGCCGGCTGCCCGGAGAGGAGAAGGACGCCGTCATGCGGTCCTTCACCGCCGGTGAGATCGACGTGCTGGTCGCCACCACTGTCATCGAAGTCGGGGTGGACGTGCCGAACGCCACCGTCATGGTGATCATGGACGCGCAGCGGTTCGGGATCAGCCAGCTGCATCAGCTTCGCGGCCGGGTGGGTCGGGGGTCGGATCCGGGGCTATGCCTGCTGGTGACCGACTCCCCGGACGGCACCGCTGCCCGGGAGCGGATGGACGCCGTGGCGGCCACCACTGACGGGTTCCAGCTGGCTCGGATGGATTTGGAGCTGCGCCGGGAAGGCGATGTGCTCGGTGCGGTGCAATCGGGTCGCCGTTCCACGCTCAAGCTGCTGTCGCTGCTGCGCGACGAGGACCTGATCGGGCAGGCCCGGGAGGCCGCCCAGCACCTCGTCGAAACCGATTCCGAGCTCACCGAGCATCCCGGCCTGGCCCGACTAGCCGCTGATCTGCTCGACGAGGAGCGCGCCCAGTTCCTGCAGAAGGCGTGACGGCCTCGTACGTCGCTCTGCGGACAGGTCTGCGTGGTCGGGGCTGCAGTGAGCTGGGCAGCGGGGCGCGACACACCGGGCATGAGAGCGCGACACACCCGGCAGTAGGGCGTGACATGGTGGGCATGCGGGCGCGACACGCCGGGGGTGGGGTCAGCGGGTGGGGCAGACGACACCGGCTGCGCTGCCGCCGCGTCGGACGGGCTCGCCGGCGGCCACCACCTTTCCGCGGGGGAGGAACTCCAGTGCTGAGGCCACGCCGATATCCGGGTTGATCTTGATTGTGGGATCCAGCGGCGAGGTGTCGCTGACCGCGAACTTGTGTCCCAGTGCTTCCAGGCCAGGCGTGGTGGTTGCTGCGATGAACGCCGGCTCGGCCTGCGTGGTTGCGGCGTTGCGCTGCGAGGCACGGGGCGCGGCGATCGCATCAGGCAGGCTCATGCCGAAGTCGATCCGGTTGATCAGGATCTGCAGCACCGTGGTGATGATCGTGGCGCCACCCGGCGAGCCGAGCGCGAGAAACGGCCGGCCGTCCTTCAGCACGATGGTCGGCGACATGCTCGAGCGTGGGCGCTTGCCGGCGGCCGGCAGGTTGGGATCGGGTGCACTGCCCTGCGTCGGCGCGAAGTTGAAGTCAGTCAGCTCGTTGTTGAGCAGGAACCCTCGACCGGCAACCACGATCCCGTTGCCACCCAGCTGCTCGATCGTGTTGGTGTACGACACCACGTTGCCCGCATCATCGGCAACGACGAAGTGGTTGGTGTGGTTGCCCCGATCGGGCACCGCGACGGCTGCGCCGACCGGCGTGCAACCACGCGATCGGACCAACGGGTCGCCCGGCGCCACTGGGCTGGTGCTGGCCTTCGCCGGGTCGATGAGGCAGGCACGCTGGCGACCGAAAGACGTCGAGAGCAGCTTGCGCTCGGGCACATCCACATACCGGGGGTCGCCCAGGTAACGGTTGCGATCGGCGAACGCGAGCCGGCTGGCCTCAAGATAGTGGTGCAGCGCCTGCACCCTGCTCATCGCGGACAGGTCGAAGTGACTGAGGATGTTGAGCGCCTCGCCGTCGGCGATACCGCCACTGGAGGACTCCGCCATGCCGTACACGTCGAAGCCTCGGTAGTTCACGTGCGTCGGGTCGGCATCCAGCGCCCGGTAGGCGCGCAGGTCCGACAGCGTCATCGGACCAGGCCTGGCCACCATCGTGGCACCAGGAACCAGCGGCGGATGCCGCACGGTGTTGACCAGGTCGGCGCCGATCGAGCCGCCGTAGAGTGCGCCGATCCCGCGCTTACCGATCTCCCGATACGTCTTGGCGAGATCCGGATTGCGCAGCATCGATCCCACCGCGGGTGGCGTGCCGTTGGGCAGGAACAGTTTCGCCGTCGAGTCGAACTGGGCGAAGCGCTTGGCGTTCTGGCGCGTCTGCTCCTGAAACGTCGCGTCAACCACGAAACCGCGCTCGGCGACCAGCGCGGCCGGCTGCAGATTCTCGGCCAGCCCGAAGCGGCCCCACCGCGCCAGCGCGCGCTCCCAGGTGGCTAGCGTGCCAGGTACGCCGACGGAGAGTCCGCTGGTTACCGCGTCCGGCAACGAGAGCGGCTGCCCGGTCGTCGGGTCGATGAACATCGACGGCCCGGCGGCGGCCGGCGCGGTTTCCCGCCCGTCGATCGTGGACACCCGATGGGTGCTTGCGTCGTAGTAGACGAAGTAGCCGCCGCCGCCGATGCCGGCGACGTAAGGGTCGGTCACGCCGAGCGTGGCGGCGACCGCCACTGCGGCGTCAGCGGCGGTGCCGCCCTTGCCCAACACCTCCAGCCCAGCCTGTGTCGATTCCGCGGTGTCCGAGACCACCGCGCCGCCGTAGCCCTGTACCACTGGTGTCTTGGCGTCCGAGTGCAGTCGCGACGCGGCCTGCGCGGGAGCGATCCCGGTGATCAGGCCTGCCCCGAGCAGCAACCCGGTGGCAAGGGCGGTACCGAATCGACGTGCACGCATCCGCGGTCCCCCAACACTCGGCTTCATAGCTCGACGTTCCGGTCTGGGTTTTACCCGCACAGCGATCACACCGCCATTGTTAGGACGCACTAGGTCGGCAGCGGATGGTCGCAACGTCGTCAGCGAAGGGGG